>DAIUCA010000010.1:0-30458 GCA_036846405.1 Candidatus Competibacteraceae bacterium
AACTCGCGACCTCAACCTTGGCAAGGTTGCGCTCTACCAACTGAGCTATTCCCGCCGAAAACGAGGCCGCGATACTACTCACGGCCTTTTTTATGTCAACCCATTTTTTCGCGTGTCGGGTACAACAACATTTTTTGGATGGCTCTAGCGATGAAATCTCCCCTGAGCGAGTTGTTAACCGCCCACCCCTGGCTGTGGCGTCGTTGGGGCGTCCTCGCCCTCTCTTTGTCACTTCCCACCTTGGGTCTCATCGTTCTGGGCAGCCTGTGGTTGTGGCAGCACGGCCTCGTATGGCTCTGGCTGATTTTTATACTCCTCATCAGCATCAGCCTCGCCCTCGGTTACCGCCAGCTACAGCAAAACGCCGAATACCAGCCCCCATGGATCGCCCAACCCCCGCCCGATTACTGGCTCGACCGCGAACACCAAGCCTATGCCGCTGTCGAGCAGCTCGCCCAAAACTTCCGCCAGCGCGACTTCGACATCGCCGATGGCCGCGCCTGGTGGCAGCTCACCCTCGAAGTGATGACCGCCGTCGCCCATCGCTTTCATCCCGACCGCCCCAACAGCGTGCTCGAATTGCGCGTTCCCGACCTCCTTAAAGTCATCGAACTCCTCGCCCGCGACCTCCGCCAACTCACTAACGATTACGTGTTCTTTAGCCATCAGCTCACCGTCAACGATCTTCGGCGCGGTAAACAGCTCGTGGATCAGGGCCAGTTTTTGTTCAACCTCTATCGATACGGTCGATTCATCATCAACCCCGCCGGCTCCCTGGCCGCCGAAGCCCAAGGCCTCCTGTTGCGACAAAGCACCGACGCCGGCGTGAAAGAACTAAAAGCCTGGCTCCTCGACGCCGCCGTCAAAAAAGTCGGCTTTTATGCCGTCGAGCTGTACAGCGGCCGCCTTCCCCTCGACGACGGGGAAACGTCCATCGCCATCACCAACCACAGCCACCGAGACCTGGCCACAGCCCAAGCCGCCGACGTTCGTACCGAACCCCTCCGCCTGCTCGTGGCCGGCGCCGTTGGCGTGGGTAAATCCACCCTCATCAACCACCTGTTCGGCGAACCCCTCGTACCCACGGGAATCACCGCCATGACCACAGCCATCACGCCCTATCCCTTCAGCCGAGATGGCGCCGAGGTGGCCCTGCTGTTCGACTCCCCCGGCTACGGCGGCAACCAGCACCTGGTGACCGAACTCATCGCCCTCGCTCCCACCCTCGACGGCATCATTCTGGTCATTGCCGCCCACCGCGCCGACCGGGACGCTGACCGCCAACTCGTCGCCGCTCTTCAAGCCCTCCAACCGCCACCGCTGCTGCTCGTCGCCTTGACCCATGTGGATCGCCTTAAACCCATGCGCGAATGGCAACCGCCCTACAACGTGCAGACGCCGGATTCCCCCAAAGCCCACAGCATCCGCAACGCCATGGATCATCTCGCCACCGCCCTGGATCTCCCCGTGGATCAGATTGTCCCCGTCTGCCTCGCCCCCGAAACGCCCGATGACGTGACCACGTCCCTGCTCCCTTCCCTGTATGCCCGCTTCGATCAAGGCCGCCGTCGGCGACTGCTGCGCTGTTTGGACGCGAAACGTCGTCAACAACAGTGGTCACATCTCTGGACCCAAGCCCACAACACCGGCCGCTTTTTGCTTAAACAAGGCGCAGATTGGTTTAACAAACCGCCCGCGCCGCCCGTCAGTTGAGCGGCTTTGGGGGGCAGCGTTAGATTCGGAACCGCGGTTTGTCCGTACTGTTTTTATTTGCGATTCGCCGCTTTTGTCTGCTCGTTCCGTAGGACGCGCCTTTAATTCATTTGCTTTGTAGGGATCGACGCCCATGTCATCCGATGCCCATCCCGACCCCGCTTCCCCCTGGGATCTGCTCGTGTTTGGCGACTCACTCGTAGCGCTCACCACCGCGTGGAGCTATCGCCGCCGTCATCCCCGCGCCCGCATTGCCCTCCTCGCGCCCACGCCGTTCCACGACGCCGCGCTCTTATGGCCCCAATGGCCCACCCACCGACTTCCCCAGCGCGAATTGCTCGCCTTGAGCCAGTCCGCGTGGCGCGATTGCCGCCGTCGGCAGTTGGGCGACCGTTACGGCTGGTCGTTGATTGCGCCGTCGTCGGCGGATCGCTGGGTGGCTGCCGACGGTTCCGCGTCCTGCCGCGGGACCGGGCTGCCTTGGCGATCGCTGCTCGCCCACCGATTGCGCCAGCAACTGCGGCGCGATCGCTTCGCCCATCTGGATGTACACAGCCGCGCCGTGCTGAAAGCCACCCCCACGCCCACAATCTGGCAAGACGGCAAACCCCTGATCGCCCGCCGACTGTGCGTCGCCCTCACCCAAGGACTGCCGCGACTCCCCGCCTTTGACGCCCTCGATTGGCACAGCGACGCCCTGCCAACCCTACGCCTCGATCGCCCTGTCTGCCGCTACCCATGGCACACGCCCCACGGCTCCCTCTGGCAACAGCAATTGATCGGCAAGTCGCCCCACGGCCCTTGGTTGGCGACGCTGATGGCTACCCTCGCTCCTCATGTGCCGACGCTGCGCCAAAGCCTGGTGACCCGTTTAGGCCAACGGCGCCGCGATGCTTTCGCCGACCTGTGGCCCCGCTGCCTACCCTTTTCTATCTCATCTAACCCCGCTACCCACGCGGCCCAAAGTTGGTGCGCTGTGGGTTTTGCGGGCATCGAATTGGCCATCGCCGTCGCTGTTGGCGGCCAACTCGCCGCCGCCCTCGACGGCGACGCGCCCGGCGCCCTGTTGGAACGCTTTCTTGTCCCTGTCCCGACATCGCCCGTCCGCACCAGCATCGCCTCGGCAGCGGTCGGCGACGCCCCCGTGGTCGCGCCATGTCCTCGTTAACACTTTGGGGAGATGACCTGGGGCTGTGGCGCGAAAACCTCAGCGTCAACCCCGCCGACGAACCCGCCGCCCGCCAGCCCCATAGCCTCGAACTCGATCGCAAACAGCCCCTGCGCTTCACCTTCGATGGCCAGTCGTTCATCGGCCATCGCGGCGACACCCTCGCCACCGCGCTCCTCGCCAACGGCGTCCGCTTGGGCGGCCGCAGCCCCCGCTACCGTCGGCCCCTCGGCGTTGGCGGCCAACAGTCGCTGCCGGTGCGGCTGCAACGGCGATGCGCGGGCCGTTGGCAGCAACACGCCGTGTGGATGGACGACCAACCCCTGTTCGATGGCCTGGTCGCCCGCAGTTTTCACGGCTGGCCGAGTGCCAAGTGGGATTTGGGCTGGGATGGGGACGGACTGTGGCAAGCCGCAACCCAATCGCCCGCCGTCGCGGACGCCACCACCACCTACGACGACTGCGACGTGCTGGTGATTGGCGGCGGCCCGGCGGGCGTGGCGACGGCCTACGCCGCCATGCAGCAGCGATTGCGCGTGTGTTTGGTGCATCGGCGGCGCGAATTGGGCGGCGGCGCGCGCCTCATGCCGCGACAAATCGCCCATTACGACGGCCGCGAATGGCTGCGACGAACCGAATCGCGCCTGCGCCAGGGCGGCACCGTGCGCCTAAACACCACCGCCCTCGGGCGCGACGGCCAACAGCGAGTGTGGCTCCAAGAAATTTGCGCCGCTACCCCCCACGAACCGCCGACCCAACGCCTGTGGCGAGTGCGGGCGCGGCATGTGGTGATGGCCACCGGCGGCCAACTCGGTTGGATCAACACGCCGCGCGATTACCTGCCGGGGGTGTTTCAGTTCCACCAGGCCGTGCGCTACGCCCTGGGCTACGGCGTGCGCGTGGCCCAGCGCGCCGTGTTGTACCTCGACCAGGACGTGGATCTGCGCGACATCGCCCTGTTGGAACAGATCGGCATCGAGTGGCTTGCCTGTGTGGATCGCCGCCGCAGCGGCCCGAGTGCCGAACTCAGCCGCTGGTTACAGGGGCGACGGATTCCACTCATCGGCGGCCATCTGCACATCCACGGCAACCAACAGGTCAACCGCGTCACCGTGCAGCCATTTAGCGGCCCATCGCGGCGGTTTTTGGCGGATGCCGTGCTGATTTGCAGCCGTCCGCGCAAGACGCCACCGCCCACATTTGCGGGTTTAGCGCCCCTAGAAGGGGTCGGCGTCGGCGTGATGGGCAGTCGCTGGCTCCTCGATGACGCCCTGCGCCACGGTTACGCCGTGGGACAACGGTTTGGGGCGGCGGCCAAGCGAGTGCAATTGCCCATGCGGGTGCGCAAAGACTCGCCCCGCCTGCCCGTGGGATCGTCGCTGACGGGTGGGTCGGCCGATCCCCTGGGGTTGCCCCTGGCGCCGTTGCCGTTGGCGGCGTTGGCCACGACGCCCCGCCCCCGACGCACATCGCCGTTGCAGCCATTTCACCAGTTACAGGTGACCGATTGGTGGGATTGGGGGCCGTGGCATTGGCCGTGGCGCTATCCCCAGGAGTCCGCGACCGCCTTGGAAACGGGGGCATTAGTCGATGTGAGCTGTTTAGCGGGGGCGTGGGTGCCCACAGCGACGGCGTATCCGCCCCATTGGTCCCCGAGTACTGGCGGGTTGCCGCAAAAACACGGCTATTTGCCCGTTGCGCCCGTGCAGACGACTGCCCCATGGGGCGCGGAAGGCTGGGGATTGCTGCTGCTCACCGGGCAGGCGGCGACGGATGCCCTCGAAGCGGCGATTGACGGGCTGTTTTCGCCCGAACGCCTGAAGGTGGGCAGCTTTGCCGAGGTGCAGATCGCCCAAAAGTCGGTGTATCTGTGGCGCGTCACCCTGGCGCAACAGGGGGTGTACCTGCTGGCCATGGCGGCGCCCGCGACCATGGCCGTCGCATTGACCCTGTTGGTGAGTGACGGCGGCCCCGAGACAGGGCTGCAACCCATTGGCGCGGCGGCGCTACAGCGGCGACGACTGCAAGCGGGCCTGTTGCCCAATCAACATCAAACCGTTGGTTGGGAATGGCTGCCCCTGTGCGCACCGCAGTTACCGTCGCCGCCGCCCCATTACGGCTGGCGGATTGTCCACGCTGACCGCGACATTCGTTTTTCCGACCGCATTCTCGATGATCGCCGCCGCGAGGTGGGCGAATGGGCGCTGTTGTGCGGCGATTGGGCGGTGCTGTTGGCCCATCGCGACGCGCAGCCCGGTTGGTTGCAGGGGCGCGGGGAGCGCAAACCGCGACCGTTGCGAATGATGCAAGGCGATTTGGGGTCATCGCCATGCGCTTAAGCCTGCTAACCGACGGCATCGGCGAAGAAATCGGCCCGTCGCCCACCACCGTGTTACTGCGGGCGAAGGCCGTGCGGGGCTGCGTGCGGGTGTTGGGATTGCGCCCACGGCGTGGGTGGGGGGTGCGCGTGCGGTGGTCAACGGCCCAATGGCTGGTGTTCGCCGAAGACAACGCCCTGATGGAACGGCTCATCGACGCGGGACTATCGGCCATGCACCTGCGGGACGAACAGGCGAGTTGGAGCGGTGTCCAGCTCACGGGGTCGGGCGGTTTGTCTACGCTAGAACGCTGCTGGCGCGGACGTTTACCGAGCCGCCAGCAGGGGCAGCGGGGCCATTGTTTCGGCCTCAACAGCGTGTTGTTGCACCGAGACGAGGCGGTGTGGGAGCTGTATTGGCCCTACAGCGCGGCGTTTATGGCCTGGCGACAGCTCCGCAACGTCTGTCCTTCCCACACGATTGGCGTGCCCCTGTGACGGGGCGCAGTTTTCCCCCTTTGACCTGAGAGATTTCGATGACTGATGCGGCCCTTCTCCCCCAACCCGACGACCAGGCGCGTCCGCTGTATGCCCTCACGCTCAACGAGTTAGCCGATTGGCGGGCCGCGTTTCCCCACTGGGCACGCTGGCTCGACACCACGGGATTCAGCGGCGATGACAAAAGCCAGGCCATGGCGCTGTTGCCCGGGGCCGATGGGGCGTTAGCCGGGGCGGTGTGCATGGTGAATCCCGACGATCCGTGGGCGTTGGGCGGTTTGTCTCAAAACCTGCCGGTGGGCAATTACGCCTTGCAAGGCCCCTGGTCAGCGGCAAAGCGGGCGCAGATGGCGCGGGCGTACGGGTTGGGGGCCTACCAATTCACGCGCTACAAAAAGGCGCGACGCGAACCGGCCAAGCTGTGGGCGGGTGTGGATGATGTGGAGGCGATTCAAGCCACGGTGGCGGCGATTTATCGAGGCCGCGACCTCATCAACACCCCGGCGGAAGACTGTGGCCCCGACGACTTGGCGGCCGCGGTGGCGGCGGTAGCGACGGCCCATGGGGCCACCTGGTCCACGGTGGTGGATCGCGCGCTACTGACCACGGGCTTTCCGGCGGTGTACACCGTGGGTCGGGCCAGCCATCGCCCGCCCCAACTCATCGAAATGACCTGGGGCAACCCCGAAGACCCGAAAATCAGCCTGGTGGGCAAGGGCGTGTGCTTTGACACGGGCGGGCTGAATCTCAAGCCCGGCACGGGAATGCGCATGATGAAAAAGGACATGGGCGGCGCGGCGACGGCGTTGGCGCTCGCGGAACTGATTTTGTTGCATCGCCTGCCGGTGCATCTGCAATTGCTGATACCGGCGGTGGATAACGCCTTGAGTGGCAACGCATTTCGGCCCGGCGACGTGCTCACCATGGGCAACGGCATGACCGTTGAAATCGACAACACAGACGCGGAGGGGCGATTGATTTTGGCGGACGCGCTCCACGCGGCGAGTCAACGACAACCCGCCCTGCTGCTGGACTTTGCGACCTTGACGGGGGCGGCGCGGGTGGCCTTGGGCACGGATTTGCCGGCGCTATTTGGGCGCAGCGACGCCTGGGTGGCGGCGCTCATGGCGGCGGGCAGTCAGCAGGGAGATGGTTTTTGGCCCATGCCGTTATTTGCGCCCTACGAATCGTTGTTAAAAAGCAACATCGCGGACTGTGTGAATAGCGAAAGCGGGCGCTATGGTGGAGCGATCACGGCGGCGTTGTTTTTACAGCGATTTGTGGCGGCGGATGTGGCCTGGTTGCATGTGGACACGATGGCGTGGAACCTACGCACCAGCGCGGGACGGCCCGAAGGGGGCGAGGTTTTCGGCGCATTGGCGGCATTTGCAGCCCTGCAAACTCATTTTTGTCCTAATTAATCTGAAGGGGGCGGTTGTGGCTTTTTTAATACTTTTACTCGGGGTCCTCGGGGTTCTCGGCGAGACGGCACAGGCGAACGAACGCTATGCGGCGTTGGTGGTGAACACGGCAAATAACCAGGTGCTGGTGAACCATTACGGCAATGACCTGCGTCATCCGGCGTCTCTGACCAAGATGATGACGCTGTACATGCTGTTCATGGCGCTGGATCGGCGGGAACTGTATCTCGACCAAATGCTGCCGGTGTCGCGGAATGCGGCGCGTCAACCACCCACCAAGCTGGGCGTGCGGGCGGGCGGCCGATTGAAGGTGGAACATGCGCTATTGGGGCTAGTGACGCGGTCGGCGAACGACGCGGCGGTGGTATTAGCGGAGGCGATGGGCGGTACAGAGGACAATTTTGCGCGGATGATGACGCGGCAGGCGCGGCATTTGGGCATGTCCAAAACCACATTCCGCAATGCGTCGGGTTTGCCAGATCGCCAACAAATCACGACGGCTTGGGATATGTACCGCTTGGCCCGCGCCTTACAGGTACAATTTCCCCATTACTACGCTTACTTCAGCACCAAAGAGTTTCAGTATGGCAAGAGCACTTACGGCAACCACAACGCCTTACTTCACAGTTATGAAGGGACAGATGGGATTAAAACAGGTTACGTCCGCATGTCGGGTTATAACTTGGTGGCGTCGGTCAAGCGGGGAAATCAACATTTAATCGGGATTGTCTTTGGTGGTAAGAGCGGTAGGGAACGCAATGCGCACCTCATGTCATTGTTCGATTATGGATTTAGTCGTTACGGCATTGCGCCTCAAGTACGGCAAGCGAATTACGGCACTCCGGGGATGTTGAGTAATCTCGACAGAGAAGCGCCGCAACGCACGGTAGCCGCTGCCGCTACAAGAACGGCACCTCCCTCACGTCGTGAAACGGTAGCGAAGCCATCGGCAAGTCAGCGGCAGACGCCGCCACCTCGATGGTATGTGCAGGTGGGCACTTTTAACGATCCGGCGAAGGCCCAGTACCAGGCGCGGCAAGCGATGCGTCGCAGTCCTGCGCTGCGGGGGGCGGCACCGCGCGTGGTAAAGGTAAAAGCGCGCAACAAAACGATGTATCAGGCGCGACTCACCAATTTAGCGGCGGAAGAAGCGCGGTTGGGCTGTCAACGACTGAAGCAGGTGGGCATGTCTTGCGTGCCGAGTGTTACCCGTTAACCGCGGGAGACAGGAGATCGTCGGGCCAGCGGAAGTAATGGGCTAGAAAATCCGCAAAGGACTGCGTTTGAGAGTGCATTTCGAGCTGTTGTTGTTGCGCGATAGCGGCCTGCGCGACCGTCTCGAAATGGGCTTGGGTTTGGGGATCGAGGGGACGAGCCGTGAAATATTCGGCGTGCTGCTGGGTAAGTTTTTGGGAAAATTCCACAAAACTTAGCTGCGATTGCCGCAGAGCGTCGAGAAACTGGGCGGAGGGCGTATTTTCAGGAAAATCGAGTTTAAGTCGTTGGATTTCCAAAGATTTTTGATAGCAATCGTTTTGATGTGCGGCGTCGAGGGCGGCGCAGATGGGCGCCATTGACTCAAAGATAGCGTTGGCCCAATCGCGCAGCAGTATCGGGCGATCTTGCTGATGAAGCATGAGCTGGGGTTGGCGGCCTTGGAGGGCCACGCGCTGTTGGTTGGCGAGGGCGACGAGGCGATCTTGGCGGGACAGAGGGGGGGCGTCGACGAGCAGGTTGAACAAGATAAAGGCTTCGAGGAAATGGAGGGTTGGGAGATCGACGCCATGGGGACAAAACGGGTTGATATCGAGGGTGCGCAGTTCTAAGTAGCCGACGCCACGACGGGCGAGGGCCACGAGGGGCCGTTCATCGGGATGGGGCGACTGTTTGGGGCGGACGGTGGCGTAGAACTCGTTTTCGGTCTGCAAGAGATTCGCGTTGAGTTGCAGATAGTCGCCATCCCGCTGAACGCCGAGGGTTTTGTAGTCGGCGCAGGCGGTTTGGGTAGCGGCGAGCAGGTCGCCCACATATTCATCCAGGCTGTCAAACGAAATTTGGGCAGCGCAACGGCGTTTTTCGAGTTGATTGGCGTTGCTGTAACCGATATCGCTAAGGCGCAGCGAGGTGGCGTAGGGATGAAAATGGGTGTGGGCGTCAAAATCGGCGAGTTGCACCAGTTTACCCGCGGTAAATGAGCGATCGACCCCGGGGGAGACGCCGAAGAGATAACCGACGATCCAGCCGTGGGTTTGCAGGTTGCGGACGGCGTTGAAATAGCGGGCGGAAATCCATGTGGGGGTGCAGGTTTCTCCCAAGTGGTCAGCCAGCCAAGTGAAAAAAGGCGTGGCAATGGAATAGTTAAAGTGAATACCGGCAATGATTTGCATCATGCGGCCGTAGCGGTGACCGAGACCGCGACGGTAAATGTGTTTGAGTTGGCCCAGGTGGGAGTTGCCGTAGTTGGCGATTTGAATTTGCGCTGCGTGGATAATTTGACAGGGCATACTGGCGGCCCAGAGCTGCTCATTGTCGGCGAGGTTGGCGTGAACAAAGCGGTGTAGTTGGTCGAGTTGGGCGAGGGCGTGGGCGGCTTGGTCGTGAGGGGCGGTAACCAGCTCCAGCAGCGATTCTGCGTAGTCGGTAGTGATGTGGGGATGGGTGAGTGCGGCGCCAAGGGCGATGGGATGGGGCGTTGTAGCGAGGTGGCCCTGGGGCGTTGTGCGTAAGGCTTCCTTTTCTAGGCCGACGCGAACATTTTTTAAGGAGGCGGCGGCTAAATCAGCGAGGATTGGAGCGCTGATGGGGTGAAACGGCATCGAGGTCACCACGCGGAAAAAGGTCTGGTAGAGGGGAATAGTGCGGGAATTAACAGTTGAGAACAGTCTTGACAGTTGGATAAACAATCCAAGAGTATCGCGCCCCCATTTTTGGAGGGGTTCCCGAGCGGTCAAAGGGAACAGACTGTAAATCTGTCGCGTCAGCTTCGAAGGTTCGAATCCTTCCCCCTCCAGATGGCAGTAAAATTGAATTACCTTGGCGGGTGTAGTTCAATGGTAGAACCTCAGCCTTCCAAGCTGATGGTGCGGGTTCGATTCCCGCTACCCGCTCCAGATTTCCGCCCATATAGCTCAGTGGTAGAGCACTCCCTTGGTAAGGGAGAGGTCACCAGTTCAAGTCTGGTTATGGGCTAGCCGTTTTACACAGGCCAGTAGCTCAATTGGCAGAGCAGCGGTCTCCAAAACCGCAGGTTGGGGGTTCGAGTCCCTCCTGGCCTGCCAGATTCCTATCACACCGCCCATTTAGGTAGTTTCAGACCGATCCGATGAATGCGAAATTAGCGAGTTATCTTCCTCAATCTGACTTCCAGAAAAATATGTTGGCAGGATTGCTGGCGTTATCGGGTTTCGTTGCGTACTACTTTTTCTCTCTTGAAGGTCAACTGGTGCGGGTGCTCCTTTTGCTCGTCGGTTTGGCGTTGGGCGGATTTGTGGCATCACAATCTACTTGGGGCATCTCGCTACTCGGCTTTCTGCAAGAAACCCGAACGGAAGTTCGGCGCGTTGTATGGCCGACACGGCAAGAGACAACCCAAGTGACTTTAGCCGTCCTGGCTATGGTTCTAGTAACCTCGCTGTTTCTCTGGGGCGTGGACACCTTGTTGTTCTACTTCGTCCGATTGATAGCGGGCTAGGAATTTGCCATGCGATGGTATGTTTTACAGGTTTATTCTGGTTCCGAAAACTCGATACGACGTAGTCTGGAAGAACAGATAAAACGCAATAGCTTAGAAGAGCATTTCGGACAAATTTTGGTGCCGTCTGAAGAAGTGGTTGAAGTAAAGAACGGCAAGCGCCGTCGCAGCGAACGAAAGTTTTTTCCAAGTTATGTGCTTATTCAGATGGATATGACTGAGGCGGCTTGGCACCTGGTCAACAGCATTCCTAAGACCCTAGGCTTTGTGGGCGGCACGAAGGAAAAGCCTTTGCCGATTAGCGACAAAGAAGCGGAAGCTATTTTGCTGCGCGTGCAAGACAGTTCAGACAATCCCAAACCCAAGGTGATTTTTGAGCCAGGTGAAGAAGTAAGAATCACCGACGGCGCTTTCAAAGATTTCAACGGGATTGTTGAAGAAGTGAATTATGAAAAAAGTCGTCTGCGGGTAGCGGTCTCCATTTTTGGCCGCTCAACCCCCGTAGATACTGAGTTTGGCAAGGTCGAGAAACTGTAATTGGGGAGCCGTTTTTTGGCGGCGCTTGTACCCGGAGAGATTGTGAATCATGGCTAAAAAAGTAAATGCCTATGTCAAGCTGCAAGTCGCAGCGCAGAAAGCGAATCCGAGTCCTCCTATCGGGCCAGCTCTAGGCCAGCACGGCGTAAACATCATGGGGTTCTGTAAAGAATTCAACGCTGCAACTAAAGATGTTGAAGTTGGGTTACCGATACCCGTAGTCATCACAATTTATTCTGATCGCAGCTTCACATTCATCATGAAGACGCCGCCCGCGTCGGTATTGGTGAGAAAGGCGATTGGCATCAAGAGCGGCAGCCCGAAACCCAATTCCCAGAAGGTGGGAACGATCACCCGAGCGCAGCTCGAGGAGATCGCTAGAACCAAAATGCCAGACCTCAGCGCTGCCGATTTAGAAGCGGCTGTGCGCACCATCGCCGGCACTGCACGCTCCATGGGCGTCAATGTGGAGGGTCTGTAGATGGCTAAGTTATCGAAGCGCATGAAGTTAATCCGCGAGCAGATTCAATCCGGCAAAGTGTATGCCATGGATGACGCGTTATCGCTGCTCAAAGGGTTGCCCCCGGCGAAGTTTTCAGAATCGGTTGATGTCGCCGTAAATCTTGGCGTTGACCCGCGAAAATCTGATCAAGTCGTTCGCGGCTCCAGCGTGCTCCCCAACGGGACAGGCAAAGTCGTGCGCGTCGCGGTATTTGCCCAAGGGGCTAACGCTGAAGCCGCCACGGCAGCCGGTGCCGACCGCGTGGGATTTGAAGATTTGGCAGAATCCATGAAAGCGGGCGATCTGAACTACGATGTAGTAATTGCTACCCCCGACGCGATGCGTCTGGTGGGCCAGTTAGGACGCGTGCTCGGCCCGCGCGGCCTGATGCCCAACCCTAAAGTGGGTACTGTCACGCCGAATGTCACCGAAGCTGTTCGCAATGCGAAATCCGGACAGGTGCGCTATCGCACTGACAAGGCAGGCATTATCCATTGCACCATCGGCAAATTGAGCTTCGAAACCGATGCGTTGAAAGAAAATCTGCGCGTTCTGATCGCCGATTTGCAGAAGGCAAAGCCAGCTAATTCCAAAGGCATCTATCTGCGGAAATTGACGATTTCGACGACGATGGGGCCTGGTCTGGCAGTTGATCAGACAAGTCTCTCGTAATGACTTTGGGGCAGTCGATTCCATCTCGGGGTCGCTGCCGTTAAAGACCGCAGGGGTAGCTTACTTAATAGACTTCGGTTGGCCTGCGTAGACGGCAAGGCGGGCGATTCCCATCGTTTCGTCACCGTAAACCCCATGTATTCCGACGCCAGTCGGGGTACTTCGATCTTTTCAGGAGCAGTTATGAGCTTAAGTTTAGCGGAAAAGCAGGAGGTCGTTGCCGAAATTAGTGCGGTAGCGGCATCTGCTCACTCGGCCATCGCCGCCGAGTATCGCGGCTTAACGGTGGCACAATTGACGGTGTTGCGGGTTAAAGCCCGCGAACACAAGGTCTATCTGCGTGTGGTGAAAAACACCTTGGCTCGACGCGCCATTCAGGGCACGAGCTTTGAGTGCATGCAAGACAGTCTTAAAGGCCCGCTGATTTTGGCGTTTTCCCAGGATGACCCCGGCGCAGCGGCTCGCCTTTTCAAAGAATTTGTCAAGCGCCAGGATTACGACAAGCTCTCGTTGAAAGTCCTCGCCATCGGTGGCAAAACCCTGTCTCCAGATAACTTGGAGAAAATGGCGAGTTTGCCCACGAAGGAAGAAGCCCTTTCTCTGCTGCTCGCCGTCATCAAAGCGCCCATCGCTAAGCTCGCACAAACCCTCAACGAAATCCCCGGCAAACTCGTCCGCACGGTCGATGCCATTCGCCAGCAAAAAGAAGACGCGGCGAACTAACACTTATCTCTCAGGAGTCAATCAATGGCTGTTTCTAAAGAAGAATTGCTCGATACCATCGCCAACATGACGGTGATGGAGGTTGTGGACTTAGTGAAAGCAATGGAAGAGCGCTTCGGCGTGACCGCTGCCGCCGCCATGATGGCGGGGCCTGCGGCGGCTCCCGCCGAAGCTGCAGCCCCCGTGGAAGAGCAAACCGAATTTAATGTCGTGATGACCGATTTCGGCGCGAAAAAAGTCGAAGTCATCAAAGTGGTTCGCGCCATCACCGGCTTGGGGCTGAAAGAAGCGAAAGATGCGGTGGAAGGCGTGCCCTCCACTATTAAGGAAGCGATTCCCAAAGAAGAAGCCGAAAAAATTAAGAAACAGCTGGAAGAGGCCGGCGCCAAGGTGGAAATTAAATAAACCGCCTAACGTCCTTAATGCTGTTGTGGGCTGGTGATGAAAAATCACCGGCCCTTTCCTGTTTTGTTTGCATTACTTGCCTTACCCCGATTGATTGTGTGTTCACTGCTACCGAGGACGCCTCATGGCTTACACGTTTACTGAAAAAAAGCGTATCCGCAAGGATTTTGGCAAACGCACGAATATTCTTGATGTTCCCTACCTTCTCGAAATTCAGCTTAAATCCTATCGTGACTTTTTACAAAAAGAAGTGCCTCCACAGCAGCGGCGCAATATCGGGTTGCAAGCAGCGTTTAATTCCATTTTTCCGATCGAAAGCTATTCCGGTAATGCCAAACTCGAATTTGTGAGCTATCGCCTGGGCGAGCCGCCTTTTGATGTGCGTGAATGTCAAATTCGTAGTCTTCACTACGCTGCCCCGCTGCGGGTGAAATTGCGCCTTGTCATCATGGAGAAGGATGCGGAAACCGGCGTGCAGTCGGTGAAATATATTAAGGAAAGCGAAGTTTATATGGGGGAAATGCACCTCATGACGGAAAACGGCACCTTTGTCGTCAACGGTACAGAACGCGTGATCGTTTCCCAATTGCACCGTTCGCCCGGCGTAATTTTTGACCATGATAAAGGTAAAACCCATTCTTCCGGTAAGAAACTGTTCTCTGCCCGCATTATTCCTTACCGTGGCTCCTGGTTGGATTTGGATTTCGACGCGAAAGACATTTTGTATGCGCGCGTCGATCGCCGCAAAAAATTCCCCGTCACCATGTTATTCCGCGCGCTGGGCTACCAGAGCGAAGACATGATGCGCCCATTTTTCGATATGACGACCTACCGCTTTGATGGCGAACGCCTGTTGATGCAGCTGGGGTATGATCGCTTGCCCAAACAGGCGGATTTCGACATTTGCATCGGTGACCGCGTGATTGTCGAAACCGGTAAGAAAATTCTCAAAAAACACTTGGATATTCTCAAAAACGAGAATGTGACCGAGATCGCTGTTCCTTACGACTATCTTGTGGGCGATTTCATCGGTCACGACCTGTTTCGCACCAAGGAAGATTTGGTTGTCGGCGAAAAATTATGGAAAAGTGGCGAAATCCTGACTCGTACCGCATTACTCCAGCGCGTTGGCCATTTAGAAGAGAAACAATGGCGCGACAAAGTTGAACTGGTGATTGCTACCGCCGAGGAGCTGACGCTCGAAACCCTCGAAATTCTGCGGCGGGTAGGCGTAAAAACGTTCAATACCCTATTGGTAAACGACACGGATCGCGGCGACTTTTTGGCACGCACCCTCCAAGAGGAAAGCCGTTACTACGCTAGCCAGGCCCCTCGCGGCGATCTGGGACGCAGCGATGTAGAAGCCATGATGGAAATTTACCGCGGCATGCGCCCGGGCGAACCGCCTAACCGCGAAGCCGCCACCAATCTCTTCCACAACTTCTTCTTCAGCGAAGATCGCTACGACCTGTCCATCGTCGGGCGCATGAAATTCAACCGCCGCGTGGGACGTAAAGAAGCCGAAGGTGCAGGGATTTTGTACGACAGCGTCTATTTTAAGCGGCGCATTGCCGAACGGGGCGACACGGAATTACAGCGTTGGGTTGACCAGCTCGGCGACACTTCAGACATTTTAGATGTCGTGCGCGTCTTGTTGAAAATTAAGAATAATGTGGACGGCGAGCGCGTCGACGACATCGACCATCTGGGCAACCGTCGCATCCGCTGTGTTGGCGAAATGGCTGAAAACAGCTTCCGCATTGGCCTCGTGCGCGTCGAACGCAATGTGAAAGAACGTCTCGCTAATGCCGAAACCGAAGATTTAGCCCCGCAAGATCTGATTAACGCCAAGCCCGTCGCGGCGGCGATTAAGGAATTTTTCGGATCAAGCCAGCTGTCCCAGTTTATGGATCAGGTGAACCCACTTTCTGAAGTCACCCACAAGCGGCGCATTTCTGCCTTAGGCCAGGGCGGTCTTCAGCGAGATCGGGCCGGTTTTGATGTGCGCGACGTTCACCCCACCCACTACGGGCGCATGTGCCCCATCGAAACGCCTGAGGGGCCAAATATCGGTCTCATTAACTCCCTTGCGATTTATGCCAGGACAAATGAGTACGGTTTTTTGGAAACGCCTTACCGTAAGGTGGTTGATAGTCAGGTTTTGCCAGAAATTGAGTACATTTCGGCGATCGATGAAGGCCAATTCGTCATTGCCCAGGCAAACGCGACTCTCGATGAGCAATTCCGCTTGGTGGATGAGCTGATTCCTTGTCGGTACAACAATGAATTCATTCCTAAAACTGCCGCTGAAGTGCAGTACATGGATGTATCGCCCAAGCAAATTGTGTCGGTCGCCGCGTCCTTAATCCCGTTTTTAGAGCATGACGACGCTAACCGCGCCCTCATGGGTTCCAACATGCAGCGGCAAGCCGTTCCTACCTTGCGCACGGAAAAGCCCCTCGTCGGGACGGGTATGGAACGCATTGTGGCAAGGGATTCGGGCGTTTGCGTGGTGGCGCGGCGGGGCGGCGTGGTGGACTCCGTCGATGCGGCGCGCATTGTGGTGCGCGTGAACGAAAACGAGACCATCGAGGGCGAACCCGGCGTCGATATTTACAACCTCGTCAAGTACACCCGCTCCAACCAGAACACCTGCATTAACCAGCGAACCTTGGTGAAGCCTGGCGACGTGGTGACGCCGCGGGATGTGCTCGCCGACGGTCCCAGTACGGATTTGGGCGAATTGGCCCTCGGCCAGAACATGCTCGTCGCCTTCATGCCGTGGAATGGCTACAACTTTGAAGATTCGATTCTGATTTCTGAACGGGTTGTGCAAGAAGACCGGTTCACGACGATTCACATCGAAGAGCTGATATGCGTTGCGCGGGACACCAAAAACCAAACCCAAGCCGAAGAAATCACCGCCGACATTCCTAATGTGAGCGATGAGAAACTGGCTAAGTTGGATGAGGCCGGCATCGTCTACATCGGGGCTGAGGTGAAAGCGGGCGATATTTTGGTCGGCAAAGTGACGCCTAAGGGCGACACCCAATTGACGCCTGAAGAAAAGCTCCTGCGGGCGATTTTTGGCGACAAGGCGTCTGATGTGAAGGAAACCAGTTTGAAAGTGCCGTCCGGCATGGATGGCACAGTGATCGACGTGCGGGTGTTTACGCGGGAAGGCGTCGAGAAAGATAGCCGTGCCAAGGCGATTGAAGAAGCCGAAATTGCGCGCATTAAGAAAGACTTGAACGACCAACAGCGGATTCTGGAAAACGACTTGTTTAGCCAAGTGGAACGGCTGCTGCTCGATCAGATTGCCGATGGCGGGCCAGACCGCTTGGGCTCAAACGCGCTCATCACCGCCGAATATCTCCAGCGACTACCGCGCGATCGCTGGTTTGAGATTCGTCTGCGCGATGACGACCAGAGCGCACAGCTCGAACAGTTGAGCCAGCGATTGCAAGAACAGCGGCAGATGTTTCTGAAGCGATTTGAAGAAAAGCGCGAAAAAGCGCGTCAGGGCGACGAGTTACAACCCGGGGTTCAGAAGCAGGTCAAGGTGTACTTGGCGGTGAAGCGGCGACTACAGCCGGGCGACAAAATGGCGGGGCGTCACGGCAACAAGGGGGTGGTGTCGATGATTGTTCCCCAAGAAGACATGCCATATCTGGAAGACGGTACGCCAGTTGATATTGTGTTGAATCCGTTGGGGGTGCCATCTCGGATGAACGTGGGCCAGATTCTGGAAACCCATTTGGGCCTGGCCGCCAAGGGTTTAGGGCAGAAAATCGGCAAGTTGCTCGATGCCCAACGCCAGGTGGAAGACCTGCGCGAACTTCTGAATCAAATCTACAACCGCGCCGACCGTCAGTTTGCCGACATCGACGGTTTGTCTGATAGCGAAATTCAACAGCTTGCCCAGAACCTACGGGGCGGCGTTCCCATGGCGACACCGGTCTTTGATGGGGTACATGAGCACGAGCTAGAGGAAATGCTGCGTCTGGCCGGGATGCCAGAAAATGGCCAGATGATTCTGCGGGACGGTCGCACCGGCGACGCTTTCGAGCGCCCCGTCACCGTGGGCTATATGTACATGTTGAAACTCAATCACCTGGTGGACGACAAGATGCACGCGCGATCCACCGGGCCGTATTCGCTGGTGACGCAACAGCCGTTGGGTGGCAAAGCGCAGTTTGGTGGCCAGCGATTTGGCGAAATGGAAGTGTGGGCTTTGGAGGCGTACGGCGCCGCGCACACGCTGCAAGAAATGTTGACGGTGAAGTCGGACGACACCCAGGGGCGTTCGCGGGCGTACAAAAACATCGTCGATGGGAATCAGAAGATGGAAGCGGGCATGCCCGAATCCTTCAACGTGCTACTGAAAGAAATTCGTTCCCTTGGTATTAACATCCAGTTAGAGCGGGAGTAACGCGCGATGAAAGACTTGATTACGATGTTTCGAAACCTGGAAGGCGTCGAGAATTTTGAAGCCATTCGCATCGGATTGGCCTCACCAGAAGAGATTCGCGCTTGGTCCCATGGCGAGGTGAAAAAACCAGAAACGATTAACTATCGAAGCTATAAGCCGGAACGCGATGGACTTTTTTGCGCCAAGATTTTTGGACCGATCAAAGATTACGAATGTCTTTGTGGCAAATATAAACGTCTGAAACATCGGGGTACGGTGTGCGACAAATGCGGCGTAGAGGTGACGCTGGCTAAGGTGCGCCGAGAGCGCATGGGGCACATCGAACTTGCCAGTCCGGTGGCCCATATCTGGTTTCTGAAGGCCCTGCCATCGCGTATCGGTTTGATGCTCGACATGACCATGCGGGATTTAGAACGCGTGCTGTACTTCGAGGCATTCATCGTTACAGATCCCGGCATGACCCCATTGAAAGCGGGCCAGATTCTCGAAGAAGAAGAGTATTTGCAGCTTACCGAGGAATATGGCGACGAATTTCGGGCGGTAATGGGCGCGGAAGCGATTCGCGAATTGCTGATGAAAATGGATTTGAAAGCGGAAGCATTGCGGCTGCGAGAAGAGATTCTGGAAACCAATGCCGAAACGAAATTAAAGAAGTACACCAAGCGATTAAAGCTGATCGAAGCGTTTATCGAATCAAAAAATCGTCCGGAATGGATGATTATTACGGTGTTGCCGGTGCTGCCGCCGGATCTGCGGCCGTTAGTGCCGTTGGATGGCGGACGATTTGCTACGTCTGATCTGAATGATCTGTATCGGCGGGTAATCAACCGCAATAACCGTCTGAAGCGACTGCTCGAACTCAATGCACCGGACATCATCGTGCGCAATGAGAAGCGCATGCTGCAGGAGGCGGTGGATTCGCTGCTCGACAATGGGCGGCGAGGTCGGGCGATTACGGGCAGCACTAAGCGACCGCTCAAGTCGCTGGCCGACATGATTAAAGGCAAACAGGGGCGGTTTCGTCAGAATTTACTTGGCAAACGGGTCGATTATTCGGGACGGTCAGTCATCGTGGTGGGGCCGACATTGAAGCTCCAGCAATGCGGTTTGCCCAAGAAAATGGCGCTAGAACTGTTCAAACCGTTCATTTTTGGCAGCCTGATTCGCCAAGGTGTGGTGACCACCATTAAGGCGGCGAAAAGGATGGTAGAACGGGAAGAATCGCGGGTATGGGATGTGTTGGAAGAAGTGATTCGCGAACATCCCGTGTTGCTGAACCGCGCGCCCACATTGCATCGCTTGGGGATTCAAGCGTTTGAACCGATTTTGATCGAAGGCAAAGCCATTCAGCTACATCCCTTGGTGTGTACAGCGTTCAATGCGGATTTCGACGGCGATCAGATGGCGGTTCATGTACCGCTGTCCATCGAGGCACAGCTCGAAGCGCGGGCATTGATGATGTCGACCAATAACATTTTGAGTCCGGCGAGCGGTGAGCCAATCATCGTGCCGTCTCAGGATGTGGTGTTGGGGCTGTATTACATGACGCGGGAACGGATTAACGCCAAAGGCGAAGACATGATTTTTGCCGACGTGAAGGAAGTCCATCGGGCCTACGCCAACAATGTGGCCGAACTCCATGCGAACGTTGAAGTGCGACTCACCATTACCGAGGATGATGCGCAAGGAAAACCGCAGCGAGTCACGAAACGGGTCAAAACCACGGTGGGACGGGCGTTATTGTCGGAAATTATTCCCGATGGCTTACCGTTTGACCTATTAAATCGTCCGCTCACCAAGAAGGCGATTTCCCACCTGATTAACAGTTGTTATCGGCGCATGGGCATTAAATACGCGGTGGTATTGGCTGACCAGCTGATGTACACCGGGTTTTATTATGCCATGCGGTCGGGAATTTCCATTTGTATCCAGGATTTCGTGATTCCTGAGGAAAAAGCCAAGCTGCTGGCCGATGCCGAGGCGGAAGCGAAGCGGATTGAGCGGGAATACCGCGATGGTTCGTTGAGTCCGAAAGAGCGATACAACAACATGACCGACATGTGGGATCGCACGGACGGCAAGGTGGGTAAGGCGCTCATGAGCCGTTTGAGCGAAGAAGTCGTGATCGACCAGCGGGACGGTAAGGAAAAGAAGCAAACTTCCTTCAATGCTGTGTATATGATGTCGGATTCCAAGGCGCGGGGGTCAGAAAAGCAGATTCGCCAGGTGGCGGGGATGCGGGGTCTCATGTCGAAACCCGACGGCAGTATCATCGAAACGCCGATTACGGCGAACTTCCGCGAAGGTCTGACGGTTCTGCAGTACTTCATCTCCACCCACGGGGCGCGGAAAGGGCTGTCGGATACGGCGTTGAAGACGTCTCAATCGGGTTACTTAACGCGGCGCTTGGTAGATGTGGCGCAGGATTTAGTCATTACCGAAGAAGACTGCGGCACGGCCCAGGGCCTGGAGATTATGGCTGTGTTGGAGGGTAGCGAGGTGAAGGAGCCGCTACACGAACGAGTGTTGGGCCGCACGCTGGCGCGCGACATGCTGACCCCGGGAAGCGATGTGGTGGCGATTCCACGAGGCACCTTGATCGACGAGAAGTGGGCCGAGGAAATTAAGAAATCCGGAGTGGATGTGCTGTGGGTGCGGTCGGCGATTACCTGCGAGACGCGCTATGGCATTTGCAGTGCGTGTTACGGGCGAGACTTGGCGCGGGGCCATCGCATCAACATTGGCGAAGCGGTGGGCGTCATTGCGGCCCAGAGCATCGGCGAACCGGGAACGCAGCTCACCATGCGGACATTCCATATGGGCGGGGCGGCGTCGAAAGGATCGGCGGTTAACAGCGTGATGGTGAAGTCGCGGGGCATTATTCGGATCAGCAACATTAAGACGGTAGTCAATCGCAAACATCAGCTGGTGTCGGTCTCGCGGTCGGGTGAACTTATCGTGACGGACGATCTGGGGCGGGAGCGGGAGCGTTACAAAGTGCCGTATGGCGCGGAAATTACCGTGGGCGATGGCGAGAATGTCGATGCAGGCCAGACGGTTGCCACTTGGGACGCCAATACCCATCCGGTGGTGGCTGAAGTGGCGGGGTTTGTGAAGTTTGTGGATTGCGAAGAGGGTTTAGCGGTCGAGCGCGACACCGACGCGCTGACGGGTTTGCAGAACTTAGTGGTCATGGAGTTAAAGAAACGCGGATCATTAGGTAAAGAAAAGAAGCCGATGATTAAGATCATCGATGAGCAGGGATTTGATCTGAAGCGTCCGGGATCGGAACTGTTAGCGCATTACGATTTGCGGGCTAACTCCATCATCAATGTGAACGATGGGGACCCGATTGCGGTGGGCGATGTGTTGGCGAAATTGCCTCAAGAAGCGGGTAAAAACCGCGACATTACCGGGGGTTTGCCCCGCGTTGCCGACCTGTTTGAAGCGCGTCTTCCCAAGGAACCGGCGGTGCTCGCCGAAATTTCTGGGGTTGTGAGCTTTGGCAAAGAGACCAAGGGCAAGCAGCGACTGGTGATTACGGCGGACGACGGCGAATCGCATGAAATTCTGATCTCGAAGCAGCGCCAGGTGATCGTGTTCGAAGGTGAACATGTGAAGCGCGGCGACATTTTGGTGGAAGGCGAGCGCAATCCCCATGATATTTTGCGGCTGTTGGGCGTGCGGGAACTGGCGGCTTACCTCGTCAATGAGATTCAGAATGTCTATCGGATGCAAGGGGTTAAGATTAACGACAAGCACATTGAAGTGATTTCGCGGCAAATGATGCGAAAAGTTGAGATTCTCGACCCCGGCGAGACCCGTTTGATTCGCGGCGACACCACGGAGCGAACACGGGTATTAGAAGAAAACGACCGTTTGGTGAGAGAGATTGGCGAGGTGGCGCGTTTGTCCAAATCGCGACCCCTGCTGATGGGAATTACCAAAGCCTCGTTGGCGACCGAGTCATTTATTTCGGCGGCATCGTTCCAGGAGACCACGCGTGTGTTGACACAAGCGGCGGTGAGTGGGATGCGCGATGACCTGCGCGGATTAAAGGAGAATGTGATTGTGGGACGGTTAGTACCGGCGGGTACAGGTCTGACGTTCCACAGCGAACGTCGTAATCAGCGTCGCAGCCCGAATCGCTTTCTGGAAACGGAGTTCAGTATCGATCTGCCAGATTTAAGCGATTAGTTTCGATAGACGGCGTGCGGAGTTGCTCGACTAAAAATGTAACAGAGCGATTCCGCAGCGGCAGCTCAGGATGACGGCGCGTGGGGTTTCGCAGAACAAAGCCTTCAACTTGACAGTGTTTAGGTGCAAACCTACATTACGCGGCCTTCGATAGGCCGCCTCCCGCAGCCTGTCGCTTTTGCACTCTGTAAACCCCCAAACAATTTTCTTGGAAAATGCTTTAACCAAAGGGGGTTTGGTCGGAGTGGCATGCCTCCCCAGTGGTTTTGTGGAGGTGCTCATTGGCCTCTATCCGCTATGAGCTTTTCCCAACGGATGAGGTTGGGATCGGATGTCAAACACCTTTGTTACGCCCCGCATTTGAGAATCTTTAATGGCGACGATTAACCAATTGGTGCGCAAACCGCGAACCAGTCTGAAAGAAAAAAGTACTGTGCCAGCACTGGAAGGTTGCCCACAGAAGCGCGGGGTGTGCACGCGCGTTTACACGACCACCCCCAAAAAACCGAACTCAGCGCTGCGCAAAGTGGCGCGGGTGCGCCTCACTAACGGCTTTGAGGTGACGAGCTATATTGGTGGAGAAGGGCATAACCTGCAGGAGCACTCGGTAGTGTTGATTCGCGGCGGACGAGTAAAAGACTTGCCCGGCGTGCGTTACCACACGGTGCGCGGCAGCCTAGATACTTCTGGCGTAGCAAAGCGTCGCCAGGGGCGTTCCAAATACGGCGCTAAACGGCCCAAGAAATAGCTAGGAAACTGTTCCCATGCCAAGAAGACGTGAAATTCAGCGCCGTGAGGTGCTTCCCGACCCGAAATTCCACAGCGAAATGCTCGGAAGATTCATGAATATGCTGATGGAGTGCGGCAAAAAAGCGGTGGCTGAGTCCATCGTTTACGGCGCACTCGATCAAGTTCAGGAACGCTCGAAAACTGAGCCGATGGAGCTGCTGGAAAAGGCCCTCGACAATGTGCGGCCCGTGGTTGAAGTGAAATCTCGTCGCGTGGGCGGCGCCACCTATCAAGTGCCGGTGGAAGTTCGTGCTGTACGGCGGACTGCGCTAGCCATGCGCTGGATTATCGATGCAGCGCGCAAACGCAACGACAAATCCATGATGCGGAAGTTAGCCAGCGAGATTCTTGATGCAGCTGAAAACCGCGGCGCGGCTGTGAAAAAGCGCGAAGATACTCACCGTATGGCCGACGCGAACAAAGCCTTCGCCCACTATCGCTGGTAACCGAGGAAAATCGCCATGTCCCGCAAAACGCCCATCGAGCTTTACCGCAATATCGGCATCATGGCTCACATTGATGCTGGAAAAACCACCACGACAGAACGGGTGCTGTTTTACACCGGTGTTTCGCACAAAATCGGCGAAGTCCACGACGGTGCGGCCACCATGGACTGGATGGAGCAAGAGAAAGAACGCGGCATCACGATCACATCGGCTGCGACCACTTGCTTTTGGTCTGGAATGGCGAAGCAATTTCCTCAGCACCGCATCAACATTATCGACACCCCAGGTCACGTGGACTTCACCATTGAGGTTGAGCGGAGTTTGCGGGTGCTAGACGGTGCTTGTGCCGTGCTTTGTTCTGTAGGTGGCGTGCAGCCGCAGACCGAGACTGTTTGGCGCCAAGCCAACAAATACGGTGTGCCGCGCCTAGCCTTCGTCAACAAGATGGATCGCACAGGCGCCAATTTTTTCCGCGTGTATCAGCAACTAATCGATCGTCTGAATACGAACCCTGTTCCGGTGCAGATACCGATTGGAGCAGAAGAAAATTTCAAAGGCGTCGTCGATTTGGTCAAAATGAAAGCAGTTTACTGGGATGAAGATAACAAAGGCATCACCTTTGTTTATGAAGAAATTCCGGAAGAACTGCGCGAAATTTGCGAAGAATACCGCCAGAAGATGATTGAAGCTGCTGCCGAGGGTTCGGAAGAAACTATCGAGAAGTATCTGGGAGGCGAAGAGTTAACTGAAGAAGAGATTGTCGCCGGTCTGCGTGCGCGAACGCTGCGCAACGAGATTGTGCCAATGCTCTGTGGTACTGCCTTTAAGAACAAAGGCGTTCAGGCCATGCTCGATGCTGTCATCCAGTATATGCCTGCGCCGACTGATGTGTCGGCAATCAGAGGTCATTTAGAGAATGACGAAGCGGCAGAACGTCATCCAGACGATAAAGAACCGTTTGCTGCACTGGCTTTCAAAATTGCGACCGACCCATTCGTCGGTACGCTGACATTCTTCCGCGTCTACTCCGGGGTATTGAACAAAGGCGATACGGTGTACAACCCGGTTAAGGGTAGGAAAGAACGTATCGGCCGTCTTTTGCAGATGCACGCGAATCAACGGGAAGAAATCGATGAAGTGCTAGCAGGCGATATTGCAGCGGCTGTTGGTCTGAAAGATGTGACTACAGGCGATACATTATGCGACTTGCAGAACATCATCACGCTAGAACGCATGGATTTTCCCGAGCCGGTGATTTCTGTCGCGGTGGAGCCAAAAACCAAGGTTGACCAAGAGAAAATGGGCTTAGCGCTGCAAAAGTTAGCGCAGGAAGATCCTTCTTTCCGTGTACACACAGACCAGGAGACGGGGCAGACCATTATCTCTGGGATGGGTGAGCTTCATTTAGAGATCATCGTTGATCGCATGAAGCGCGAGTTCAAAGTTGAAGCCAACGTGGGGGCACCTCAAGTTGCCTACCGTGAAACCATCCGTCGCAAGGTCGAGCAAGAAGGAAAGTTCGTGCGTCAGTCAGGGGGTCGCGGTCAATACGGTCATGTTTGGATACGCCTCGAGCCCCAAGAGCCAGGCACGGGTTATTCCTTCCATAACGAGATTGTCGGTGGGGTTGTACCCAAAGAGTATGTGCCGGCTGTCGATAAAGGCATCCAGGAGCAGTTAAACAACGGCGTGATCGCGGGCTATCCCGTGGTAGATGTCAAAGTGACGATTTTTGATGGTTCCTATCACGATGTGGACTCGTCTGAAATGGCTTTCAAAATTGCCGGCTCGATGGCCTTCAAAGAAGGGGCATTAAAAGCGAGCCCCGTTTTGTTAGAACCGATTATGAAGGTTGAGGTTATTACCCCTGAGGATTACATGGGCGATGTGATCGGCGATCTCAATCGTCGCCGCGGCGTCGTGCAGGGGATGGAAGACAGTGCCTCTGGCAAAGTTGTACTCGCAGAGGTACCGCTTTCTGAAATGTTCGGTTACTCGACGGTGCTGCGTTCTGCCACCCAAGGGCGTGCCACCTATTCTATGGAATTCACTAAATACACCGAGGCCCCAAATAATGTGGCCGAGGCGATTGTTAAGAAGAAATCCTAATAAAAACAAAGACTTGTTTACTGAGAATTGCTGAGGCTAATCATGGCAAAAGAGAAGTTTGAACGTAAGAAACCCCACTTGAATGTCGGCACGATTGGCCATGTGGATCATGGCAAAACGACTTTGACGGCAGCTTTGACCAAAGTGGGCGCTGAGCGGTTTGGCGGGGCCTTCAAGGCTTACGACCAGATTGATGCGGCACCTGAAGAGAAAGCCCGGGGAATCACGATTTCGACAGCCCATGTGGAATACGAGTCGCCCAAGCGTCACTACGCCCACGTGGACTGCCCCGGCCACGCCGACTATGTGAAAAACATGATCACGGGCGCAGCACAGATGGATGGTGCCATTCTTGTGGTATCTGCGGCGGACGGCCCTATGCCCCAAACGCGCGAGCACATTTTGCTGTCGCGCCAGGTGGGAGTGCCTTACATCGTGGTCTTCATGAATAAGGCCGACATGGTTGACGACGAAGAACTGATGGAACTCGTCGAAATGGAAGTGCGTGAGCTACTTTCTAAGTACGATTTTCCTGGCGATGACACCCCCATTATCAAGGGATCAGCCTTGAAAGCGCTCGAGGGTGACCAGTCGCCCATCGGCGTGCCGGCAGTGGTTGAGCTTGTGGATGCGTTGGATTCTTACATCCCCGAGCCTCAAAGAGACATCGATAAGCCGTTTTTGATGCCCATCGAAGATGTGTTCTCGATTTCGGGTCGCGGCACGGTAGTCACAGGGCGGATTGAGCGCGGCATTCTGAAAGTGGGCGACGAAGTATCGATTGTTGGTATTCGAGACACCACGAAGACGATCTGTACTGGTGTAGAGATGTTTCGCAAATTGTTGGATCAGGGGCAGGCGGGCGATAACGTCGGTGCATTGCTGCGCGGCACGAAGCGCGAAGATGTGGAACGCGGCCAGGTATTGGCTAAGCCCAATACCATCACGCCGCACACGCAGTTTGAGTCTGAAGTTTATGTTCTGAGCAAAGAAGAAGGTGGACGGCATACGCCCTTTTTCAAAGGCTATCGTCCTCAGTTCTACTTCCGCACCACCGATGTGACTGGATCCATTGAGCTGCCGGAAGGGGTCGAGATGGTGATGCCTGGCGACAACATTAAAATGGTCGTCGATCTGATCAACCCCATCGCCATGGAAGAAGGCTTGCGCTTCGCCATTCGCGAAGGCGGTCGTACGGTTGGCGCCGGTGTTGTGGCGAAAGTACTGAAATAGCACCATGAGCGGTCAACGCATCCGAATTATCTTAAAAGCCTTTGATCATCGTCTGATCGACCAGTCAGCGCGAGAGATCGTCTCGGCAGCTAAGAAAAATGAAGCCCGTGTCCATGGGCCCATTCCGCTACCGACGAAAATCGAACGCTACACCGTGCTCGTCTCACCTCATGTGGACAAAAATGCGCGAGATCAATACGAATTGCGCACCCACAAACGGCTTCTGGATATCGTCGATCCCACCGATCGCACTGTGGAAGCATTGATGAAGCTCGACCTCGCTGCTGGCGTCGACGTTCAGATCAAACTCAACTAAACGCAGTTTACTTTTCCAGGTGATGAGGGGTGGCCAACCCCTCCTCTCACCGCTTTTTTTCGTTGTTTTCAACGAATTTTGTCACCTAGAGGACACCAAAATGGCCATTGGCTTAGTCGGTCGCAAGATCGGCATGATGCGGCTGTTCAGCGAAGCGGGGGCCTCGATTCCGGTCACGGTAGTCGAAGTCGAACCCAACCGCGTGACACAACGCAAAACAACAAAGACGGATGGTTATGAAGCCATTCAGATCACGACGGGCACCCGACGCGCGACGCGCGTGACCCAACCCATGGAGGGGCACTTTAAAAAAGCGGGTGTCGCCGCTGGTCGCGGTCTCTGGGAATTTCGCTTAAAAGAAGGCGAAGGGACTGACTTGCAGTGCGGTACAGAACTCAACGTCGAGCTGTTTACCGTGGGGCAAAAAGTCGATGTGACGGGAACGACCATCGGTAAAGGCTTTGCGGGGGCGATTAAGCGTCACCACTTTGCTGCGCAGCGCGCTACCCACGGGAACTCTCTGTCACACCGCGCTCCCGGTTCTATCGGGCAACGTCAAACTCCTGGCCGCGTGTGGAAAGGCAAACGCATGGCCGGTCACTTGGGTGATGTGCGTCGCAGCATTCAAAATCTCGAAGTCGTCCGCATTGATAAAGAACGCAACCTGCTGCTCATCAAAGGGGCTGTCCCTGGGGCTAAAGGAAGCGACGTCATTGTGCGTCCCGCCGTTAAAGCGAAGAAATCGAAGGAGTCCTAATGGAAGCGCGTATTCAAGCTGCCCCACCGCGGCGGCGTATTCGTAAAGAAGGTCATGTAACGCTGCCTTTGCGCTCCTTTGCGCAGCCCGATCAGGTAGGCGAACTCTCGGTTGCTGCCGACATTTTTGATCGCGACTACGCCGAAGCGCTGATCCACCAGATTGTTGTGGCTTATCAAGCAGGCGGACGGGCGGGAACCAAAGCGCTAAAGACCCGCGCTATGGTGAAAGGCGGGGGAATCAAACCCTGGAAACAAAAAGGTACTGGCCGCGCGCGCGCAGGGACGAGCCGCAGTCCATTGTGGCGCGGGGGCGGTAAAGTATTTGCTGCCGAGCCGCGAGATTATTCGCAGAAAGTCAATAAAAAAATGTATCGCGCGGCGATGAGCAGCATTTTGGCGCAGTTGCGGCGAGAAGATCGGTTGTTTGCGATTGATGAATTTCGGCTCGACGAGCCGCGCACCAAATTCATGATGGCCACTTTGAGCCGTTTTGGTATCGACGGCGGGAAAACCCTGGTGGTGAGCCAAAGCATCGATGAGCCTACCTACCTGGCGAGCCGCAATATTTCGTGGTTAGCCATGAGCGATGTGAGTGGCCTGGATCCAGTCACGTTGATCGATAGCGATCGGGTGATGCTGACGCGAGATGCCCTCGCCAAAATTGAGGAGTGGCTCGCATGTTAAGAGAAGAGCGGTTGTTAACTGTGCTCGTAGCGCCAGTCATCTCTGAGAAAGCCACGCGTTTAGCGGATGCCGACGGTGAAGCTGCCAAACAATTCGTCTTCAAAGTGGCGCGTGATGCCAATAAAAAAGACATCAAAGATGCCATTGAACTTGTGTTCAAAGTCAAGGTGGCGGCGGTCAATGTGCTGAATGTGAAGGGTAAAACCCGACGCTTTCGCCAAATCGAAGGTCGCCGCAACCATTGGAAAAAGGCCTACATCACCCTGGTCAAGGGCGAAGACCTTAATTTCATGAACGACGCCTAGGAATCCCGCGATGATTATCAAGAAAAAACCCACATCACCTGGGCGTCGATTCGTCGTTCAGATTAAGACCGAGGGACTTCACAAGGGTGAACCCCACGCGCCGTTGTTGGTGGCCCAGAGCAAGAGCGGTGGTCGAAATAACCGAGGCCGCATCACTGTGCGTCACCAGGGGGGAGGCCATCGACGCCATTACCGTCTGGTCGATTTCCGCCGCGATAAGGATGACATCACTGCCAAGGTGGAACGTCTGGAATACGATCCCAACCGCAGTGCGAACATCGCCCTGGTGCTTTATGCAGACGGTGAACGGCGTTACATCATCGCCCCCAAGGGTTTGAATGTTGGCGACACCGTGCAGTCGGGGCCCGTGGCTCCGATTCGTCCGGGTAATTGCTTGCCTTTGCGAAATATCCCCATCGGTACGCAAGTGCATTGCATCGAGATGCGTCCGGGTGGCGGCGCGCAACTTGCTCGCAGCGCAGGCACGACGACCCAGCTGCTGGGCCGCGAGCGGGATTACGCCATCATGCGATTGAGTTCCGGCGAGGTGCGCCGCATCCACGTGGAATGCCGCGCCACCATTGGCGAAGTGGGTAACGGCGAACACAACCTGAAGAAATTCGGTAAAGCCGGCGCGAAACGCTGGATTGGTATTCGTCCCACCGTGCGTGGAACGGCGATGAACCCGGTCGACCACCCCCACGGCGGTGGTGAAGGGCGCAACTTTGGTAAGCATCCCGTAACCCCCTGGGGTGTACCGACCAAGGGTTACAAAACCCGCCATAACAAACGCACAGACGGCATGATTATTCGCCGCCGCGGTGCGAAGAAATAACGAGGGAATCTCATGCCACGTTCCGTTAAAAAAGGCCCATTTGTCGATCTGCACCTCTTAAAAAAGGTGGAGAAGGCGGTGGCCGCCAATAACCGCAAACCCATCAAGACCTGGTCGCGGCGCTCTATGGTTATTCCCGACATGATTGGTTTGACCATCGCCGTGCACAACGGCAAACAGCATGTACCGGTGGTGATCACCGAAAACATGATTGGCCACAAACTCGGCGAGTTCGCCCTGACCCGGACATTCAAGGGTCACGTGGCGGACAAAAAATCTCGGTAGGTGGATCGCATTATGGGAACTATTGCAAGTTTGCAACATGCCCACATTTCGCCGCAAAAAGCGCGACTTGTGGCGGATTTAGTGCGTGGTTTGCCTGTGGATCGCGCATTGAACATTTTGAAGTTTAGTAATCAAAAGGCGGCTGGCTTAATCCGGAAGGTGCTTGAGTCAGCCATAGCTAATGCGGAAAACAACGACGGCGCTGATGTGGATGAACTCCGCGTGAGCGAGATTTTCGTCAATGAAGGTCCGCGCATGAAACGGATGCACGCGCGCGCCAAAGGGCGCGGCAACCGCATCGTCAAACGCACCAGCCATATCCATGTCACCGTGGCGGAGAAAACCTAATGGGTCAGAAAGTTCATCCCACCGGCATCCGTCTGGGGATATCCACCGATTGGACTTCCAAGTGGTACGCCGA
>DAIUCA010000011.1:0-29594 GCA_036846405.1 Candidatus Competibacteraceae bacterium
GCGAGGGGATGAGTGTCGAGCCACGCGAGGGCCTGTTGGGTCAATTCGCGCCATTTGGTTTGGGTCAGGCCCTGGGTGCTGGGATAAATCGGCGTGAGGGCCTGGTCGTCCCCGTGGTCGGTGGCCGCATCGCGGAATTCCGGGTGGATCATTTCGGGCAACACGCCTCCGCGCACCTCGCCGTAGGCGCGAATGCGGGTGCCCACGGCAAATTGTTGGGTGTGATAGCCCGAAAAGTAGAGAAATCGCAGCTGAAACGGGCCGGAATCGTCGCGCAACTGCACGAGCAACATCCGCCGACGCTTGTGGGTGACTGTGGCGCTCTCAACCAAGCCCTCCACGGCGGCAAATTGGCCGACGTTGACTTGGGCAAAGGGCGTGGTTTGGCTGCGATCCAGGTAGCTGCGGGGCAGGTGAAACAGCACATCGCCCACGGAATACAGCCCCAGTTGGGTTAACCGCTTGGCGATGTGCGGGCCGACGCCCTTGAGGGTGGTGAGCGGCGGATCGTCGGCGGGCGCGTCCTGCGCGGGGTGTTCCTCAGTCATGGGTGCGGGTGATGGGTTTATTGAGGCAGTTCCAGCACGCCATCCACCTCGACGATGACGCCGCGAGGCAAGGCGGCGACGCCGATGGCCGCGCGGGCCGGATAGGGCGGCGTAAACAGTTCCTGCATGACGGCGTTCACCTGGCCGAAATGCACCAAATCCGTGAGGTACACATTCAGTTTCACCAGATCATTCAGCGTGCCGCCGGCCGCGTGGACAACGGCTTGTAGATTTAAGAACGCCTGGCGGATTTGGACGGCGGCGTCGCCCTCGATTTCCTTGCCGGTGGCGGGGTCGAGGGGGATTTGTCCCGACAGATAGACCGTGTGGCCCACGCGCACGGCTTGGGAATAGCAGCCGATGGCGGCGGGGGCTTGGTCCGTGTGAATGATGTGGCGCGTCGTGGTCATGCAGAACCTCAAAAAGGAGAGCGGGAAAGGGAGTAACGATTAGCCGCAGTGGCGGGTAATGCGGACGACTTCTGGCAGTTGGCGGACGCGGCGGAGAATCTGCGCCAAATGGCGGCGGTCGCGCACGTAAAGCGACAGGTGAATCGCCGTGGTTAGCCCTTCGCTGGGGGGCGTTTCGATGTGTTCGATATTGCATTCCAGCTCGTCGAGGGCGGCGGCGACGGCGGCGAGGGCACCCCGGCGATTAATGAGATCCGCGTGGAGTTCGCTCAGAAACTGATGGTTGATGTGGGCGGCCCAGTCCACGTCGAGCCAGCGGTTGCCGTGTCGGTGGTCGGTCACGTGGGGACAGATGTCCCGATGGATCACCAGGCCGCGGCCGGCGATGAGCTGGCCCACGATGGGATCGTCGGGCACCGGATAACAGCAGCTCGCAAACTGCACCACGGTGCGTTCGCTGCCGCAGATGAGCACCGGCGGGCGGTGGTCAGGGAGCGGATCGCGTTCGGCAAGGAGCTGTTGGGCGACGAGCTGGGCGGGACGGCGACCGAAGCCGATTTCCAACAACACGGTTTCAAAGTCGGGCAGTTGGAGCGCCATTAACAACGTCTGAATCTGAGTCGGCGGCAGCTGTTCCAAACGGGGGGTGGCACTGCCCACGAGGCTTTGTTCCAACAGATGCTTGCCGAGAATGATGGCCTCGCCGCGGCTCGTGGTGCGCAGACAATGGCGAATGCCCGCCCGCGCCTTGGCGGTGGCGGCAAACTCCAACCAACGGGGACTGGGCCGCGCTAGGGGATTCAACATCAGATCGACGGTTTCGCCGTCCTGCAATTCGTAGCTCAACGCCACATAGCGGCGATTCACCCGCGCCATCGCACAGGTGTTGCCCACATCCGCGTGGAGTGCGTAAGCGAAATCCACCACGCGGGCGCCTTTGGGGAGTTCGACGAGCTTGCCGTCCCGCGTGAACACTTGAAGGGTGTTTGTGGGCGCGATGTCTTCTTTAAGCGTCTCGAAGAAATCGAGGGCGTCGTCGGTGCGCCGCTGCATATCTACGAGCTGGGCGATCCACTCTTGGGCGAGGGCCTTGGGACAGTCCCCGGCGGCGGGTTGCAGCCAATACGCCGCCACGCCTTCTGCCTGTTGGAGCGCCATTTGGCGCGTGGCAATCACCACGTCGATGGGAATGCCCTGCGGCCCAAAAATCTGCGAACGCAGAAACTGATGACCGTTGGCTTTGGGCGTGGCGATGAAGTCGAAAAACTGCCGAATCAAGGGCTTATACAGGCTGTGAACCTGGCCCACGGCGCGATAACAGTGATCCGACTCATCGACGGTAATGGTTAAGCAATAGAGATCGTGGATTTCCTTCAAGAGCCGTCGGGGCCGTTGATTCATTTGGCAATACAGATCCCACAGGGGCCTTTCGCGCACGGTGACCGTGGCGGGGATGCCGCTGTCGCCGAGTTTGGCGCGGACGCGGGCTTCGAGGGCGATCAGAATTTCCCGTCGGGGATGGTTGCGGGCAGCCACTCGGTGGGCGAGGGCCTGACAGCGCAGGGGATGGGCGTATTGAAAGCCCAGTTGTTCGAGTTCGGTGGCGAGGCGGCCCATGCCGAGGCGATGGGCCATGGGGCCGTACAAATCCAGGGTTTCGCGGGCGATGCGCACGCGCTTGGGGGGCGGCACCGCGTGGAGGGTGCGCATGTTGTGAAGTCGGTCGGCGAGCTTAATGAGGATGACCCGCAGGTCGCGGCCCATGGCCAACACCATTTTCCGAAAGCTCTCGGCCTGGGCAGTTTTCTTATTGGCGAACTCGGTTTGGGTGAGCTTGCTTACCCCATCGACGAGTTCGGCGACTTCCTCGTTAAACAGGGCCACCAAATCGGCTTTAGTAAACGCCGTGTCTTCGATGACATCGTGGAGCATGGCGGCCATGAGGACGGCGGCGTCCAGGTGGCGTTCGGCGAGGATTTCGGCCACCGCCATGGGATGGAATACGTAGGGTTCGCCGCTTTGACGGGGCACACCGGCGTGGGCGTGGGCGGCGAATTCACAGGCGCGGCGAACCTCGGCGGCCTGTTCGGGGGAGAGATACCGCAAGCACACGCTGAACTCGGCAAGGCGCACCTGAAACAGCCGATATTCGTGTTCTGATAATGCTGGCAACGCCAGTTCAGCATGGGCAAGCGACATGGGAAGGACTCAAAGTTCAGAATTCTAAAGTTCAGAAGTCGTTGTGATGATGATGATCCAGCGGCGCGAATTGGTCTTCTACCGGCGCTTGCAGCAGTTTTTTCGGATCGACCTTGCCTTCGGCAATTTCCCGCAGAGCAATCACGGTGACCTTGTGATTTTCCATGGGAACGAAGGAGGCGCTCCCGAGGGCGAGTTGGCGGGCGCGGCGAGCGGCGGCCATGATGAGATGAAAGCGATTGGGGACGCGTTCTAAACAGTCTTCAACGGTGACACGGGCCATGGAGTTACCTCAAATAAAGTGGCGAAAGGGAGCATAAGGGGTTGAACCGAGCGTAGAAGTTCGGTTTAAGCGCGTAAAGCGGCGAGTAGTTGGTTTTGTTGCACCAGTTGGCGGCGGCAACGCAAGCGGTTGGCGGTAAAGATGGCGGCCAGCTCCGCGAGCGCCTGATCGAACACCGCGTTTACCACTAAATAATCGAATTCTTCACAGTGGCGCATCTCTTCTACTGCGTTTGCGAGTCGTTGGGCGATGACGGTTGGCGCATCTTGGCCCCGTTGGGCGAGCCGTTGAGCCAACGCTTCGCGGGACGGCGGCAGAATAAAAATGCCGATGACCGTGGGAAATTGGGCGCGAATCTGGGCCGCTCCCTGCCAGTCGATTTCTAAAATCAGGTCGCGGCCCTGGTGCAGATGGTTGATGACGGTTTGGCGATGGGTGCCGTACAGCTGGCCATGGACCCGGGCGTATTCCAGAAATTCTTGACGTTCGACGGCGGCGAGAAAGGCGGCTTCATCCACAAAGTGGTAATGCACCCCCGGCTGTTCACTCGGACGCGGCGGGCGGGTGGTGTGGGAAATCGAGAGGGCGATGTCGGGTTGTTGCTGGCGTAACGCATTGACCAAACTGGTTTTTCCAGCCCCCGACGGGGCGGCGATGACGAAGAGAGTGCCAAGCATGGATTAGTCTCCGGCGACGGCGGGCGCCGTGGATGCGTGGGAAGAAGGGCGGCGCCAGGGCGATGATTTGAACCAGGCGGTCAGGTAGGCAATGCCGATCAGGAGCGCAATGCCGCCCACATTGACGAGATTGACCATCCAATCGGGGGCGTTCCAGACATAGAGAAACGCACCAAAAAATTGGGCGAGAAACATGCTGGATAAGAATACTGGCAGGGTTTGTTGGCCAACGCGGCAGAGAATGCGGGTGAAGATGCCGCCCCGTTGCAGATGTTTTCCCTGTTCGCCGACGAGATAAAACGCCAAATAGGCGAGGGCGAGAAAGTGGACAAATCGCAGGAGGCCAAACTGGCCCTTGTCGATGAACGGCAGAATTTCTCGGTGGAGGATTTGCAGCCAAGGGAATTGGTTTCTTAGATAAAACCAATCGATGGGCACGGTGACGAGCAGAATCACCAGGGCGATGAATAGCGCATCGCGGCGGCGGGGCGGCGGGGGAAGCCAGCCCATACGCCACGCAAAGCCCGTAAAAAACAGCAGTTGCCAGGCGAAGGGGTTAAAGAACCAGGGACGATCCGACCAGGGTTCGGCGGGCAGGTGGAGATAACCGAGATTAGCAAGGCTCCAGAAGACGACCATGGCGGCAAATACGGCGAGTCGATGCCAGCGCGATAACAGCATCATCAGCGGCAGCAGCAGCAGAATCACCAGATACATGGGCAGGATGTCGAAGTAGTTCGGCACATAGGTCAGCGTCATCAAGCCGAGCAGGTTTTGCGGCGTATTCTCGAAAAAAATCAATAAGTTAAGCTGTCGCAGATGGTAATCCGTTTGCTGCCATTGATTCAGACCGATCATGGCTGTGGTCACCATGAGAAATAGGGCGATATGCGCCCAATAGACCTGCCAGAGACGAAAACCCACCCGCGCCGTGCCCATCCAGAAGCCCTGTCGTCTGAAGGTGCCGCCGAAGGCAATCGCCGACGCCATGCCCGAGCAGAACACGAAGATTTCGGTGGAATCGGAAAAGCCGAATTGCGACGGAATCCAGAACACCCAGAAGTTAAAAGGCAGATGGGCGACATAGATAATCAACATGGCGACGCCGCGGAAAAAGTCGAGGCGCGGGTCGCGCATGGAACCAGATAACTGCATGGAAAAAACCCCATTTTGATGAATAAAATCAATAACTTAAGTCGCTAAGATTCACCGTCGGCAATTCGCTGTCGCAGGCGGTGGTGCAGAACACGAGCGGACAGGCATTGAAGCCGCGGTCGGTGTAAATGCGCTTAACGAGGTAGGGGGCGGCGTAGGGCGTGCGGGAACTGGTGACGCCGTATTCGATGAACGGCGATTGGTGGGGATGGCGATTCTGGAAGGGCGCGAGTTGCAGATGAATCGTTGGGGGCGGCGAGTCGGGGAGTCGCTGGGCGGTTGCTCGCATATCTTGTTGGGTGAGCTGAATCCAGTCGTCATGGACCCGCAGCCCGTTCGTCGCAGCGGAAAAGATCGCGATTCCGAAAAGCGCCAGGGGAAAGGCGTGGGCCAGTTTCAGATCCACCAACAGCCAATGCAGCCCGCCGATGGCGAATACCGTCCATACCAGGGTGGGGGCAATAAGAACGCGGAGGGATTCGGGATTCTCGGCGATGGCCAGAATCGGCAGATAAACGCCGCTGAGGATGAGGAGTGCCGTTAAATAATGCCCTGTGCGGTAAATCAGATAACCGCTTAAAACCGCCGTTACGAGGGCGATCGAATGATGGGGCGACACGGTAAAAGGCGTTAATGAAATGGGCAAAGGATAGCGAAAAAACCAAGCTAATTTTTCGGGTATTGCATCGAGCGAAAGCGGCTGACCCCGATGGGCAATTTCGCTCATTAATGGCTCGGCAAATAATGGTGCTGCAAATAACCGTTGCCCCACATAGTAAATCAATAAACTCAAGGCGAATAAAATGGCGATTTTAAGCCATAAAAAGCAGCTAATTTGAGGACGATTTGGCGTGCTTATTTGAATCGCTAAGGGCAGCCAAAAGGTCATCGCGGCGGGTTGGTAAATGCACAGCGCCATGATGAGTAAAACGCTGCTAATAAACGGAGTAAATCGTTGATTTTTAAGGGCAAAAATGCCAGCCCCTAAAGCGAAAATCATCCCGAGATTCACGACAAATAGGGTAATCCACAGGGTGGTTACGAATAACGCGGGGGTCGTGAGTAATAGCAGCGTTACGCCAATAATTTTAGTGGTTTCATCGCCCAATGACCGCATGAATCTTGTGAGCTGAAAAGCGACCACTAATAGGCCGATTAAAGCGACTAATCGCAGGCCAATAAACCCGAGTTCCCAACCGCTATCGCTATTTGCGACGAGGCTTAATCCGAAAATAAAAATCGGGGTTTGTAATGGGCGTCCGATAATGTCTAAAAAATGCAAATAATGGGTTTGATGGCATTCGATGAAATTGAGAAAAACAAAATCGTCGGTCCAGCCAAACGGTTGTGCGATGAGCGGTAAATAGACGGCGGCGATTAACCCCAGAACGAGGGCGAGCTGCTGCCGTTCATTGAGTCGTCTGGATAATTGTTTGAGAATCGCGTCTGAAATCTTCATATTTTTCGCCATCGTTTGCCGTGGGTAGTCGCCACAATAGAGGTCTCAATGAAACGCAAAGTGACAAAAGCAGTGTTTCCCGTCGCGGGTTTGGGCACGCGATTTCTGCCCGCCACGAAGGCGAGCCCCAAGGAGATGCTGCCGATTGTCGATAAGCCGTTGATTCAATACGCCGTGGAGGAGGCGGTGGCGGCGGGGGTGGACACGATGATTTTCATCATCGGGCGCACGAAAAATGCCATCGCCGACCACTTCGATAAGGCGTACGAACTGGAATCTCTATTAGAGCGCAAGCAGAAAACGGCACTCTTAAAAGTGGTGCGAGACATTGTGCCGAGCCATGTGAACTGCGTGTACATCCGCCAAGCTGAGGCCCTCGGCTTGGGCCACGCGGTGCTCTGTGCGAAATCGATTGTCGGCGAGAATCCGTTTGCGGTGCTGTTGGCAGACGATCTGATCGACGGCGGTACGGCGGGCGGCGTCTTAAGCCAGATGGTGAGCCATTTCCGCAAATATCAGAGTTCGATTTTGGGCGTCGAGAAGGTGCCGCGTTCTGAAACCAACAAATACGGCATCATCGAACCCCTGGCGTTTGCCGGTTCGCTGTCCAATGTGGAGAGCATCGTGGAGAAACCGGCACCCGAAAATGCGCCTTCAGATTTGGCGGTGGTCGGGCGTTACATTCTGACGCCGCGAATTTTTGAGCTGTTAGAGAAAACCCCGCCCGGTGCCAATGACGAGATTCAACTCACCGATGCCATCGCTGCATTGCTCTTGGAAGAACAGGTGTTGGCCTACGAATTTGAGGGCAAACGCTACGATTGCGGCAGCAAAATCGGGTATCTGATCGCCACCGTTGAATACGGTCTGCAACATCCGGAATTGGGTGAATCCTTCCAGCGTTATCTGCAACGTTACAGCAACGGGTTCTACGGCGACGGGCCGTCGAAGGACGGGGAATAGATGTGCGGCATCGTAGGGGCCGTGGCCGGACGACCCATTTTGCCGTTGCTGCTCAATGGCTTACGCAATCTGGAATATCGCGGCTACGACTCAGCGGGCGTTGCCCTCATAGAGTCCGATGATCTGATGGCGGTGCGGGTGGTCGGCAAGGTTCAGAATCTCGTGCATGCCCTGGAGGTCGCCGATTTCGAGGCTACCCTCGGCATTGCCCACACCCGCTGGGCCACCCACGGCGAACCCCATGAGCGCAATGCCCATCCCCACCGCACGGCCCGTTTGGCCCTGGTACACAACGGCATTATCGAGAATTACAGCGTTCTGAAAGCCGGTTTGCAGCAGCGCGGTGTCCATTTTCATTCCGAAACCGATTCCGAAGTCATCGTCCAACGGCTTCAGGAACTGGTCTCTGAAGGGCTGCCGTTGTCGGTCGCTACTCAGCGGGTGCTCGCCGAGTTACAGGGCGCATTTAGCTTTGTTGTATTTGACAAACAACAGCCAAATCAACTGGTTGCCGCTCGTCGGGGCAGTCCCTTGGTGATTGGTTTGGGGTTGGGCGAACACTTTGTGGCTTCCGATACCTATGCCCTCGCGACGGTGACCCAGTCGTTTGTTGCCCTAGAAGAGGGAGACGTGGCGGTCATCGGGCGGTTGGGCGTGCAGATTATCGACGCCGCCGGTCAGTGGGCAGAGCGACCCATTTTTCGCGATGAAACCGCCGTTGCAGAACAGCAGAAGGGGACTTATCGCCACTTCATGCAGAAGGAAATTTTTGAGCAGCCCAAGGCCCTGGCAGCCACGCTGGCTCAGCGCGTGACGCCCACGGCGCTCGTTGGCGATGTGGCGCAGCTCGACGTGGATTGGGTTGAAACCGTGCAGATCGTGGCGTGCGGCACGAGTTACCACGCGGCGTTGGTGGCGCGGTATTGGTTTGAGGCGGCGGGCATTCCGACACAGGTCGAAGTCGCGAGCGAATTTCGGTATCGCGACACGGTGCGGCCGCCAAAGACCCTGTTCATCGCCATTTCCCAGTCAGGTGAAACTGCAGACACCCTGGCGGCGCTGCGGAAAGCGACGCAGGCGGGTTACGACCAGACTTTAGCGATCTGCAATGTGGAAAACAGCGCATTGGTGCGGGAGGCCGATGGGGCGTTGTTGACCCACGCGGGCCGCGAAATTGGCGTGGCGTCCACCAAAGCCTTTACGACGCAATTGTTGGTGTTGGCGCTATTGGCATTACGCCTTCGCCGTTATGCGGATGCCCAAATACAGCCACCGCAATTCGCCCAGTTATTAGCCTTTCCAAAACAGCTCGAAACGCTGTTGCAATTAGACGAACAAATCGCCGAATTAGCGACGCAGTTTGTCGATTGTCGCCATGCGTTATTTTTAGGTCGGGGCGAGTTATTTCCCATTGCATTAGAAGGTGCATTAAAGCTCAAAGAGATTTCCTATATTCACGCCGAGGGTTATCCGGCGGGTGAATTAAAACATGGGCCATTAGCCCTCGTAGATAATGAAATGCCGGTGATTGCCTTGGTGTCGCGACAATTACTCCACGACAAATTATTATCTAATTTGCAGGAGATTAAAGCGCGTAATGGCCGCTTATTTTTATTCGCCGACACGGGCGTGGAATCGCTATTACAGCCCGGCGACTTTGGCCTCAACATTGGCGAAGTGCCGCCCTTTTTGGCGCCGATCTGGTTCACAGTCCCCTTGCAATTGCTCGCTTATCACGTGGCCGTGTTGAAAGGCACCGATGTGGATCAGCCGCGCAATTTGGCTAAATCCGTCACCGTCGAATAAGCATTCCTTTTTCATTCACGAGTTATTTTAACGATGCACCATAAAGGCATTATCTTAGCGGGTGGTTCTGGGTCGCGGTTATATCCGCTGACGTATTCGGTGAGTAAACAACTCATGCCGATTTACGACAAGCCAATGATTTATTATCCCCTGTCCGTATTAATGCTCGCCGATATTCGAGACATTTTGATTATTACGACGCCTCGGGATCAGGCAGCATTTCGGGATTTATTAGGCGATGGCGGTCAATGGGGTATTAACCTAAATTACGCCGTACAACCGCGACCTGAGGGATTAGCCCAAGCATTTATTATTGGCGAATCTTTTCTCAATCAGCAGCCCGCCTGTTTAATTCTCGGCGATAACATTTTTTACGGTCACGGCCTGCCGATTTTATTGGATCAAGCCCGCAATCGTCCTGCTGGCGCGACAGTATTTGGCTATTACGTGAGCGATCCGGAACGCTATGGCGTGGTCGGTTTCGACGCCCAGGGCAACGCCACATCAATCGAGGAGAAGCCCGCCCAACCCGCCTCGAATTACGCGGTTACGGGGCTTTATTTCTACGATGACCAGGTGGTCGAGCTCGCAAAGCGGGTAAAACCCTCGGCGCGGGGAGAATTAGAAATCACCGATCTGAATCGATTTTATCTGGAACAGCGGCAACTCAATGTGGAGTTGATGGGGCGTGGTTACGCTTGGCTCGACACGGGCACCCACGAGTCGCTGCTAGATGCGGCCCAATTCATCGCCGTCGTCGAGCAGCGCCAGGGCCTTAAGATCTGCTGTCCCGAAGAAATCGCCTTCCGTCGCGGATACATCGACGAATCTCAACTCGAAAAACTCGCCACCCCGCTCTTAAAGAACAACTACGGGCAATATCTGCTGCGCGTTCTGAAACACGGGAAAAAAATGCCATGAAACTCATCAAGACCTCGCTGCCCGACGTTCTGCTGTTTGAACCCACCGTCTTTGGCGACGCCCGCGGCTTCTTTCTGGAAAGCTACCGCGAGAGCGTCATGCGGGAGTTGGGGCTAACCGCCCACTTCGTCCAGGACAATCATTCCCGCTCCAAACAGGGGGTATTGCGCGGTTTGCATTACCAATTGGTGCAGCCCCAAGGGAAGCTGGTGCGGGTCGCGTCCGGGGCCGTCTTCGATGTGGCGGTGGATATTCGTCGGGGTTCGCCCACCTTCGGCCAGTGGTTTGGCGCGGTGTTAACCGATGACAATCACCGCCTTTTGTATGTGCCGCCCAACTTCGCCCACGGCTTTTGCGTGTTATCCGATAGCGCGGATTTTATTTACAAATGCACCGATTATTATCACGCGCCATCGGATCGCGGCATTTTATGGAATGACCCCGAGATTGGTATTGAATGGCCATTAAATATCCCACCGTTATTATCCGAAAAAGACCAAAAACATCCCGCGTTAAAAGACCAACAAGACCTACCAAATTATCTGCCACCGGTCTAATAACTTAAATCCCAAAAATTGGCTATCGAATTAGCCAATTCATACTGCTAGGAGAGAACAATGATTTTAATAGTGGGCTGTCATGGCCAGGTAGGCACCGAATTAGCGCTACAAGCCACCGCATTAGCCTTGCCATTTATCGCCGTCGATCGCAGCGAATTAGATATTAGCGACGAAATCGCCGTGCAGCGGTTTCTACGGGAACACCGCCCTCAGGTGATTATTAATGCTGCCGCTTATACTGCTGTCGATAAAGCCGAAACCGAGCGCGAATTAGCCTTTGCCGTTAATGCCCACGGCCCGGGTTATTTAGCGAAAGCCGCCCAGGATATTGGCGCAGTACTGCTGCACATTTCCACCGACTATGTATTTGATGGCAAACACAATTTGCCTTACGCCGAAGCCGATAAGCCCCAGCCGTTGGGTGTGTATGGCGAGAGCAAATTGGCGGGCGAATTAGCAGTTCAACAGCACACAAACCGTTACCTCATTTTGCGCGTGAGTTGGGTGTTTGGGATTTACGGCAATAACTTCGTTAAAACCATGATGCGTTTGGCAAAAGACCGTCGTGAATTACGGGTCGTGGCCGACCAAATCGGCGGCCCAACCTTTGCTGGCGATATTGCCGCCGTCCTGCTCGAATTAGCCCAGCGCTATTTACAAACCCGTGCATTGCCTTGGGGGACTTTTCATTATTGCGGCACGCCATTTACGAATTGGCATGGTTTTGCCACTACGATTATCGCTTTAACCTCGGCGACGACACCGCTTAATTGTGCTGCCATTACGCCGATTACCACGGCGGATTATCCCACCCCCGCGATGCGTCCGGCGAACTCCCAATTAAATTGCGAACGACTCGTCGAATTGCAATTAATGCAGCCCTTGTGGATTAACGGATTACAGCGCCTGATTACTGCGGTGAATGGCTAATGCGGGCAGATGAATAAGCGAATTAATTCGCTCATTCACCTAATGCACGCGGTTTTCGACTTCTTAACTCGCGGTGTTATGGGGCTTCTCGCTACCGTAAATCCCCCTATTTGAGGAGTTGCTATGTCTGCTGTTCTCGAAGCTACCCGCCCCGATATGACCGATGTGCTGTTGGCCAAGGGCCGTTTGTCTAGCGGCGATTTGGCCCGCGCAAAGCGGCTGCAAGAGGCCAGCGGCGAGAGTTTGCCGGCGATTTTTCTGAAGCTCGGGCTGGTTGCCGAACGAGATTTGGCCGAAGCCTTTGCCGAATCACTGCAACTCAAACTCCTCACCGGCGACGATTACCCCACCGTGCCGCCTTGGGAAGAGGAGGTCATCTCCTTTCGCTTTCTGAAGGAGCACCGAGCGATTCCCATCGAAGAAACCGCCGATCACATCGTGTTTGCCGTCGCCAATCCGGACCCGTTTACGCTCCAGGCGCTGCAACTCGCCTGTGCCAAACCGGTGCTCATTCATTTGGGCCTGCCTGCCGACATCGACGTGGCGTTTGAGCGGCTGTTTGGAGGCGGTCGGTCGGCCATGGGCCAGATCGTCGAGTCGATTGGCGGGCGTAGCGACGATGACGACGACATCGAGCATCTGAAAGATTTGGCATCGGAAGCGCCGGTGGTGCGTCTGGTGAATCTGATGATCGCCCGCGCTTTGGAATCTCGGGCATCGGATATTCACATCGAACCCTTTGAGAACCGGCTGAAAGTGCGCTATCGCATCGACGGCGTCATGCAGGAAGTCGAATCGCCGCCGTCCAAATTGTCGGCAGCGGTGGTGTCGCGGGTCAAAATTATGGCCAAACTCAACATCGCCGAGCGCCGATTGCCTCAAGACGGGCGCATTCAGATTCGCGTCCAGGGCAAGGAACTCGATTTGCGCGTCTCGACCGTGCCGACGCTCTACGGCGAATCCGTCGTCATGCGACTACTCGACAAATCCGGCGTGGTGCTCGATTTCGACGCCCTCGGCTTTAGCGAAGACATTCTGAATCACTTTCTCCAAGTGCTCGAACTGCCCCACGGGATCATTCTGGTTACCGGCCCCACGGGTTCCGGTAAAACCACCACGCTCTACACGGCCCTCAAGCGGCTGAATACGCCGGTGCGCAAGATTTTGACCGTGGAAGATCCGGTGGAATACCAGCTCGAAGGCATCAATCAGATTCAAGTCAAACCGCAGATCGACTTAACCTTCGCCCGCGCCCTGCGCGCCATCGTCCGCCAAGATCCGGACATTATTCTGATCGGCGAGATCCGCGATTTAGAAACCGCCAGCATCGCCGTGCAATCGGCGCTCACGGGACACTTGGTGCTCTCAACGCTCCACACCAACGACGCCGCCAGCAGCGTGACCCGCCTGCTCGACATGGGCGTTGAAGACTTTCTGCTCACCTCCACGGTGAACGGCGTCCTCGCCCAGCGCCTCGTGCGGGTGCTCTGTCCCCACTGCAAAACGCCCTACGAAGCGCTCCCCGAACTCGTCGATGAGCTGGATTTGCGGCGATTTGCCCCCGGCAATGATCCCATCGTGCTGCACAAGCCCGTGGGCTGTGTCCACTGCAACGGCATCGGTTACCGCCGGCGCATGTGCATTAGCGAGTTTTTGCCGATTAGCGACCCCCTGCGGGCCCTCATGCTGAAACGCGCCACCGCCGGCGATTTGGCCCACCAGGCGCGGCTAGAGGGCATGATCACCATGTACGAGGACGGGCTGCGCAAGGCGATTGCGGGACACACGACGATTGAAGAAGTCGTCCGCGTCACCCAGGAGAGCTAAATGCGTTTTCGCTACGAAGCCCTCAATGCCGATGGCGACACCATTCGCGGCGATCTGGAAGCCGAACAGCTCGACCGTGCCATCGACCAGCTTCGGGACCAGGGCCTGTTGCCGCTTACCGTGGAAGAGGGCCGTGCCGTCGCCACCGGCGGCGGTTTTCGGCTCTTTGGCCCGCGAAAAATCAGCAACAAACAGATTCTGATGCTCACCCAGCAGATGGCGAAGCTCTTAAAAGCTGGCTTGCCGCTGGATCGCACCCTGTCGGTGCTCATGCAGGTGGGCGACGACCCCGCTGTGGCTACATTGCTGGGCAAAATCCAAGAGCAGGTGCGGGCGGGCCGACCGCTGGCGGAATCCCTCGAGCAGCAACAGACCTTTTCCCGCTTCTACTTAAATATGGTGCGCGCCGGCGAAGCGGGCGGATCGCTGGAGCAGGTGCTCGATCGCCTGGCGGTCTATCTGGAACGCACCAAGGCCCTGCGAGAATCCGTCGTGTCGGCGCTGATTTATCCGGCGATTTTGTTTGTGGTGGCGGCGGGTTCGGTGATTGCGCTGCTGATGTTCGTGGTTCCCCAATTTGAACAGCTGTTTGCCGACGCGGGCCGCGCGTTGCCGGTGCCCACTCAGATTGTCATCGCCGCCGGCGACGCGCTCCGTTTGTATTGGTGGGCAATTCTGCTCGGCATCACGGCGCTGTATTTATTGATGAAACAACAACTTAGCCCATCTTCTTACACCCGCCCCCTCTGGGACGCGCTATTTCTGCGATTGCCCCTGTTTGGCGATCTGATTGCCAAGCTCGAAACCGCCCGCTTCGCCCGCACCCTCGGTACCTTGTTGGGGAACGGCGTGCCGCTGCTGACGGCTTTGTCCATCGTGCGGGAAACCCTCACCAACCACGTGTTGAGTCAATGCGTGGCGGAGGTTTCGGAAAATCTGAAAGCGGGTCAGGGCCTGGCCCAACCGCTCCTCGAAGCCGGCAAGTTTCCGCCCCTCGCCGTCCACATGATGCGGGTGGGCGAGGAAACCGGTGATCTGCAAGACATGCTCGTGCAGGTCGCCGAAACCTACGACGCGGAAGTGCAAACCACCGTCAAGCGACTGCTCACCCTCCTGGAACCCGTGCTGATTTTGACCATGGGTTTGCTCATCGCCGGCATCATCGTGTCGATTCTGATGGCCATTCTGAGCGTGAATTCTTTGGCGTTTTAACCTCCTGCTCTGTGGGCCTAACTGTTTGATTGGTAAAGATAAAGAGGCTGTTGTTATGCGTGTTTCATCGCGCCGGGTAACCGGGTTTACGCTTATCGAATTAATGGTGGTGATTGTCATTTTGGGGCTGTTAGCGGGTTTGGTGGGGCCAAGGGTGATGAACGCCCTCAGCAAGGCCAACACGGAAACCGCCAAGCAGCAGGTGCAGCGGTTAAGCGCGACCCTCGACATGTTTCGTCTGGATGTGGGCCGTTATCCCACGACCCAGGAGGGGTTAAGCGCCCTGGTGCAGAAACCCGGCAGCGCGAATCGCTGGAACGGGCCGTATCTCGACAAGGGCAACGTGCCCAAAGACCCCTGGGGTCGCGATTACAAATACCGTTCGCCTGGCGAAGGCGGTCGTTCCTTTGATCTCTTTTCCCTTGGCGCCGACGACGCGCCCGGCGGCGATGGCGAAAATACCGATGTGAACAGTTGGGAGTGATGGCCGTGCACCGCGCGATTCTTTGCCCTGTCCGTCGTCGAATGGGCGGTTTTACGCTCCTCGAACTGGTGGTGGTGCTGGTGATCGCGGGGATGCTGCTGGCCCTGGTTCCCCTGGCCTTGGGGCGGGCAAGTGAGAGCGCCGAGCTACGGGCCACCACGCGGCGCCTGGTGTCTGGGTTGAAATTGGCCCGTGCGCAAGCGGCGGTGACCCAAAAATCAGCGGTGTTTGTGATTCACGTGGGGGAAAAATGGATGCGCGTGGAGGATCGACAGCATCCGTTTCCCGCCCACATTGCTGTGGATTTACGCACCGCCGCCCAGGACATCGACGGCGATTTGGCGGCGTTTCGCTTTTTCCCCGATGGCAGCGCCACCGGCGGCCACATCACCTTGACGAGCGGCAATGTGAGCTATCGCGTCAACGTGGATTGGGTCACCGGCAAGGTGGAAGTCGCCGATGAGGACGCGTCGTGACGCGCCCATTACGGCGCGGCGGTTTCAGCCTGTTAGAAGTCTTGGTGGCCATGGCGATAACGAGCGCCGTGGTGGGTTTGCTGCTGCAAATCTTTGGCGTGGGCCTGCGCAACGCTGCGCTCTCGGCGGAGTACTCGCGGGCGGCGCTCCACGCCCAATCGCTCCTCGACCGTCTGGGCGTGGACATCGACTTGGGCGAAGACGGGGTGCGGGGCGGCGAACTGTCCGACGGCACCCGCTGGGCCATCGCCCTCACGCCCCTGGTACTGCCCCTGCCGCCGGATTTGATCGAGAGTGCGCGGGGCGAATTGCTGCGCGTCGAGCTCACGGTGTACTGGGGCGACCGCGATAATCCCCGCGAACTCAGCGTCACCACGGCGCGACTTGTGAAGAAACCCGAAGAATGATCTTGCGAATACCGCACTTTGTTGTCGGAAAACCACAAATAACCGCCCGCGGCTTCACATTGTTGGAGATGCTCATCGTGTTGGTGTTGAGCAGCGGCATTTTGCTGGCGTTGTTTGCCGCCGTGCGTATGGGCGGGCGGGCTTGGGACAGCGGTTTGGCCCGCATCGACGCAAGCGATCAACTGCGATTGGTGCAATTTGCCGTGCGCCGCGCCTTGAGCCAGGCCCGCGTGGTGCAGCGTGTAGACGGCGATGAGCGGTTGCCATCGCTTAGCGGCGACGGGCGACAACTGCGCTTTGTGGCGCCCATGTTCACGGAAATGGGCCGCACGGGGCTATTCGATGTGGAAATTCGCGCCCAAGGCGGCCAGCTCATCATGCTGTGGTGGCCCTTCGACAAGGAAAACACGTTCCCCAACGCCCCCGGCGACGCCGAACGCACGGCGCTGTTGGATAACGTGGCCCAGGTGCGCTTCAGTTACTACGGCGTGATCCGCGACGGCCTCAATGCCGATCCCGACGACGAAGCCGAATGGCACGACGAATGGCGCGAATCCGCCGCGCTTCCCGAATTGTTGAGCCTCGAACTCCAGTGGTTTGACGACCCATGGCCTGCGCTTGTTGTTTCGGTGCATAATTGATACAGCCACTGAACAATTGATACATGCCAAACTTTCCTTTGTTGCTCACTCGCCGCCGTCAACGACGGTTCGCGTCCTCTCGCGGGATGGTGTTGGTGTTGGTGCTGTGGATTTCGGCGCTGCTGACCCTATTGGCCGGCAGTTTCAGCCACTCCATGCGCATCGAAAGCCGCTTGGGCCAGACGATCACCGACAACACCCGCGCCCAAGCCATCGCCGAGGCCGGGTTGCATTATTTGTTGCTGCGGCTGTTTGCCATGAATCCGTTGCAGCCCGAGGCGGTGCTGAATATTGCCGGCAGTGGTGGCGACAATCCGTTGGGCGAGTTTGCCGATCAGGTATTGCCCCTGGACGGCTCGCCCTATCCCTGGCGGTTTGAGGACGTGGAAATGACGCTTCACGTGCAAGATACCAGCGGCCTGATCGACCTAAACCGCGCGAGTCAACCCCTCATGAAAGGGTTGTTTTTGTCCGTGGGGCTGAGCGAAGAAGACGCAGAGATTTTGTTTCAGCGGATTCAAGATTGGCGGGATCCCGATGAAGAACCGCAGTTTTTGGGCGCCGAAATCGACGCTTACCTGGCCGAAGGGCTGCCGCCGCCGAAAAACGCGGACTTTGAGACCCTGGATGAATTGCGGTTGGTGTTGGGCATGAGACCCGAGCTGCTGGAACAGCTGCGCCCAGCCTTGACCGTGCATTCGCGCCAACCGGGCTTTAATCCGTTGACGGCCCAAGCGCCGGTGCTGCGGGCGATTCCCAATCTGTCCGACCCGCGTTTGGTGGACGAATACCTGGCCCTGCGCCAAGCGGCGCGGGATGCAGGGTTACCGCTGCCGGGCTTTCCCGAAGCGGGGCCGTACGCGATGAATGGCGTGAATGGCTCGTATCACCTGCGGGTGATCGCCACCCTCGAACATGGGGGCCAGCGGCAAATCACCACGGTGGCGGCGGGCCCCAACCGCGCCGAGCGCTTCTTTACCCTTTTCAACTATCGCACTGGGGGCGTGGAATCATGGCGTTAGCGGATCGCTCGCCGTTGTTGCGTCTGTGGCGACAACTCAATGTGGCCGGCGCGTGGGATTGGTGGTGGCGGGGCCTGGTTGCTGCCGTGCCGGTGCCCCTGCGCTGGCTGTTGGTGGAACCCCCTCGCGCCTTGGTGGCTTTGAAAGCCCCCAGGGGTTGGCGCTTGACCCGAGAAGGATTGCGGGTGCGTTTGCTGGTGGAAGGCGAGTTGTCCGTGCCCAAGGTGCAGCGCGTGCTGCGCCAGCGGCTGCCCAAGGTGCTGTGCGTGGTAGCCGAACAGGCCCTTGTGCGCACGTTGGTGTTGCCCTTAGCGGCGGAAAGCAAGCTGTACCAGGTGGTGGGCTTTGATCTGGATCGCCTGACGCCCTTTAAGGCGCACCAACTGTATTTCCACGCCCACGTCATTCAGCGCGACCGCAAAGCCAAGCTGTTGCGGGTGCGGCTCGTCGCCGTGCCTAAGCGGGTGGTGGACGAACAGCTTGCCGCGCTGGCGCCCCTGGGGTTTGTGCCCCAGGCGGTAACCGTGGAGGGCGAGCCGGCCACGGTGAATCTGCTGCCCGCCAAGCCCAAGGGCATGGGGTTCCACGGCGTCGTCACGGCGCTGATGGCGTTGGTGGCCGTAGGCGCGATTGGCGCGGCGCTGTTTTTGCCCCTGTGGCAACTGCGCAGCGTGGCGATTTGGCTGATTCCCCCCGTGGAGCAGGCCAGAGCGCAGGCAGAAAGCGTGATTCAACTGCGGAGCACGCTGGAATCAGCCCAAGAAGCCGCGCAGTTCCTCAGCCAAGAACGTCGCCAACGGCCCTTCGCCATCGACATTGTGCGGGCGCTGACCCAAATCCTCCCCGACGACGCTTTCCTCGAAGCCCTGGACGTGCGGGCGGGCGAGGTGCAGCTCCAAGGGGCGACCCGCCAAGCCAGTCGCCTGTTGCCCCTGCTGGAAGCCTCGCCCCTATTTCGCGAGGTCACCTTTGGCGCCTCCACAACCCAAAATCCCGATGGCAGCGAACGCTTTCAAATCCTCCTCAAACTGGAGACGACCCCATGAACGCGCCCCTGCCGTCTATGGGTCATCGCCTCGCGTCGGTGCTGGTGCTGCTCTTGGGTCTCGCGGGGCTGTACGGCCTGTTTCACTTTGGTTGGTGGGGAAAACATCAGTTTTATCAAGAGTTTATCGAGACTCAGAAAAACTGGCTGCGGCGCTATCGCTTGGCTGAACTCGAACGGCCCCTGTTGGAGCAGGCCCTGGCGCAGTTGCAACAATCCAACGATTTGGTGCGGTTTTACCTGCCGCCGAACCCGCTCAACCTGGCGGCGGGCGAGCTACAGCAGCGGGTGCAACAGTTCATCCAAAGCCAGGGCGGCAGCGTGAGCAGCAGCCAGTTGCTGCCGGCGGAGGAACGCGGGCCGGCCATGCGCATTGCCCTGCGGGTGCAGTTCACCGCCGGCGTGGACAATCTCCATCGCATTCTCCACAGCCTCGAAGCCTCGACGCCGCTGCTGTTCATCGAAGAATTGCAGATGCGTGCCCGCACCACGCGCTGACCCGCGGTTACCGCCCCAATCCTTCGTCCATACCCAAATCAACCTCATCGTGACCGCCGACATTGTCGGTTACCTGCGCCGGGAGCCTTAGCCATGGGACGGACGCGCAGCATTTTTCTGTGGCTTTTGTTGGCGTGTGCGGGCATCGCGGGGCTGAGCTACAGCTATTACTTGACCCAAACGCCGTTGTTATCCCTGCCCGCCGAGACGGTTGATCCGAATCTCGATCCCCAGCCGCCGATTGCGCTGGATTTGTCGTTGCCGCCCCTGGCCGATGCCATCGGGGAGTATGTGGACATCGTGCGGCGACCGCTGTTTTCCGATACGCGCCGCCTGCCGCCAACGCCGCCGCCGATGCCGCCCCCCCTGCCGGTGGTACAACCGCCCCCCCCGTCGCCTCCCGCAGAACCCGAACCCGAGCCTGAACCGCCGCCGGCCGTGCAACTCATTGGGACGAGCCAAATCTTGGGCCAAATCCAAGCGATGTTGCGATTTGAAGGGAAATCCCTGCGGGTGCGCGAAGGCGACAGCGTGGCGGGGTGGCGCGTGGCGGTGATTCGCGATCGCGAAGTGCTCCTGCGCCAAGGGGCGCGCGAACATCCGGTGTCCCTCCTGCGCGGCAGTGCGGCGAAGGTCGCCCCGACGGCGCCCCCGCCCCGTCGGCGACCGCCGGGTCGCCCGATTCGGCAGCAGCCTTGATCCCCTATCTCACCGATCGAGCGGTCCTGCGGGACTGCTCGGCGCCCTACCGAATTGACGACTTACAGAGGAACCCATCTCGTGAATGACGCGCCCCGTTGGTGCATCTCGCTGGTCGCGCTGGGGGCGCTCACCGCCTGCCAGTCCCTCCAAAAAGAGTTGCCCCCTGAAACAAAAGTGGTGATTAGCACCGAAGTGCCGCGCCCGACCTTGAGCGATGCCGAACGCGATGCGGCGAACCTGTTGGCGAGCACGGCGCAGCAGTTGCCCAGTTCCCAGGTGTACCAGGGCACAGGCCAATTTCTCGCCCGACCCCGTGGGGCGGAGGTAACGCGCACGGCGGGTGGCGACTTGGCGTTGAATTTTGAAGCAGCGGATTTGCGCGAGGTCATCAACACCATTTTCGAGGCGTTGGAAGTGAATTATGTGATCGACCCCGGGGTGCAGGGACAGGTGACCTTCCAAACCACCGCACCGTTGGCGCGGGATGATCTATTACCCGTGCTCGAAGGGCTGTTGCGCACCAACGGTGCTGCGTTGATTAAAGAAGGGGCGGTCTATCGGGTCATGCCGGCGGCGACTGCGCCTCGGGGTCGTGCCCCAGAACTGCGGGCGTTGAGCAGTGCCGGCTTTGCCGTGCGGGTGTTTCCCCTGCGCTACATCTCGGCCACCGAGATGGAGACGATTCTGAAGCCCTTCGCTCCCGAAGGCGGCGTTGTGCTGGTGGAACCGCGACGCAATCTATTGATGCTCGCCGGCACCCCGCAAGAACTCAGTCAACTGCAGGAAACCATCGATATTTTCGATGTGAACTGGATGCGCGGCATGTCTGTAGGGCTGTTTGTGCTGGAGAACGTGGAGGCACAAACCCTCATCACCGAACTGCAAGGCGTGTTTGATCTGGAAGGCAACGCCGCCATGGCAAATATGCTGCGGTTTATTCCGGTCAGTCGCCTCAATGCCGTCATCGTGATTTCGCCCCAACCGGAGTTTCTGCGGGACGCTTCCCAGTGGATCGAACGGCTCGATGGGGTGTCTGGCCAGCGGCTGTACATCTACGAGGTGCAGAGCAGCGATGCAGAATATCTGGCAAATCTCTTAGGCCAGGTGTTTGACGCGAAAACCGGCACGGTGACCCGCACGTCGGGCAATCGCGGCGAGGTGGCGCCGGGCATGAACAGCGGTGGGGCTTCATCCCGCTCGGGTTCGAGTTCGGGTCTGAATCCGAGTCGGGTCTCTGCCCCGACGGACTTTCCGATGATCGCCGGCCTCAACGACCTGCCGCCGTACCAAGTCATGCAGGCGGCGGCAGGCGGCTCGCCTCCCCCCGCGTCGGGCAGCGGCAACAGCAAAGAGGACGCGGTGCGAATTATTCCGGATGTGGAAAACAACTCCCTGTTGATTTGGGCCGACGCTCGCACCTACGACCGCATGGTGGCGGCCCTGCGGCGGCTGGATGTCAGCCCCCGCCAGGTGTTGGTGGAAGCGACCATCGCCGAGGTGACCTTGAGCGGTGCCCTGCGCTACGGGTTGCAGTGGTTTTTTAGCAACTACCTCAAGGATCGTCGCGGGTCGGCGGGACTCGGATTGGTGGGCACCGACACCATCACATCGGGCAGTAGCGGTTTAGATGGTGATAACACCGATGCGGGGCTATTGGGCGATCTGGCCAGCAACGAATTTTCCTATGTCATCAGCAGCGATGGCCTCGTTCGCGGCCTATTTCGGACGCTCGCCTCGGAATCGCGCCTAAAAGTGCTGTCGTCGCCGCAGATTCTCGTCATTGATAACCAAGAAGCCGAAATCCGCGTGGGAACCAATCAGCCCGTGCGCACGACGACGACGGTGACCACCGGCGGCAACGAAACTTCCTCCATCGAATACCGCGAAACCGGGGTGTTTTTGAAGGTGCGACCCCAGGTGAACTCGAGCGGTTTGGTCACCATGACCGTGCAGCAGGAAGTGACCGATGTGGGCGACCAGGACGCCTCCACCGGACAGGTCACGTTCTTCGAGCGGAAAATCAACAGCAAGGTGGTGATGCGGGCGGGGCAAACCGTCGTGCTGGGGGGCTTAATTCGGGAAGAGGTGCGCGGCAACCAGGGGGGGATTCCCGTGTTGTACAAAATGCCCTTCATTGGGCCACTGTTTGGCAGCACCGAAAATGCCAACCGCAAAACGGAACTGCTCATTCTGCTGACGCCGCGCGTCGTCGAAAACAGCCAAGACGCGGCAAAGGTGACCCGCGAAATGAAGCGCCGCATGGAGGCCATCGCGCCGTTCATGGAAGACCAACCCCCAGAAATTCCCCTGTCGTCGGAACAGCCCTCCCTAAGCCCTACGCCCGCTGAGGCGCCCGTTCCATGACACAGATATTTAAGGTTTCGGTGGTTATTCCCGTGAAAAACGGCGGCACGCGGTTTGTGGAAGTGCTCGACCGTGTGTTGGCCCAGGAAACCCCCTGGCCGTGGGAGTTGCTGGTGATCGACTCCGGCTCGAAGGATGGTTCGGTGGAGGCGGCCCAGGCCCGCAGCGTGCGGGTGCATCCCATCGCGCCGACGGAGTTTGGCCATGGCCGCACCCGCAACCTGGGCGCCGCGCTCACCACCGGTGAGTTCATCGCCTATCTCACCCACGACGCCCTGCCCACGGATGCCCGTTGGCTCGTGAATCTGGTCACCGCCCTCGAAAACTGTCCCGACGCGGCGGGGGCCTTCGGGCGTCACGAGGCGTATCCCGAGCATTACCCGCCCCTTGTCCGCGACATGGCCTTGTTTTTCGACGGCTTTCTGCAAAACAACCCGGCTCAAATTACCGACCGCGCCCGTTATGACGCCGATGTGGGCCTGCGCCAGTTCATGCACTTTTTTTCGAGCAATAACGCGCTGTTGCGGCGGCGGGTGTGGGAAATCATGGCGCTGCCCGACGTGCACTTCGCCGAAGACCAACTGTGGGCGAAGCGCGTCATCGAGGCGGGTTATGCGCGGCTGTATGTGCCAAACGCCTGCGTGTTCCATTCCCACGACCTCAATGTGGCCGACAGCTATCGCCGCGCCTTTGACGAGGCTCGGTCTTTCAAACAGCTGTTCGGTTACGCGGTGTTAGCGAAATTTTCCGACGTGGTGCGCCAATGGGCGCGGCTGTGCGTGCGGGATTGGCGTTGGATCGGCGACGCCCCTGGGTTGACCTGGCGCGAGCGCCTGGGCTGGCGGCGGCGCATGCCGTTGCGGGTGGCGGCGAAGCTCTTGGGGCTGTACGCCGGCACCCATTGGGATCAGTTGCCGTCCTGGCTGACCCAACGATCTTCCCGCGACGAGGTATTGCAGAAGTCATGAGTATGTGGGCCACCCTGCGCCGCAAATGGCGGCGAATTCCCAGCGTTTTCAAAGAGTTGGGCCTGTTTGGGCTGCTACGCTACACCTGGCGAACCTATCTGTTTCCTGGGCCGCGGGCGTCTTCCTCGCATCTGCTGTCGTCCCACCGAAACGATGTGTTGGCGTTTTATCGCTTCATCGACGCCCCTGCCGAACCGCCGACGCCGTTTACCGATGCGGTCGTGCCCCATTCGATTAACTGGCTGATTCCGGATTTTCACATCGGCAGCGGTGGCCACACGACGATTTTTCGGATGATTCAGCATCTGGAACGCCAGGGGTTTGACAACCGCATCGTGGTGGTGGGGCCGACCCAATACCCCAGCGGCGAGCAGGCGCGGAAGATCATTCGCACCCATTTTTTTCCGCTGGATGCCGCCGTGAGCCTGGGCGAGGACACGATCCGTCCCGCCCAATTCACCGTGGCGACCGGTTGGCAGACGGCGTATTTCGCCCGTCGATTTCAGCGCACGCGCCACAAGGTCTATTTCATCCAGGACATGGAGCCGGCGTTTTTTCCCGTGGGCAGCGAACATGCCTTTGCGGAAGCGACTTATCGTTTTGGTTTTGACGGCGCGATTACGGCGGGGGATTGGCTCGCGGCTATGGCCAAGCGCTACGGCATGGCGGCCTATCCCTTCGGCTTTGCTTACGACAAGGGCATTCATTACCCCCGCCCGCGCCGCGATCAACAGCAGCGGATCTTCTTTTACGCCCGCCATGTGACCCCGCGGCGCGGCTTCGAATTGGGGCTGCTGGCCCTCGAACGGGTGTGGCGCAAATATCCCGACATCCACGTGATCCTCGCCGGCTGGGACTGTGGCGAGTTTCAACTGCCGTTCATCCATCTGAATGCGGGGGTGGTCGATCCGCCGACCCTCGCTGACCTGTCCAGCCAATGCGATGTAGCTCTTGTGCTCTCCCTCACCAACGGGTCGCTGTTGCCCCTAGAACTCATGGCCTGCGGCTGTCCGGTGGTCTCGAACGACGGCCCGTGCATCGAATGGCTCTTGCGCCATGAACAAAACGCGCTCCTCGCCAAGGCCACGCCGGAAGATTTAGCGGCGGCGCTGTTGCGGGTGCTGGAAGACCCGGTGTTGGCGACCCGCCTGCGGGACAACGGCCTGCGCCATGCGGCGGCGACGGATTGGGCGGTAGAAGGCGACAAAGTGGCGCAGGCGTTCCGCGCCATTGCCGCCAAAACGGGCGAGCGGACGCTGTGAACTCGCGGATTTACCTCTGGTGGCTGTGGCTGCGGCGGGATTTACACAGCCGTTACGCGGGTTCGGTGCTCGGCTTGCTGTGGGCGCTGCTGCTGCCGCTGCTGACCGTGGCGATTTTCTATCTGGTATTCGCGCAGATCATGCGGCTGCGGATTCCAGAACTCGCCACCGCCGACGACCAAGGTTACTTCCTGTTTCTTTTGGCGGGGCTGCTGCCCTGGCTGAGCATCGCCGACGGTTTGAGTCGCGCCGTGGGGTCATTGATTGCCCACGAGCAATTTCTGCAACGCATCGCGTTTCCGGTGGATTTAATTCCGGCCACGGTGCTGCTCACGAGTCTGCTGCCCCAGCTCATCGGCACGGTCATTCTGCTGCTGGTGTTGGGCTGGAACGGGCTGTTGACGGCGAATGCCCTGTATTTGCCCCTGTTGTTTGGGTTGCAACTGGCCATGACCTACGGCTTGGGCCTGGTGCTGGCGCTGATGGCCGTGTTCATGCGGGATGTGGCGCAGATGACGCCGGTGGTGTTGCAACTGCTGTTTTATGCTGCCCCCATTCTGTATCCCATGAGTTTCGTGCCGGTGGCTTACCACGGTTTGTTCTGGTTAAACCCCTTTGCGGGACTCATTAACGGCTATCAGACGGCGCTCATCGGGCTACCGATTTCGACGGAAACGATCGTCGTCACCGTGATCTGGGGCGCGGTGCTGGGCGTTGGCGGTGTGATGCTGTTTCGGGCGCTGAAACCCGGCCTGGGAGACTATCTGTGAGCGAACCGACGACGGCCCACGCGCCGGTTATCGAATTGCGGCAGGTGGCCAAGGGCTATCGGCTGTACGACAGCCCCCAGGCGCGGCTGCGGGAGCTGCTATTTCGTCGGCCGCTGCACCGCGTGCATTTTGCGTTGCAAAACATCGACTTAACCGTCAACGCGGGCGAAACCGTGGGCGTCATCGGCGAAAACGGCGCGGGCAAAAGCACGTTGTTAAAGGTGATTGCCGGCACCTGCAAACCGACCGCCGGCACAGTCACCGTGCGGGGACGGATTGCCGCGTTGCTCGAGCTGGGGGCAGGGTTTCATCCCGAACAGAGCGGCAGAGACAACGTGCATCTGATGGGCGCCTTATCCGGGGTGTCGGCGGCACAGATGGCCGCGTATTACGACGAGATTGCCGCGTTTGCCGAACTGCCGGCGGAGGCGCTGCAACGGCCGGTGAAGACCTACTCCTCGGGCATGTTCATGCGTCTGGCGTTTGCGACGGCGACGGCGATCGAACCGGACATCTTGATTATCGACGAGGCCCTGGCCGTGGGCGATTTGTACTTTCAGAAGAAAAGTCTGGATCGCATCATGACCTTTCGGGCACGGGGTAAAACCGTGTTGTTTTGCGGCCACAACCTTTACCACATCCGCAGTTTGTGCCAGCGCACCGCGTGGATTCACGAGGGGCAGTTGCGGGCGCTGGGCGATAGCGAGGCGGTGGTGACCGCGTACGAAGCCCACGAACGGGCCAAGCTGGGGGGGGCGGGCAACGATTTCGATCGGGCCTATCGACCGTCCCAGCCGAGCACGGCGCCGATTCGCATTAAATCGGTCGCGGTGATCGACGAACAAGGGCAGACGGTGCAAATCCGCCAGACCGGCCAGACGCTGGGCATTGCGGTGACGGTGGAAATCGCGACGGTGGGCGCGTTTCACGTGGGGGTGGCGGTGGTGCGGGGTCAAAAGGACAACGTGTTTGGCACCAGCACCCATTTTGGCGCGGAACCACAGCCGCTGCGGGGCCTGGGCGAACAGCGACTCGTGCTGTGGCTGCCCCAGCTGGCGTTGTTGTCGGGCGAATACGCGGTGAGCGTGTACGCGCTGGACGATTCGGGATTGCAAGTCTTTGATTTAGCCGAGCAAATCTGCCCCTTCACCGTGAGCCATCCCCATCAAGAATTTGGTGTGGTGGGGCTGCCGTTTCGTTGGGAGCGATCGGCGTCGTGAGGGGGCCGCCGATGCGCAAGTGGCTCAATTACTACGGATTGTCGCCGTTAGCTGGGATACCGCCGGCGATGGCGTATCGCGTGGCGGGGGGAATTGGTCTGATCAATCGCTACACCCAACGGCGACGAGACGCGCAATTCATTGCGGCGCAGATGGCGAAGGTGTTTCCCGATCTCCCGCCGAAGCGTCGGGGGGCGGCGGTGCGCGAGTATTTCCAATTGATGGCGCGAGAGCGGCTGGATGTATTCACGCTGGCGCGGACGCGGTTGGGAGAAACAGTGCAGTTGTCGGCAGAATCCTTGGAGGTGTTACGAGACGCGAAGGTCGGTGGTCGGGGTGTGATTCTCGTCATGGGCCATTTTGGGCGGATCAATCTGCTGTTGTTGGCCCTTGCCTTAGCGGGCGAACGGTTGGGAATGCTCACCATGGCGATCGACGAGACAAATCCCGATCTGGATCTCATGGATCGCGGCTTTTTCCGACGGAAGGTGTATGGCCTGCGGGACCGAATTGGCGGGCCGTTAATCACGCTCAACGACGACAAGCGGGCGATTTATCGGTCGTTGGCGGCGGGCGAGACGTTGGTGATGCTGATGGACGCGATCACCGAGGATTATCACCGTCAAAAAAAAGCGGCCTACGGGTTGGGCTGTGGGCAACTGCATCTCCCCACGGGGATTGCGCGAATTGCCCAAGGAACGGGGGCGGCGTTGGTGTACGGCGAAGTGCCCGAAGGGGGGTGGCGGGCGGCGGTGCGACTGCGGCGGTTGGTCGACGAGCCGACGGTGGCGCTTGCGCAGGCGGCGGCGTGGTTGACGACGGCGATTCAGGAGCGTCCGGGACAATGGTGGCAGTGGGGACAACTCGATTTAGCCTGGCGATCATGAGTCGCCATGCTGTCGTCAAAATGATACAGAATAGGCAAATGAGAACGGTGACACCTGAATGAAGTGGTTCAATCTACAATTCGTCCTGTGGGGCACAATGGCATTTCTGGCGGGCTGCGAGCCATCGCCGCCGAGCCTCGATAACCTCAGGCAGCGGGTCGAAGCGTACTGGGAAGCGCGAACTGCGAACGATTTATTCACCCAATTTGACTACGAAATTGCGAAGCCTTTGGGCTTAGTGTCGTTGCAAGACTATGTGAAATCGGGGGGCAAATTGCTGTTTAATCGGGCGAAAATCACTGAAATTAAGCCAAAATCGCCGACGAATGCGGAAGTGACTTTAGAGGTTGAATACATCTTGCCGGCGCTGGGGGGTAAGGGGATGAAACAGTCATTGACGACGGTTTGGACGGTTCACGAAGGTCAGTGGTATCATGATCCCCGTCGCAACAATGGCAAAGCACCGACAACCCCATGAGCAAAAGAAATAGCGAAGAAGTGGTCATTACAACAGGATGTTTTGGTTGTGGTATTTTTGCGAAAGTAGTTGCGTTTGTGCCATTTTTTATTGTAGTTTTTGCCCACCTTCAGATCGGTAATCCGGACTTAATTAACTTCGCCTCCCCTGAAAGCTGGACAAATGGCTTCGGCCCTTGTGCAACCGTACGGGATAACGCTTTGATCCATTTAGGAGCTTCTTCATGAAAAAGCTGAGTCTTGCCTTCGCCGTCGCCGCCGCCCTGGGCGTTTCGGCCGCCCAAGCCGCCGTAGTTAGCGAGTTCGCTAACGGCGTTCTAGTGCCCTACTTCACTTCCTACAATCCGGCCAATCCCCCCGCAACTGGCGCCAATGTGACGGGTCGTGTTGCACAGTCTACTGCTGTGGGTCTGACTTCCTGTGCCGCAGGCGCCGTTTATTGGGCGTATTTCAATCCCGCCAGCCAAAAAGTACTCGATGGCGAGTTCCCCGTGACGGCAAACGACCAAGCCAATGTGACCTGGTCTGCTGGCGGCACGCTTCAGGTTGATGGCAACACTGCTGGTGTTTTCCCCAACTTCAACGGCTTTGAAGGCTACTTCACCTTCATCCTCGACACTGCGCGCACTGGCGCTGACTTAGGCGCGTTGACCGTTAATGATGCACCCTGCCTCTCTGGTGCTGCCTTCTTGCTCGAGCCGAACGGTTCTGCGGTGGTCGGTAACCCGGATGTCAGCGTCATTCCCGTGTTGCCGCTGCAAGCCAAGAACCCCGATGCGGGCATCCCCGGTACCAACTCCGGTGGTGACTTTGGCCCTGCAAGCGTTGCCGGCGTATTTGTTCCGAACCTATTGGCTCCCAGCAACACGACCATCGTGAACTTGGCTGCGGGCGCGCGTCACGGCGACCAAATCTACATGCGTTATTATGTTCAGGATGGCTCCACCACCGATATTCTTGTGTGGTCTGCTCAGAACCTGGCCGGCGCCTATAGCGTTGATGTGTATAACACCAACCAACAGCGCTTCTCTGCCACCATGTTCTTGACGGGTGAGTTGAGCCGCGTGAATCCGCAAAACCCGGCTCAGTTAAGTTCGCTGGCTCAGGGCTATGTTGACGGTTTTATTCTGTGGGATCTGTCGCGTCCAGAATACACCTGGGGCGTAGAGACTGGTCGTCCCTTCCGCTTCGGCCAAGCCAACCAAGCCTCCTACGGCGATGGCGTGTTCTCCTACAGTGTGATCCGCTCGCCGGCTTTCGGCGCTGCCCAAACCATCATCAACCCGATCCGTCTGCGTGAATCTCCGGACGATAACAACAACGGCGTTCCCCTCGAGAACACCATTCGCGTTCGCACCACCGCTTTCCCGCAGCCCTAACCGATACCGCTTTATCGCTTAACAACCGATAACTCGTTTTCC
>DAIUCA010000012.1:0-29413 GCA_036846405.1 Candidatus Competibacteraceae bacterium
CCCACGATGCAGTGGTCTAGCAACCGCACGTCGATGAGGTGCAGCGCCTGGCGCAACCGCTCCGTGAGCTGCACATCGGCGGGACTGGGCTGCACCGCCCCCGAAGGATGGTTGTGGGCGAAAATCACCGCCGCCGCGTGGTGATGCAGCACCCGCCGCAGCACCTCCCGGGGATACACCGCCGCGCAGTCGATGGTCCCGTGAAACAATTCTTCATAAACGATGATGCGGTGCTGGTTATCCAGGAATAAGGCCGCAAACACCTCGTGGGACAGAGGGCGCAGTTGGCGCGCCAGATATTGTTTGGTGAGGACCGCACTGGTGAGCGCTTCGCCCCGCTGCATGGCCTCCGCGAAATAGCGCCGACTCAGCTCCAACACCGCCTGCAACTGCACGTATTTCGCCGTTCCCAAGCCGGGCACCTGACAAAACGCGTCGTGAGACGCCGCCAACAGGCCCCGCAGTCCCCCATGAACCCTCAACATTTCCTCCGCCAGCTGGATGGCGTTTTTTCCCTTCACGCCCACCCGCAGAAAAATGGCCAACAATTCCCCATCGGAAAGCTGGGTTGCCCCCTGGGCCAAGAGCTTTTCCCGCGGCCGCTCGGCTTCGGGCCAATCGGTGATTGCCATCTCGTTGTCCTCCTCATCGCCAATCGCGCTACGATTTTACCGATGGTTTTCGGCGACGCGGTTTTTCCCATGAAACGCTTACTTCTCGGCATTAGCGGCGGCATCGCCGCCTACAAATCGGGCGAACTCGTGCGCCGCCTGAAAGACGCCCAATGGAGCGTGCGCGTGGTCATGACCCGCGCCGCCACCGAGTTCGTGACGCCCCTCACGTTTCAAGCGCTGTCAGGCCTGCCTGTGCACACGACCCTCCTGGATCCCCACGCGGAAGCCGCCATGGGCCACATCGAACTCGCCCGCTGGCCCGACGCCATTTTGATCGCGCCCGCCAGCGCCGACGTGATCGCCCGCCTGGCCCACGGCCTCGCCGATGACCTGCTCACCACGGTGTGTCTGGCGACGGATAAGCCGCTTATGGTGGCGCCGGCCATGAATCGCCTCATGTGGCAACACCCCGCCACCCAAGACAATGTGGCGCGACTGCGCCGCCGAGGCGTGCAGATTTGGGGGCCAGGCAGCGGCGCTCAAGCCTGTGGTGAGGTCGGTGACGGACGGCTCTTGGAGCCGTTGGAATTACGGGATCGGCTGTTGGCTTGGGCCAACCAGGCGGACGCGACCGACACCGCCCTTGCCGGCGAATCGGTGGTGATTACCGCTGGCCCCACCCGCGAGCCGCTGGATCCGGTGCGGTTTTTGAGCAATCGCAGCAGCGGCAAAATGGGCTTTGCCCTGGCCCACGCCGCCGCCGTGCGCGGCGCCCGCGTGACGCTGATTAGCGGCCCGGTGGCCTTGGATACCCCTGCTGGCGTGACCCGCGTGGATGTGGAAACCGCCCTCGACATGGACGCCGCCGTCCACGCCACCCAAGGCCACTGCACGATTTTCATCGGTTGCGCCGCCGTGGCGGATTACCGCGCGGCCCAGATTGCCGATCACAAAATCAAAAAAACCGACCAGACCGACGATCGGCTCACCCTCTCGCTGGTGCGCAATCCGGACATCATCGCCCGCGTCGCCGCCTGGTCGCCCAAGCCGTTTACCGTGGGATTTGCAGCGGAAACCCGCGAGTTAGCCCATTACGCCGCCCAAAAGCGCCAGCAAAAGGGCCTAGATCTGATCGCCGCCAACTGGGTGGGCGACCGCCAAGGCTTTGAAATGGACGACAACACGCTGTACTTGGTGAGTGCTGACGGCGAACAGACCCTGGGGCCGGCGCCGAAAACCCACCTGGCCCACGACTTGATGACGCGCATCGCCCACCAGCGGTCGCGCCGTTCCCCCCCGACGCCCTCAGCGTCGGCGACTTAACCGCCTGCGGGCGGCCTTTGTAGGAGTGTTATGAATCCCCTTGCCCTCACGGTGCAGCTCCAACGCCTCGACCCGCGCTTGGGCGACACCATCCCGTGGCCCACCTACGCCACCCCCGGCGATGCCGGCCTGGATTTGCGGGCCTGCCTCGACGAACCCCTCACCCTCGCCCCCAACGACACGGCCCTGATTCCCACGGGCCTCGCGATTCACCTGGCCAATCCCAACGTGGTGGGCCTGGTGCTGCCCCGCTCCGGCTTGGGCCATCGCCACGGCATCGTGCTTGGCAACGGCACCGGCGTCATCGACAGCGGCTACCAAGGCCAACTCTTCGTGTCCTGCTGGAATCGCAGCGCCACCCCCTACTGCATCGCCGTGGGCGAACGCATCGCCCAACTCGTCGTCGTGCCGGTGTTGGCGGTGCGCTGGCAGTTGGTAGAGACCTTCACCGCGTCAGACCGGGGCGACGGCGGTTTTGGCCACACCGGCAGCCAATAAACCCCTCCCGACCGTGCCGAGATACGGCAATTTCCACCTGCGACGGCCCTGTGCCGCCGCCTCTACCTTCGAAGGTGAGCAATGACGCTTCCAGAATTCCCTCCCCACCGCGACCTCGATGACGACTTGGCTGACGCCGCCGCGCTGCCCGCGCCGCACGTCCAGCCCCTGCGGGATCCGGTCATCATTCCCCGCGATCGCCACACCATCAGCCAAAAAGACATCAGCCCCAACGCCCTGCGCGTGCTCCATCGCCTTCACGAAGCGGGTCACCAGGCCTGTCTCGTGGGCGGCGGCGTGCGGGATCTGCTCCTCGGACGGCGGCCTAAGGACTTCGACGTGGGCACGAACGCCCATCCCGACACGGTCTACAAGCTGTTTCGCAACTGTCGGCTCATCGGGCGGCGATTTCGCCTCGCGCATGTGCATTTCGGCAGCGAAATCATCGAAGTCGCCACCTTCCGCGCCAGCAGCTTTGCCCCAGAAAGCGACGCCGACGAGGGCGCCATCACCGCGCCGATCACCCGTCGGCTCTCGCCCCAAGCGCCCATCACCAACAAACAGGGCCGCATCCTCCAAGACAATGTCTACGGCACCATCGACGACGACGCGCAACGGCGCGATTTCACCGTCAACGCCCTGTATTACGACATCGCCGACCGCAGTGTCCGCGACTACACCGGGGGCATGGCGGATCTCCAGGCCGGGGTGCTGCGGATGATCGGCGATCCGGAGGTGCGCTACCGCGAAGACCCGGTGCGCATGCTCCGCGCCGTGCGCTTCGCCGCCAAACTCGGCTTTCGCATCGACGCCGCTACCGAACAGCCGATTCACCGCCTGGGCGATCTGTTGGCCGATGTGCCCGCCGCGCGGCTGTTCGACGAGGTGTTGAAGCTGTTTATGGCGGGTCACGGCGTGGCGAGCTTTGAATGGCTGCGGCTCTACGGGCTGTTTAGCGTGCTGTTTCCGGGCACTAACGCCTGTCTATCCGGCGACGACAGCCGCATTTCGCGGCTGCTGATCCAACGGTTGCTGGAAAATACCGACGCCCGCGTCCATCAAGACAAACCGGTTAGCCCGGCCTATCTGTTCGCCGGTCTGCTGTGGCCGCCTTATGTGGCCGAATACAACAAACTCCTGGCTAAAGGCCGCCTACCGGTGGATGCGGAGCGCCTGGCGGTCGATCGGGTGTTGCAGCAGCAAAGCCAGCGGGTGGCGATTCACAAGCGGTTTAGCCTGCCGTTGCGGGACATTTGGCAGTTACAGCCTCGTTTTCTCGATCGCGGCGGCAAGCGCCCGCAACAACTGGCGGCCGTGCCGCTGTTTCGCGCGGCCTACGATTTCTTCGTGCTCCGCGCCCAAGCCGACCCGCGTTTACAAGAACTCGCCGACTGGTGGCGCCCGTTTCATCAACCCGATCTCGTGGTGAGCAAGCCCTTTGAAACGCCTCATCGACCGTCGTCGCCCTTTGAGGGATCGCCACCGCCCCGCGGTCCTCGCCGCCGCTTTCCCCGCCGTCGTCCCGACGAATTTTTCCCTGAGTGAGCTATCGCCATGACCATTCGCAAGCCCATCACGATGAAAACGCTTCGGCGTCTCAAAGAACAGGGTGAGAAATTCGCCATGCTCACCGCCTATGACGCCACCTTTGCTCGCCTCCTCGACGCCGCCGGGGTGGAGGTGATTTTGGTGGGCGACAGCCTGGGTATGGTGGTTCAGGGCCACGACACCACGGTGCCGGTGACGGTGGATGCCATGGTCTATCACGCCCAAGCCGTGGCTCGGGCCAGCCAATACGCCCTGCGACTCATCGACCTGCCGTTTATGAGCTATGCCGACGTGCCCATGGCCCTCGCCACCGCCGCCCGCGTCATGCAGGAGGGCTTGGGCCAGGGCGTGAAGCTCGAAGGCGACGGCGACCTGGTGCCCATCGTGCGGGCGCTGAGCCAGCAGGGCGTGCCGGTCTGCGCCCACTTGGGTCTGCGGCCGCAAACCGTGTTGAAGCTCGGCGGCTACGGCATGCAGGGCAAAGATGCGGTGTCCGCAGCGGCGATGTTCGACGCGGCCCGCGCCCTCGAAGCCGCCGGCAGCGACTTGCTGCTGCTGGAAAACGTGCCCGACGACCTGGCCACGCGCATCACCCAGGCGGTGCAGATTCCGGTCATCGGCATCGGCGCCGGCAAGGGCTGCGATGCCCAAGTGCTCGTGGTGTACGACCTGTTGGGCTTGAGCGGTTATTTGCCGCCCTTTGCCCAGAACTTCCTCGCTGGTCGCGACAGCGTGTTGGCGGCGGTGCAGGCCTATGTGGCGGCGGTGAAAAGCGGCGAATTTCCGCCGAGTCGCCCCGCAAAACCCGTGGCACTAACCCCATGAGGGTCATCGACACCGTCGCCGACCTGCGGCAACAGGTGGCCGACTGGCGGCGCGAGGGCGCACCCATCGCCTTCGCACCCACCATGGGCAATCTCCACGCGGGCCACGGGGCACTCATCACCGCCGCCCGCACCGCCGGGCCCGCGCACACCCGCGTGATCGCGTCGATTTTCGTGAATCCCGCGCAATTTGGGCCGCAAGAAGACCTGGCCAACTACCCGCGCACCCTGGCCGACGATTGCGCACTGCTCCAAGAACGGGGCGCGGACGCGGTGTTTACGCCGACGGTGGCGCTGATGTATCCGCCGGGCCATCTCACCCGCGTGACGGTGGATGCAGCCCTGACCGGCGAGCTGTGCGGCGCGTCGCGGCCGACGCATTTCGCGGGCGTCGCCCTGGTGGTGGCCAAGCTGTTTAACCTGGTGCAGCCGGATGTGGCCTTGTTTGGGGAAAAGGATTGGCAACAGCTGCTGGTGATTCGGCGACTCGTGGCGGATTTGGACTTTCCCATCGCCATTCGCGGCGTGCCGACGGTGCGCGAGGCGGACGGCCTGGCGTTGAGTTCGCGCAATCGCTATCTCGATGCCGCCGAACGGGCCATCGCGCCCCTGCTGTACGCCACGTTGCAGCAGACCGCCGCCGCGTGGCGCGATGCCAACGAGGCGTCAGACCATCAACGGGTCGGTTTGGAAATGGCGGCGATGGCGACGCTCTCGCGCCACGGGTTCCGCCCGGATTACTGCGCCATTCGCCGCGCCACGGATTTGGGTCTACCCGACGGCCTGGACGGTAACCGCCTGTTCGCCGCCGCGTGGTTGGGTCGCGCCCGACTCATCGACAACCTGGCGATTTAGCGCCGCTTTTCAGCAAAACGAGGCACTTCAACATGATTAACGTGGGCATTGTGGGCGGGACCGGTTACACCGGGGCGGAGCTGTTGCGGCTGTTGGCGCACCATCCCCAGGTGCAGGTCACCCGCATCACCTCGCGGGCCGAAACCGGCAAGGCGGTCACCGAGATTTTTCCCCATCTCACCACCTATCGCGGGCTGCATTTTTCCGATCCGACGACCACCTCCCTGGCGGATTGTCAGGTGATTTTTTATGCAACTCCCCACGGAATCGCCATGAAACAGGCGGCGGCGCTCCTAGAAACCGGCTGCAAAATCATCGACCTATCCGCCGATTTTCGCCTAACCGAACCGGCCACGTTTGCCCGCTGGTACGCCATGGAACACGCCAGCCCGGATCTCTTGGCGACGGCGGTGTATGGGCTGCCGGAGCTGTTTCGCACCCAAATCAAAGCGGCGTCGTTGATTGCCAATCCCGGCTGTTACGCGACCTCGATGATCTTGGGCCTCGCGCCGCTGCTGGCGCGGCACGTCATCGAGCCGACGACGATCATTGCGGATGGCAAGTCCGGGGTGAGCGGCGCGGGCCGCAAGGCCGACATGGGTCTGTTGCTGTGTGAAACCAGCGAAAGTTTCAAGGCCTATGGCCTGGGCGGCCATCGCCATCAACCGGAAGTCGAGCAGATTTTGACGGGGGTGGCGGGCGACACGGTGAACGTGGGCTTTGTGCCCCATCTGGTGCCCATGATGCGCGGCATCGAAACCACCCTGTACGCCTTCCGGCGGCCCTCGGCGAAAGCCGTGGATTTACAAGCGCTATTTGCCGAGTTTTACGCCGACGAGCCGTTTATCCAGGTGCTGACCGCGGGCCAAGCGCCGGAAACCCGTCAGGTGCGCGGCACCAATCGCTGTCAAATCTCGGTGACCCTGCGGCTGGATCAGGAACTTCTGGTGGTTTCCGTGACCCTGGATAACCTGGTGAAAGGCGCGTCGGGCCAAGCGGTGCAGAATATGAATCTCCTGTTGGGTCTCGACGAAACCCTCGGCCTCGATGCCTTGGCCGTGGTTCCCTAGCATTAAAATCCTCAACTCCATCAACCTGTTACGCGAGGTAACGCCCATGAATATGTTGACCGAATCCGCCGCCCACAAAGTACGCGATCTCATCGAAGAAGAAGGCAACCCGAGTTTGATGTTGCGGCTGTTTATCAACGGCGGCGGCTGCTCGGGCTTCCAATACAACTTCACCCTCGACGAAACCACCGCCGAAGAAGACTTCGTTTTTGAATCCTATGGGGTGAAATTGCTCGTGGATTCCATGAGTTACCAGTATTTGTCGGGCGCCCACATCGACTATGTGGAAAACCTCGAAGGCGCCCAATTCGTCATCAATAACCCCAGTGCCAAGTCCACCTGCGGCTGTGGATCGTCCTTCTCGGCCTAACGCCGCCCGCTAGTTGTCCGCTAAAACCGCCTGCGTGCAGGCGGTTTTTTTATGGGCGCGGCTTAAACCGTCGGGTAATACGCGCCGGCGATGGCGTTCTTCGCCGCCCCGGTGATGGCTTTGAGCGGCAGGGGCTGGCGGTCCACATGCTGTTTGGCGAGCCAGGCAAAACCCAGGGCTTCCAAGTCATCCGGCGGCAGGCCGACCGTGGCCATCGACGCCACCGGACATTGCAGCAGCCCCCGCAGCCGCGCCATCAACGCGCCGTTGCGCACGCCGCCGCCAGCAATCAGCACCGCCGACAGTTCGATTGCCCAGGGTTTAAGACTCGCGGCGACGGTTTGGGCGGTGAGTTCCAGCAGCGTGGCTTGCACATCTGCCGGTGCCGGCGGTGTTGGCAAGGCGGCGCAATAGTTCGCGAGCCACTGGGCGGAGAAGTAATCCCGCCCGGTGCTTTTGGGCGCGGGCAGCGCAAAGTAGGGATCGGCTGTCATGGCCGCTAACAGCGCGGGAATCACCCGCCCGCTGCGGGCAAAGGCGCCGTCGGCGTCGTAATCCAGGCCGTGAACCGCATGTATCCAGTGATCCATCAAGGCATTCGCCGGACCGGTATCGAAGCCCAGATCTCGGGTTGGCTCAGCGTGGAGCAGGCTCACGTTGGCGATGCCGCCCAAATTGACCACCGCCACCGGATAGGTCACCCGCCGCTGTAGGAAATACCGTTGGAACAGGGGGGCGAGGGGCGCCCCTTGACCGCCGTGGGCCACATCGGCGGCGCGAAAATCGCTCACCACCGGAATGCCGGTGAGCGCTGCCAGCCGTGCGGCGTTGCCGAGCTGCACGGTTTTCGGATGGGGCGGCACGGGGCGGTGGTACACGGTCTGGCCGTGCATGCCCAAGGCGGTGATTTGCCGTCGAGCCAGGCCGCTGTAATGCAACAGCTCGTGAACTGCCTGGGCCATTTCCCCCGCCAAGTCGTGGTCGAGGGCGACCCAATCGGCCCACCGAAGCGCGTCGCCGGCGTCGTTAAACGCGATGGCCCGTTGGCGCAGCGACGGGGACAACGGCACGGCGTAGGTGGCGCGGATGGCGTAGGGCGGCGCCGTCGCGATGGGTGAGAAAAATTCCACGAGGGCCGTGTCGATGGCGTCGGCGCTGGTGCCGGTCATCAGGCCGATGAAAAAGCGCCCGCTCATCCCTTAAAAACCCAGGACATTGGCCATCGAGTACAGCCCGGGAGGCTGATTCACCAGCCAATGGGCGGCAGTTAACGCGCCGCGGGCGAAGATTTTGCGATCCGTCGCCCGGTGGGTGATTTCCAACCGCTCGCCGTCGCCGAAGAAAAACGCCGTGTGTTCGCCCACCACGTCGCCGCCGCGCAACACGCCGTGGCCGATGCTGTGGGCCGATCGCGCTTGATTGTTGTTGGCCACCCGCAGTTGTTGGCTCAAGGGCGACTCGGCGGGATGGCGCTGGTGCCAGGCGTCGGCGATGGCATTGGCGAGGGCTATCGCCGTGCCGGACGGGGCGTCGCGCTTGTGTTTGTGGTGAATCTCAAAAATCTCCGCCTCAAAGTCGGCGGGCAGAGCGGCCCGCGCCAAGGCCGCGAGTTTTAAGCAGAGATTCACCCCCAAACTCATGTTGGCGGATTGCAAAATCGGAATTTGCGCGGCGGCGACGCGAATTTGGGCCAAGGCCGCGTCATCGAAGCCCGTGGCGCCGATGACCATCGGTTTTTGCAGGCGCACACAGTGGCTCAGGTGGGATAACACGCCGCTCATGGAAGAAAAGTCGATCATCACGGCGAAGTCGGCGAACGTGCCGTCCCATTTGGAGCAGCAACGGGGCGATGTGGCCTGCGGTGGGGAATCGACAGCAAATTGGCGATCGACAAGCAGCGCGGGTTGGAGCATTTGGGTTTCGCGGCTCACCTGCAAAATGGCCGTGCCCATGCGACCGGCGGCGCCAGAAAGCGCAAAAGACAGCGAAGCGGCTGTGGTCACGGTGACACCTTTTTTAGCTTCAAAATCAATGAAAACAACACGCCCCACCGACCCAGGATCGGCGGGGCGTGGGCCCAGCGTAACGTTAGTTTGCGATTAGACGGCGAACTGGTGACGGGTGCGGTTAGCGATGGCCACGAGCACCAACATCACTGGCACCTCCACGAGGACGCCCACGACGGTGGCGAGGGCGGCGCCGGATTGCAGGCCAAACAGGGCAATGGCGGCGGCGACGGCGAGTTCAAAGAAATTGCTCGCGCCGATGAACGCACCGGGCGCGGCAATGCAATGGGGCACGCGCATGATCTGCGCCCACCAGTAGGCGATGTAGAAGATCAAAAAGGTCTGCACCGTCAGCGGAATGGCGATGAGCAGAATGTGGAGCGGGTTATTCAGAATCGCCTCTCCCTGGAAGGCGAACAGCAGCACCAGGGTGACCAACAGCGCGCCGGGAGTGACCGGCTTGATGCGATGGAGAAATTCGCCGTCGAACCACGCCTGGCCGTAGCGATGGATCAGATAACGGCGGGTCGCGTAGCCCGCCCCCAGGGGAATCACGATGTACAGCACCACGGACAGCGCCACGGTTTCCCAGGGAACGACGATGTTCGATAGGCCCAGGAGCAGCATCACGATGGGGGCGAAGGCCACCAGCATGAGGAGGTCGTTCACGGCGACTTGAACCAGGGTGTAGGCCGGATCGCCCTTGGTGAGGTAACTCCAGACAAACACCATGGCGGTGCAGGGCGCCGCGCCCAGCAGAATCGCGCCCGCCAGATATTCTTTGGCGAGGGCTTCCGGAATCAGGGATTGGAAAATCACGAAAAAGAACACCCAGCATAGGGCGAACATGGTGAAGGGCTTAATGAGCCAATTGACCACAGTGGTGATGAGCAGCCCGGTGGGCTGGCGGCGGACATCCACCACGGCGGCAAATTCGATCTGCACCATCATGGGAAAGATCATGGCCCACACGAGCACCGCCACCGGCAGCGACACGCTGTACACCTCGAATTGGGCCAGCACGCGAGGCACGGCGGGGAAGAACTGTCCCAAGGCGACCCCGGCGACGATGCATAGGGCCACCCACAGGGAGAGATAACGGCTAAAAAAATCCAAACCGCCCTCGTCTTTCGGGACGGCGGCGGCGACATCAACGGCGGGCGTAGTCATAAAAATCCTCGGTCACGGGGGAGAGAAAACCCGCCGATTGTGGCCGAGGTCCATGACATTTCCAAGAAAGTCGAAGCGTCAGGGCGTGGGAGTCAGCGCGGCGAGTACGGTGCGGGCGTTGTGGCGCAACAAATCCAAATAATTCAAGGCGTTACCGCGTTCGTCGGAAAGGGCGTCGGAATAGAGCACGCCGCCCACGGTGGCGCCGCTTTCCCGGGCGATTTGTTCGATGAGGCGGGGATTCGCGATGTTTTCGAGAAACACGGCCTGGCTGCCCTGGCGCTTGAGTTGGCGGATGAGCTGGGCGACTTGGCGGGCGTTGGGTTCGGCTTCGGTGCTGATGCCGATGAGGGCGTGCCATTCCAAGTCGTAGGCGCGGGCGAAATAGCGAAAGGCATCGTGGTGGGTCGTCACGCGCCGCCGATCCTTGGGCAGCGCGGCGAATGGGGCGGCAAATTCGCCATGGATCGCCTGCAATTGGGCCTGGTAATCGGCGAGCCGCCGTTGGTACTGCTCCCGGTGGGCATCATCGAGGGCGATGAGGGCGGCGGCGATGTTGGCCGCGTAAATGGCGCCATTGCGCGGGTCGTGCCAGGCGTGGGGGTCGTATTGCCCGTGGTCGTGGTGGTCGTGGTGGTCGTGGTGATCGTGGTGATCGTGCTTGTGGCCGTGCGACTTTTGGGCGGCGACTTCGATGAGATCGACGCCCTCGGTCGCGGTCACCACGGGGCCGCGATAGTTGGCCGCCTGCTGCAGGCGGGTCAGCCAGCCTTCAAAGCCCAAGCCGTTGATAATTAACAGGTTCGCGGCGGCCAGCTCGCGGGTGTTTTGGGGATTGGGCTGGTAGGTGTGGGCGTCTTCGTTGGGGCCGACGAGGGCGATGACGGTGACGCGGTCGCCGCCGATGACGCGGGCCATGTCCGCCAAAATGCTGAAGCTCGCCACCACGCGCAGGGGTTCGGCCAGGGCGATCGAATGGAACAGCACGAAAAATAATAAAAGCAACTTCATGGGATTTATTTCAACCTTGTCGATGGCGCTTGATTAAGGAAATCAAACCGCCGTGGGGACCAAATAACAGGGAAAGGGCGTATAGCCCGCCGGCCACTAAAACAATGGCCGGGCCGGAGGGAATCGAATAGTGGAATGACCAAATCAGACCGCTCACAACGCTAATCACCGCGAATACCAACGCGAGGGCGAGCCATGGCAGTAAATGGCTCACCCAAAAGCCGGCGGCAGCGGCGGGAATCATGAGTAAACCCACGGCCATCACGGTGCCGAGGGCGTAAAAGCTCGCGACCAAATGAATGACGACGGCGGTTAAAAATAAGCTGTGAATTAACACGCCGGTGCGGCGTTGACGGTGGTTGGGGAGAAAGCCCGGATCCACGCTATCCATCACTAATGGGCGGTAAATGACGGCGAATAAAACGAGATTAAGGGCGGTGGCAATCACGATTAACAAAAGCGTGTCGTCGTCTAATGCGAGCACGCTGCCAAAGAGCAAATGAATTAAATCCACTTGCTGATCGCCGCTAGAAACCAAGGCGACGCCGAGGGCGAGGGAGGTGAGGTAGAGGGCGGCCAAGCTGGCGTCTTCCCGCTGGGGCGTAAATCGGGCGATGAGGCCCGCCCCCAGCGCGACGATGAGGCCGGCGATGACGCCGCCGGTCATCATGGCGAGGGGCGAGAGGCCCGCCAGGCGATAGGCGAGGGCAATGCCCGGGAGCACGCCACAGGCGAGGGCGTCGCCCATCAAGCTCATGCGTCGGAGCAGCAAAAATACCCCCAAACAGGCGCCGCTCACGGCGAGGGCCAGGCCGCCCACCAAAGCGCGGCGCATGAAATCGAACTCGATAAAGGGGCCGATGAGGCCGTCTATCGCCGCTATCCAGAAGCTCATCAGACCTGGGGACACAGGGGCGCGCGGTCGTCCCAGGCTTCGTTGAGGTCGCGGGCTTGGCGCCAATGGTCGGGGGTGAGCACCCGGTCGGTGGTGTCCCAGGCGATGAGTTGGCGGGACAGCAAAAGGCAGTGGGGAAAGTGTTCGCGCACCAGGTCTAGGTCGTGGAGCACGCCGATCACCGTGCGGCCTTCTCCGTGCCAGCGTTGGACGAGCTGTAACAGATCGCCGGTGGTGCGGCTGTCGATGGCGGTGAACGGCTCGTCGAGCAGCACCACGTCTGCGTCCTGCAACAGCAATCGGGCGAAGAGCACCCGCTGCAATTGACCGCCGGACAGGCTCCCGATGGGGCGGCGTTCAAAGCCCGCCAGGCCCACGGCGTCGATGGCCGCCTCGGCGAGGGCCTGGTGATGTCGCGTGATCGCGCCAAACCAGCCCACCCGATTCCAATGGCCAAAGCTCACCAGCTCCCGCACGGAAATGGGGAATTGGCGTTCCAGATCAGCCTGTTGCGGCAGGTAGGCGAGGCGCTGGCTGTGCAGCCGCACGCCCCCGCTCAAAGGCCGCAATTGACCGCTCATGCCTTTCAACAAGGTGGATTTGCCGGCGCCGTTGGGGCCAACCACCGCCGTGAGACTGCCCTGGGGAAACTGGCCAGTCAGGTGGTGGACTGCCGGATGGCGGCCATAACCGAGGGTGAGATTGTCGAGGGCAATTGCGGGGGCAACCGTCGTCGTCACGCGAGCACCGCCGGGGCTAACAGGCCCAAGGCGCCGCTCACTCCCAGGGCGAGGGCGAGGCGAATGCTCAAAGGCGCAGCAAATAACCACATGTCGTCATCCTAGATTTCAAAAGAGGCGACGATGTACGCCGTGGCCCAATTTCCTGTCAATCAATTGAAAACCTGGATAGATGAAGCGGTGTCGGCCACAAAAAAAGCGGTCCGCAGACCGCCTTATGGCTGTTAGGAAGCCGCCGCGTTACCAGCCCGTGCGGGTGTAGTGGTAGCTGCCATCGACAATCTGACCCCGGCGGTCGAAGTCACAAGAGAACGACAAATTGCGCTCTTCGTCGTTTTGGAACACCACATGGCCATCGCCCCGCAGGGTGCGCCCGTGCACATCCACATGGCGAAACTCCAGCTTGTTCACCCGCCCGTGGTCGTCGGCCAAGTGGTGGCGGATGTTCTGGCGGCATTCTTTCTTCAGATAATCCATGTCGCCGAGAGCATTGTCGTTGTAGTTGTTCTGATAGCGGTCGCGATTGCGATTGTGGTCGTGGTCGTCTTTGTCTTGAGACGCCGCGATAGCCAACCCCAGCAGGCCCGCGCCAATAATCACCGCCGCCGCCGCTTTGTCGTCGTTATTGCTGCTATTGCGACTGCCTTCGATGTTCCAGCTCACCACTTCCCCATGGCGCACCCGACAGTTGAACGGCTGATCCGGGCCGTTTAACGACGCCATGCCCTTTACGCGATAGGAATTGTTGCCCTGATCTTCAATGCGCACATCGTTCATCGCCTTAAACCGCGAATCGGTGCGCAGCTTGCGCTCGCAATCGCGCCGCGCGTCATTCTCGTCGTAACGCGCTTCGGCAACCGATAACGCCAAAACCGTGGCGCAGCCTAGGGCAAATCGCAGGGAAAGGAGGCGGAGGGTCATGGAACGCACCTTCTGGAGTGGTTTGAGGGACGCGCACGGTAAATCTGTCCCGTTCCCAAGACAAATCCGAACTTTCCCCCAAAATCAATTAGTAGCGTTTCACCACTTGATTTAGTTTTTTATTGCAACTAAGTTGAGGACAGAGTCGTTCCTGGGGGCGATTCAGATTTTCTTTCTCTTGATGACGAGGCCATGGCCATGAAACTCCACTTTTTAATCATTGATCCGCAGAACGATTTTTCAGATACGGCGGGGGCGGCGCTGCCGGTGCCGGGGGCGATGGCGGACGCGCGGCGACTCGCGCAGCTGCTGTACCGCCTGAAGGACGACATTGCCGACATCCACGTGACCCTCGACACCCACCAGCTCATCGACATTGCCCACCCGGCGTTCTGGCTCAACGGCGAGGGCCAGCCGCCGGCGCCCTTCACCCAAATCAGCGTTGCCCAGGTGGAAGCCGGCACCTGGCGGGCGTTTAACCCGCTGTTTCAGGGCCGCGCCTTGGACTATGTGCAGCAGTTGGCTCTGCAAGGGCGCTATCAGCTGACGATTTGGCCGCCCCACTGCCTCATCGGGAGCTGGGGCCACAGCGTCATGCCCCCCGTGATGGACGCCCTCATCGCCTGGGAAACCGCCCATTTTGCCCGCGTAGACTTTGTGACCAAGGGCCACAATCCCTGGACAGAACATTACTCGGCGGTGACGGCGGATGTGCCGGACGCCAACGACCCCACGACCCAGCTCAACGTGCGGCTTATCGAGACCTTAGAGCAGGCGGATCTCATCGCGCTGTCGGGCCAGGCGCTGTCTCACTGCGTGGCCAACACCGTGCGGGACATCGCCGCGCAATTTGGGCCAAACAGCGTGAAAAAACTGGTGCTCATCGAAGACACCAGCTCGCCGGTGCCGGGATTTGAAGGGTTGGCGCGGGACTTTGTGGCCGACCTCACGGCCCAAGGCATGCGCTGTGTTAAAGCCGCAGATTTTCTGGCCTAGCCCGAGGAGATTGCGACCATGCCCACCCTCGACGCGCTCATCGCTCCCGATTTTCAGTCCACCGCCGCGGCCGTGAGTGGCTTTCACTACTCGGCGGTGCGGCCCGAACGTCTGCAACAGCGGGCTTACAGCCTGATGACCCTCGCCATCGACACCTCCGGGAGCATCGCGCCCCTCGCCGACACCCTGCGCCAAACCCTCAATCACCTGGTGCGTAGCGCTCAACAACAGCCGATCGCGGAGCACGTGCTGTTGCGGGCCTTGGGATTCGATCACACCCGTCGGGAATGGCATGGGTTTCAGCCCCTCCGCGAGGTGTCGCCCTACGGCCCGCTCCACACGGATGGCGGCACCGCGCTGTACGACGCCACCTTTGATGCGCTCAACGCCACGGTGCGCTACGCAAAGGTGTTGATAGATCAAGGATTTAGCGTGAATGCGCTGCTGTTTGTGCTCACGGACGGCGAGGACAACCAATCGCGCCTGTGTCCCCAAGACATTGCCCAGTTGGTGACCCAAAGTCGGCAGCGCGAGACGCCTTCGCGGTTGCGGACGGCGCTGATTGGTCTGAATACTCGCCGTGGTTCGCTTCATCGGCAGTTGCAAACCTTTCAACGACGGGCGCAACTCGATGATTATCTGGCGGTTCCCGACGCCTCGCCGTCGCGGTTAGCGGCGTTGGGACAACTCGTTGGTCACCAGCTCCAGCAGTTCGCCCACGATGTGACCCGGAGTGCGTCGGCGGCGCGCTAGCGCGGGGCGGGCGAACCACCGCCCCTTTGCCCGAGGAATTTCGCCGTGTTTATTGCCGACAGTCATTTTTGCATTGGCCAGAGCCACTGGGTGTGCCAGGACTACACGCTCCACGGCCAACGGCCCTTCCCCTTTGCGATGGTGGCGGATGGCTGTTCGGCGTCGCTCAATAGCGATATTGGCGCCCGCCTGTTGGTCCACGCGGCGCTGCAACACCTTCAAGACCTGTGCAGCGACATTCCCGCCCACACCCATTGGCCGGTGGGCGAACTCATCGTGCAAACCGCGTGGCATGCGGCGCAAACCAGTCAACTGGACATGACCGCGTTGGACGCCACGTTATGGATCGTGGCGTATCACAACCAACGGCTGCGGGTACACGGCTACGGCGACGGCGGCGTGGTGCATCGCTGGAAGGACGACATGGCGTTTTATCAAGCGGATTGGTACGGCAACGCGCCCTATTACCTGTCCTATCGGTTGGACGATCGCCGCCACCAGTTATACGAGGAAGCCGTGGGCGAGCAGCCCCTGACCCTGTCCACCCACGGCAACGCCATGACCCAGCCCAGCCAAGAGTCCTTGGCGCGGGATTACCCGTTGATTTGGGAATTTGATCCCCACCACACGGACGTGTTAGCGGCGTTGAGCGACGGGGTGAGTTCAGTGCGCAATCGGCGGCGGATGACGCGGGTCGATCCGCGCCAGATCGCTGACCAATGGACCCGTTATCCGAATCTGGTATCGGGCTTTGCGCGGTATCAGCTCATGCAGTCGATGATCGACTTAAATCGCCAACAGCTCGACACCTTGGACGATGCGAGCGTGGCGGCGTTGGCGCGGGATCGGGAAGCCATGTCGGACACCTGGCCGTTTGCGCGCGTTGCTGACCTCGCCACCCAGCCGCGTCAAACCGATGTTTAAGGAGTAATGGGCTATGGAACCCCTATTTCACGATCATCCAACCCACCCGCGCCATTGGGCTTACTGCGCGGACGGCGAACTCCACACGGACGAAGGCCGCTATGCCTTATCGGCAGAGGTCGTGTGGCCGATCTGGTCGGGCCAATGGTACATGGCGTGGCAACAACAGGGACGTCTGTGGTGTCGGCCTGCCGTGGGCGGCGATGCACTCGACGTGGTCGCGGCCCACACCGTGTTTTGCGTTCAAAATCAGTTATATGCCGTAGGTATCCCCATCATGAGCATTCGCCTTGGCTATCTCGCCAACCGCTTTTACGGCGCTATCAGCCACAGTTGGCCCTTGCCCCCCGGGCCGTGGACGCGCGTCGGCCACGAAATCCACGTCACCACCTCCCACGGCGTGAAACGGTGGATCGCCCAGCCCCCGGGAGGACTGTGGCAATGAACCCGTCTCCCACCGACGATTCGGTCGCTAACCCGTTGATTTTCCCCGCATTATCCGTGGACGGCGTGCTGTTTACGGTGCGCGATGAGGCATTGCACGTGCTGTTGATTCAGCGGCAAGCGCCGCCCTTTGCGGGGGCTTGGGCCTTGCCGGGCGGCTTGGTCGATCCCCTCACGGACGACGCCATCGACGCCGCTGTGCAACGGCAATTACGGCTTAAAGCCGGGGTCACCGCGCCCTATTTGGAGCAGTTGCGCACCTACGGCGATCGAAATCGCGATCCGCGCGGGTGGACGGCGACGGTGGTGTATTTCGCCCTCGTGAATGCTGACCACCCGGATTTGCAGCTGGGGGACGATGCCCGCTGGTTGGCCGTGACCGGCGACGAAGTGGCGGAGTCGCTGGCGTTCGATCACGCTCAGTTCGTCCGCGATGCGGTGCAGCGCCTGCGCAGCAAGCTCGAATACAGCCACATCGCAGTGCATCTGCTGCCGCCGGAATTCACCTTGCCGGCGCTGCAGGCGGTGTACGAGCTGATTTTGCAGGCGCCGTTGGACAAAAGTTCGTTTCGCCGGCGGGTCTCGGAAGCCGATCTGGTGGAAGCGACGGGCACCTTTCAAGAAAGCGCGGGCCGTCCGGCGGCGTTGTATCGCTTCCGCGACCCGTCCCAACGGTTGTTTTTCCCCCGCAGCCCCACGCGCCACAGCCGCTAGGGGCGGTTTTACGCCGACAAGTACACGTCGAAGCGAATGCTCGGCCCGGTAACCGCAAATTGGGGCGGTTGTCCGTCCAAGGGCGACGCACCCACGGGCCGTTTCACCACCACCCGCCGCGCGATTTGCCGCGCGGTCGCGAGCAAGGCGGCGTCTTGGGTGGGGTCGGGCACGCCCGCCAGGGCCTGCAATAACTGCATATCCTTCTTCACCAGCGCGGTTTTGCGCGTGGGCGGGAACAGCGGATCGAGATAAATCACCGTGGGCGGCGTTGGGAACGCGGCGGCCTGTAACCAAGTCCGCCCCTCGGCCCACGCCAACCGCAGCCGCGCGGCAAATGCGGGCTGCTGCACGGTCGCCCGCGCGAGGCCGTCGGCCAAAAGCGCCGCCAAGGCGGGCTGTTGCTCAACCAGCTGCACGGTCCAGCCTCCGTGGGCCAAGAGCGCGCTATCCCGCCCCCAACCGGCCGTCGCATCCACCAGCCAATCCCCCGCCGCCCGCTTGCCCACCGCCCGCAACAAGGGTTCTCGTCCGCCCTGCTGGCGGCGATAACCCACTGAGCCAGCGACAAAATTCACCTGTTCCCCCTTAGGCGCGATGTGCGGATGACGCAGCCACAGCCCATCAGCGGCCAACCACAAATGCAGGCCCGCCGCTGTCGGGGTAAAGACAAAACCCCAGGCGTCGGCGAGGGCGCTGGCATCGGCCAGTCGGTCGGGTACCGCGCAGATCGGCAGCATGGGGAATCCTCAAATGGCGCATAAAAAAACGCCGCACGAGGCGGCGTTTGTCTGGTGTCGCAGGGGCCGAGGGCGGCCCCTCGCAGCGTGGACTAGTTCTTAGGCGTCATCAGCTCGGCGCTTTTCTCGGCGGCAGCTTTGGCGTTCTCAGTGGCTTTCTCCACAGCAGCTTTGGTGGCATGGGTCACATTAGCCAGGTTTTCGGAAGCCAGCTTGGTTAACTCTTCCTTCATGCCGTTGGCCAGGTCGGTGAGGGCTTTCGCATCGTCCATCATTTTCTGACGGAGCGTGCCGACGCTTTCCATTTGCTTTTTGGCAAAGCCTTGGAGTTCTTCGGCATTGGAAACTTCGGCAGCGGCCTTCATCTGCTCGATGGTGAGTTCCACATAGCTCTTCAGACTTTCCATCTGCAGAGCGATCAGCTTTTCAGCCTGGTCTACCAATACTTTATTGGTCTTCTGCATGGGGGCCAAAAAATTACCTACATTATTTGCTGCATCTTTCATCATCTTCATGTCCTCAAAAAGGTTGATCGGTGAACTTGTTGCAGTGCAATGTACAGAAGTGGCTGTTGCGTCGCAACATCTATTTTGCCAAGAAGCCATGACAGATCGGAAAATGCAGGAGAAGCAACCGGTTAGCCTCGGGGATAGCTAAAAGTGGGCAGCGAGACGCCCATGAGGCGTTTGTAGAGTTCGACGGCGGTGGAATCGGTCATGTCGGCGATGAAGTCGGTGAGTTGCAGCAGCTTTTGGTAGTCGTCGCCCAGCAATGGCCGCGGCAAGAGCGCCCGCAACATGCGGCTTTGGGGGGCGGATGGGTCGGCGATGGTCACCACAAACTCGGTTAACAGCCCCGACAGCACGTGAAAACCCGCCGCGCCCACCATCACCACCGGGGTTGAGACATAAATTTTCTCTTCGGCCCGAATTTTAAGAGCGGTAAGCGCCGCCCCGGCGGGCATCCATTCGGCCAACGGCGCCACAGCCTGGCCGATTCGCAGCTGAGTTTCGCAATCCAGAAACACCGCCGCCGCCTCGTCGATGCAATAGCCAATGGCCTTGGCCCGCAGAAACTCGATCTGCTCCAGATTGGGCGGCAGCGTTTGCACGTGGCGCTGATCTTTTTCCCGCACCAGCGGCAACAGCAGATCGCGGGCCTCGGCAAACTCCAGTTGGTGCAGTCGGTAGGCATCTTCTACATCCACGATGCAGTAGCAGATGTCGTCCGCCGCCTCCACCAGATAGGCCAGGGGATGGCGACACCAGGCCTGCGTCCCCACGGCTGCCAGGTCTAATTCGGTCGCTACTTGGGCAAATAGCTCGGCGTCGGCTTGCACAAAGCCAAATTTCCGAAACCCCACACCGTTCGCTTCAGATGCGGTCGCGTCATCCAGATGCGAGGCCCGTGGATATTTGCTGAACGCGCCCAGGGTGGCGCAGGTGAGTTGCAGACCGCCTGCATTCGCCGCGTTTTGTAGCCGCGTGAGCACCCGAAATCCCTGGGCGTTGCCCTCGAATTGCAGAAAATCGGCCCGTTGGGCGGGGGTAAACGTGGCCAACAGCGGCTGTACCACCGGCGACTTCTGAAACCACTGGCGAATGGCGTCTTCCCCCGCGTGGCCAAAGGGCGGATTGCCGATGTCATGGGCCAAACAGGCCGCCGCGATAATCGCACCGATGTCCTGGGCGTTATCCGGCAATTGATGCCGTTGGATGAGCACTTCGCCCACGAGCGCCCCCAGAGAACGGCCTACCGACGCCACTTCCAGACTGTGGGTGAGCCGCGTGCGGGCAAAGCTGCTCTGAGCGAGGGGAAACACCTGAGTTTTGTCCTGCAGACGGCGAAAGGCTTGACAGAACACGATGCGGTCGAAATCCCGCTGAAAATCACTGCGGGCCGTGCCTTCCACGCGCCGTTGCAACACCCCGAGGCGGCGGCGCGAAAGTAACTGGGGCCATGCCATCATCTGAATGGGTCTCCTAAAAGTCTGAAGGTCATCGGCGCGATCGACCGCCTGCGGGCAGCGACCGACTCGGCCCACGGCTTTTTGGTGCGACGGCTTTTTTCGACGGCAGCCGCAGCAGATTCACATTGCACTCCGCAGGATTGACTTGCAGAAACGCCCGTTGATAGGTCACCAGATTGCCGGTCTGCTTGTCGGTAAAGCGCTCTTGGCGCAGCTCAATCCAGTTTTTCGCCGCCAACGACTGCAACAGCTGCTCGCATTGCGGGCGGTCTAAGTCGCTGATGGCGCTCAATTTATCGTAGAGCGACTTGGTGGACAGGCTCTCATGGCTTTCTAGGGTCCGCAGAATAAAGGTCGCCGCCCGCTGTTCCGTAGACGACGGCTCCCGGAACTGGCGCAGCGCGCATTTTTGTGGAGCGCAGACATCGCAAATGCCACAGGGCGCCGTGGTTTCTCCGAAATACTGGGTGAGCTGCTGCATCCGACAGCGTTGGGTGTGGGCGAAATCGAAAATGTCGTCGAGCTGGCGCTTTCGCAGTTGCTGCTGCGATTCATAATCGGTTTGCCAGCCGTCGTCGCCTTTCAGAAGGTCTTCCCAGCCCGCTTTCCGCGCCGCACCCAGGGCGATGAGCTTATTTAAGGTCTGGTTAAAGATGTCTTCATCGCCCTGGAAACCCGCTTGCAGATAGCGCCAAAGGGTCTCTCGCGACTGGGCTTCCGTGTGCAGCGCGTCGAACAGTTGTTGGAGAAATCGCGGGTGGGGATAGCCTTTATCCAGAAAAAATTCGTGTACTCGGCGGTCGCTAAAGGAAAACAGCATCACGGCGCGGCTTTGTAGTCCATCCCGACCCGCCCGCCCGATCTCCTGGTAATAGCTTTCCAGATTGCCGGGCATGGTGTTGTGCACCACCAGACGAATATTCGGCTTGTCGATGCCCATGCCGAACGCCACCGTCGCCACAATCACCTCCAGATCGCCATTCAGAAATTGCCGCTGCACCAGCTCCCGCCGCTCCCCCGACATGCCCGCGTCGTAGGCCGCCGCCTTGCACACGCGGGACAGTTCCGCCGCCAGGGGCTGGGTGTCCTTGCGGGCCGTGGTGTAGACAATCGCCGGGCGGTTCTGCGGATTCGCCACCAGATTCTGAATGATGGCCGCCCGCTCGTTGCGGGGGGTTTCCACGACTTCAATTGCCAGATTATCCCGTCTGAACCCGTGAATATGGCGGTTTGGCCCGCTCAAACCGAGCTGTTTCACGATGTCGGCTTGCACCTGGGCCGTCGCCGTCGCGGTGACCGCCACAATCGGCGCCGGCCGCAGCTGCTGGAGATGATGGCTGAGCAGTCGGTAATCCGGACGGAAATCGTGGCCCCATTGGGAAATGCAATGGGCCTCGTCGATGGCGATCAGACTCGGCGGATATTTCGCCAAAAACGCCGGAAAACCGGGGACATTGAGCCGTTCTGGGGCGATGTAGAGAAAATCCAAGCGCCCGTCCCGATAGTCAAAACACACCTGCCGTGCCGCCAGACGATCCATTTTGGAATGGATGCGTTCCGCCCGCAGCCCCCAATGCTCTAGCTTGGCCACCTGGTCTTCCATCAGCGCAATGAGGGGCGAAATCACCAAGGCAGTGCCGCCGCGTACCAGGCTAGGTAGTTGATAACACAGGGATTTTCCCGCCCCCGTGGGCATGACGATGAGGGCGTCGTCGCCCGCAACGATGCCGCGACAAATCGCCTCCTGATGGGGCCGAAACGCGCTGAGTTGAAAGCGGGCGAGGGCTTGAAATAGCGGATCGGTGACCTGCGGCGTGGACATGCGGCGTTTAATCTCTCCGAAAGGCGGTTTTATACTCAAAGACTCATTTTTTGCTTGGCGATCAGACCATGGAATTACACCCGCTCACCGCGATCAGCGCCGTCGATGGCCGCTATGGGGCGAAAACCCAGGCGTTGCGACCATTATTCAGCGAATACGGTTTAATGCGTTATCGCGTGGCTGTCGAATTACGCTGGTTATTTGCGCTTAGCCAAGCAGCTGACATTCCCGAAGTGTGGGCGTTTGAATGGGCCGAATTAGCGCCCATCGTCGAGCAATTCGACGAATCCGCCGCCCAACAAATTAAAGACCTTGAGCGCACGACAAATCACGACGTTAAAGCCGTCGAGTATTTTATCAAAGCTCGCTTGCAAACCACGCGATTAGCGCCCCTGGGGGAGTTTGTCCATTTCGCCTGCACTTCCGAAGATATTAACAATTTAGCCTATGGATTAATGGCGAAAGACGGTCGCCAATTGCTATTGGCTGAGATGGATAAAATCATGGAATTACTGCGCGATTTAGCCCATCACTACGCCGAAACCCCCATGTTATCCCGCACCCACGGCCAGTCGGCGACGCCCACTACCCTGGGCAAAGAACTCGCGAATGTGGTGTTTCGCTTGCGCCGCCAGGGCGATCAAATTAAGGCGGTGCCCTTATTAGGCAAAATGAATGGCGCGGTCGGCAATTACAATGCTCATTACGCTGCGTATCCCCAGGTGAATTGGCCCGCCATTAGCCGCCAATTCGTCGAGCAATTAGGGCTTACATTTAATCCGTACACCACACAAATCGAGCCCCACGATTATCTCGCTGAATTAAGCCACGCGCTCATGCGATTCAATACGGTGTTAATCGATTTTAGTCGCGATATGTGGGGCTACATTAGCCTCAATTATTTTCGCCAACAGCTCAAAGCGGGCGAAGTCGGCTCGTCCACCATGCCCCACAAGGTGAATCCCATCGACTTTGAGAATGCCGAGGGCAATTTGGGCGTCGCCAACAGTTTATTGGGCCATTTCGCCGATAAATTGCCGATTTCCCGCTTTCAACGGGATTTAAGCGATTCCACCGTGCTGCGAAATCTCGGCGCTGCCTGCGCCCACTGCCTCATTGCCTACCAATCGCTCCTCAATGGCTTGCAGAAAACCGCCGTCGATGAAACCGCTATTGCTGCCGACCTGGCGGCCCATCCAGAAGTGCTCGCCGAGGCCATTCAGACCGTGTTGCGGCGCTATCAAGCGCCTACGCCCTACGAACAACTAAAACAACTCACTCGCGGTCAATCCGTGTCGGCAAGCGACTTGGCAGCGTTTGTTTCGACACTCGCCCTGCCCGAAGACGCCAAACAACGGCTGTTATCCCTGTCGCCCGCCCGCTATATCGGATGCGCTGCCGATCTCGCTCGGCAGATCTAATTTCGCTCAACTGGTTGATTTCCCATGAAAAAACCTTGGTATGAAGTGTTATTCGCCGACACCGCGCAGTACTACGACCAAACGTCCTTCACCCAAGGAACCATCCAGGAAGTTGACTTTATCGAGCAGCAAATCGGCTTCGATAAAACCGTGCGGATTCTGGACGTGGGCTGCGGCACGGGTCGCCACAGTCTGGAGCTGGCTCGCCGTGGTTATGCTGTGGTCGGCATCGACCTTTCTATCAGTCAAATCCGCCGTGCGATGACCAAGGCTGTCGCACTGGGTCTGGAAGATAAGGTGGCGTTTCACTGTATGGATGCCCGCGAACTCACATTTCAGAATGAATTCGATGCCATTCTGATTCTCTGCGAAGGCGGTTTTTGTCTCATGTCCTCGGATGAGGAAAATTATCAGATTCTGCAACGCGCCAAACAGGCCCTCAAACCCTGTGGCTACTTTCTCTGCAACGCCCTAAACGCCTTGTATCCCTTGAGTCATTCCCTAGCTTCGATGGATCAGTTGATTAACGAAGCCAGCAGCAATTTCCGCCAATTCCACAAGTTTTTCGACTTTCAGACATTTCGCCTGACTTCAGAACTCGAATTCACCGATGACCAGGGGGAATTTTTCCGTCTGCATGTGGAAGAGCGATTTTACGCGCCCATCGAACTCCGTTGGCTGCTCACGCAACTGCAATTCCGCGAAGTCAATCTCTACGGCTGTATCCCCGGCCAATTCGCCGAACGACCGCTCACCCCGCAAGATTTTGAAATGCTGGCCGTCGCTATCAATAAATGACCACCGATGCGCCTTTTTTCCAAAAAATCAATGGCTTAGACGAGAGTCGTCAGGCCATGGCGGCTCTGGCGGCGGCCATGCGCCATCGCCTGCTCCTGTACACGCCCACGCTGCTCAATGGGCTGTTTAGCGACGACGATTTGGTGATCTCATTAACGACGCAATTAATCGGCGCCCGTTATTTGAATGCCCGCTGGATTGTGCCGCCGATGAACCATTGGCGACGGCAATGTCCACGGCTATTGAATGCCCACGAGCGATTAATCTCCAAATGGCATTGGCGCACCCTCGCGGCGAATGAATCCCGCGACCGCCCCACCTTTAACTGGTTGTTTTGCGTGGTCGATCAACGCCACGCCCTCGTCCTCGAAGACCCCCAACGACTCATCGGTTATTACGCCCTGAATCATCCAGAAATTAGCCTGCCATTGGTGACTTTCTTTAACGAGATTTGGGAAACCAGCCATGCGGACGGCGAATTACGCCGCCTGCACATTTAACAGGTAGGCCTTGCGCCTACCCGATCCTTCCCTTCAGAACGCCTTGCGCCTACCCATTGCCCTGGTCGCGGATTTTGTTGGGTGGACGCTCGCTGGGTGGGCGCAAGGCCCACCCCTACGATGCACGACCCGTCCGTAGGGGTAGGCCTTGCGCCTACCCGATCCCTCTACCTAAAGGCATGGGGGCAATTAATCCCGCCACCGCTTTTGCAACTGTTCGTAATGCTGCATTAACCACAGCACGGCAATGAGCGCCGGCGCCGTGCGAATCCGCCCCGCCAGCATCCAATCCGCCGCTTCCGCCCGACTTATCACGTGAAGCCGAATGTCTTCGCCCTCTTCGGGCAGCCCATGAACGCCGCCCGCCGTCGATAAATCCGCCCGCCCGCAAAACAGCGCCAATCGCTCATTGGTCGCGCCCGGCGCCGAATAATAATCGGCGATTAAATGCAGCGGCCCTAAGGCGCAATTCGCTTCTTCTATCGCTTCCCGATGGGCAACAGCGGTTAATAGCTCATCCGGTTTCGCTAATCCGGCAACGATTTCGATTAACCAAGGTTGGCTTTTGTCGGCGGTTAAAGCGCCCACCCGAAATTGCTCGATAAATAATAATTCGTCCCGTAATGGATCGTAGGGCAACACCGCCACCGCGCGGCCCACTTGGAGACATTCGCGGGATAATTGCCGACTCCAATCCCCATTAAACAACTCGTGTTCCAACTGGTATTTGGCGAGCTTAAAAAAACCGTCGTGACAGAGCACCGACTCTAAAATCCGATAGTGATAATTCATGGGGCTAGTTCTCGCTATTTGCAGCTTTCTGGGCGGCTTTTTCGGCGGCTTTGACCCGCTGCCATAAAATGTCCCGCTCGGCGTCGGTTAATTCGCTAAGTGGTTGATCGACAAGCGATTCTATCCGCCGAATCCGCATTTCAAATTTGGCGTTCGTTTGCATTAATGCCATCTCTGGGTCGCAATGCAGCTTGCGGCATAAATTGACACACGCAAACAGTAAATCGCCTAATTCTTGAGCTAATTCGTCCGCCTCTTGGGGCAATTCCACGCATTCCCGCACTTCGGCCAATTCTTCGGTCACTTTGTCCATTACGGCGAAGGCGTCGAGCCAATCAAAACCGATTTTAGCGGCCCGCTTTTGCAGCTTTAAGGCGCGGTGAATGGCCGGCAAACTCGTGGGTAAATCCGCAAAAATACTTTTGCGGCGCGACGGCGCTAATTCTGCGGCCAATGGCGGCGTTATTCCGTCGCCCCGTTGAGTCGCCGCTGCCGCTTTCTCGATGGCCTTAATGTGATCCCACTGGCGATGTAATTCGTCCAGCGACGGCGGTAACTGCCCCGCCAGTTCGCCAAACACGTGGGGATGGCGCCGCACCATTTTGGCGCAAATCGCCGCCACCACGGCGTCGAAATCAAATAACTGGCGTTCGGCAGCGATTTGGCTGTGAAACACCACCTGCAACAACAAATCGCCCAGTTCCTCCCGCAAAGCCGACCAATCCTGGCGGCTGATGGCGTCGGCCACCTCGTGGGCCTCTTCCAGGGTGTAGGGGGCGACGGTCTGAAAAGTCTGCTGCTGGTCCCAGGGACAGCCTCGTTCTGGATCGCGTAGCTGCGCCATGATGTGGCGTAATTCGTCTATTGATTGGGTCATTGTCGCGGTCGTTGTTGATGAACACGCCCGATTTTGGCGTAAATTTCCCGATAAAACGCCTTTTTGGAGGGCAAAATCTCGATGAAACTCATCGCTATGGACGTCGTTCCCGCCGACGACCGTCTGGAAGTGGGCGGCCTACTCACCGCCGTGGCGGTCTGTTCGGTCAACGTGGTGCGCGATTTTCGCGAAAACATCCGCAATCTCACCGGTGGCGTCATGACCAACTACGAGCGGCTGTTGCAGACCACGCTTCAACGGGCCATCGCCGATCTGGAACAACAGGCCGCCGCCCAGGGCTACGACGGGGTGATCGGCTTCAAAATCGCCCATCCCCAGGTCGTCGATAGCTGCGCAGAAATTCTGGTGTACGGCAACGGCTTCCGCTATCGCCCGCCCCGCTAACGGGGTGCGTCCACCAACAATCGCCCTTTCACGATGAAGCGGTCGTCGTCCCATTGGGCCACGATCGCTTCGCCCGAGGCCGGAAACACCCCGGTGAGCGCGGTGATGTTCACTTGATGGGTCACGAGCACCAGATTGCCCGCCATGGACGGCTTCGAGCGGGTCCATCCGCCAATGCGTGCCATCGCGTCGGCGGTCTGTTGGGGGCCGCGATGGCGTTGATCGTCTTCAAAAAACGAGTTCAGCGCCGGCAGCCGTTCCACCGAATGATTCGGAAACGCCAACGCGGCGGTTTCCAGACAGCGACACCATTCGCTCGACGCCACCCGCTCCACGCGGATGCCCAGTTCCCGCAGCCGTTCGCCGATGGCCACCGCCTGGGCACGCCCACGACCGTTCAGATTCCGCTGGGTCCCACAGTCGTTTACGTCGAAATTGGCCGGATCGCCGGTGCCCGGGGCGAGGGCGTGGCGAATGAGCAGCACGTGATGGCCCCGGCGCAGTTGCTTTAATAATTCTTCGTCTAATTCCGTGCCGAAAGCTGTGGGCATGGGCAAAATTGCCAGTCCCAAAAGGCTGCCGAATAAGCCCGCCATTAAGCGCGTTAAAATCGTCGATTGCATGGTTGCGATACTCGCTGAATTAAACCGCCGATTAGTCATGACATTAGCGGTTTGATTCGCATCGAATTACGCAGCGATAACTAATTCCCGCGCCCGCGCAATGGCTAAATCCGTCCCCGTGAAAAACTCTAATTTCCCCGTTTTCTCGACGAAATGGGCCCGTTGGAGCTTCTGTTGCACCGGCAACGACAGCCCGCTCATGAGCACGGCGACGCCTTCTTGATTCATCTGCTTGATGGTGGATTCCAACGCCACAATCCCGGTCATGTCGATCATCGGGACGTCGCTTAAATCGACAATGATGACGGTGATCTTTTTATTCACGCGGTGCATGACTTTTAAGGCTTTATGCGCCGCCCCAAAAAACAACGGGCCGTTAATGTCGTAAATCGCAATTTGCGGCGGCAAATCCGGATGTTGGTGTTCCGCTTCTGATAGCGCGGTGCTCTCGGTGAGTTCGGCAATCCGCTGGATAAACAACAGCGACGACAGCATCAGGCCCACGGCCACCGCAATCACCATGTCAAACAGCACGGTGAGCGAAAAACACATGAGCAGCACCATCACGTCGTTGCGCGGGGCGGTTTTGAGCACGCGAATGAAGTGTTTTGGCTCGCTCATATTCCACGCCACCATGATGAGAATGGCCGCTAACGCGCTCATGGGAATATAGGCGGTGGTAGGCGCGAGGAGCAGCATGACCACGCCCACCACCACCCCGTGGAACGCAGACGCAATCGGCGAGCCGGCGTGGGAACGGATGTTGGTGGCAGTGCGGGAAATCGCCGCCGTGCCGGGAATCGCGCCGAAAAACGGGCCGATGATGTTGCCGATGCCCTGGCCCACGAGTTCGCCGTTGGAATGGTGTTTGGTGCCGGTCATGCCGTCCGCCACGACGGAACACAGGAGCGACTCGATGGCGCCCAACATGGCGATGGCGAAGGCCGGGCCAATGAGCACTTGAATCAATTCAAAGGACAACACGATGGTTTCGCCTTGGGCATTGGGCCAGGACCAGGGCCACGAGAAGCTCGGCAGCACCGGCGGCACGCCTTGGCCGGTGGTGCCATCGCTCAAGGTGTAGGTGAAGCGGCTGCCGATGGTGATGGGGTCGAATTGGAATTGCTGGATAAGTAGAGCGAGCAGCGTGCCGCCGACGAGGGCGACCAGATAACTCGGAATCGGCGTTCGCAGCCGCGCCCACCCGAGGATGAGGGCGAAGGTCATGAGACCGATAAAGAGATCCGGCGCCTGGGTTTGGGGTACGAGGGCGCCGAGTTGGCCGAGTTTTTCGAGAAAATGGCCGCTGAGCTGATCGACGGGCAGGCCCAACAGATCTTTGAGCTGCAAAAACGCGATCACTGTGCCGATGCCGGAGGTGAAGCCGATGACCACCGGATAGGGAATGAATTCGATGAGTTGGCCCAGGCGTCCGAGACCGAGGGCCATCAAAATGAGGCCGGACATCACCGTGGCGATGAGTAATCCGCCCAGGCCATGGGCTTGGGTGATGGGCAGCAGAATGACGACGAAGGCTGCCGTGGGTCCGGTGATGTTGAAGCGCGAGCCGCCAAAGAGCGCGGCGAGAATGCCTGCGGTAATCGTGGTGTAGAGGCCATGTTGGGGCGGGGCGCCGCTGGCGATGGCCAGTGCCATGGAGAGGGGCAACGCCACGATTCCCACGGTCAGCCCAGCGAGCAGATCGCGGCGCAGTTGGGCGAAGGAATAGTTTTTAAGACTTTCCCGCAGGGCGGGGGCGAATAGGGGAGAATTTTCCATCGAAAAAGCAC
>DAIUCA010000013.1:0-29402 GCA_036846405.1 Candidatus Competibacteraceae bacterium
TCGTCGAGTTCGGCCTTGGAATTGGTCAGCCCGTGAATCCGCGGGCCATAGGCCACGTTTTCATAAATCGACTTGGGGAAGGGGTTGGGCTTTTGAAACACCATGCCCACCCGCGCCCGCAGTTCCACCACATCCATTTCCCGGTCGTAGATGTCGCGGCCGTCGATTTGCAGCGAACCGGTCACCTTACAAATCGAGATCGTGTCGTTCATGCGGTTCAGGCAGCGCAGGAACGTGGATTTGCCACAGCCCGACGGCCCGATGAAGGCGACCACTTCGTTTTTGCCCACATCCAAGGACACATCCTTAATCGCGTGCTTGTCGCCGTAATAGACATTCACACCACGGCAGCTCATGCGGGCGTTATCCACGAACTGCTGGCCGATGGTGCGGCGGTCTTCCCGCTCTACCTGGGCGCCGTTGCCCTCCACCCGCGAGGTCAAATTGGCGTTCGGGGTGTTTTGTTTCACTGCTGCTTCTTCACTCATCACTCTCACCATTTCCGCTCAAAGCGTTTGCGCAAAATCACCGCTACCGCGTTCATCGCAATTAAAAAGACCAATAACACCAAAATGGCCGCCGACGTCCGCGACACAAACGCGCGTTCTGGCAGATCGGACCACATGTAGATTTGCACCGGGAGCACCGTCGCCGAGTCGAAAAAGCCGCCCGGCACATCCACGATGAACGCCACCATGCCGATCATCAGCAAGGGCGCGGTTTCCCCCAGGGCCTGGGCCATGCCGATGATGGTGCCGGTCATGATGCCCGGCAGGGCCAAGGGCAACGTGTGGTGAAACATGGCCTGCATCCGCGATGCGCCCATGCCCAAGGCCGCTTCCCGAATGGACGGCGGCACCGATTTCAGCGACGCCCGCGCGGAAATGATGATGGTGGGGAGGGTCATCAGCGCCAGCACCACGCCCCCCACCACGGGCGTCGAGCGGGGAATCCCAAAGAAGTTGATGAACACCGCCAAGCCCAACAGACCGAACACGATGGAGGGCACGGCGGCCAGGTTGTTGATGTTGACTTCGATGATGTCGGTGATGGTGTTTTTGGGCGCGAATTCCTCCAAATACACCGCCGCCGCCACCCCAATGGGGAACGAGAGGGCCAGGGTGACCACCAGGGTGAAAAACGACCCCATCACGGCACCCCAAATGCCCGCCTGCTCTGGATGGCGCGAGTTGCCGGTGCTCAAAAGGGTCCAGTTGAAGTTGGTGTTCACCAGGTCTTTCGCATCGAGCACATCGACCCACGCGATTTCCTGGTCGCTCACCACGCGGTTGCTCGCTTCCACATTGCGGTCGATCAGTCCCTTAAAGAGGCTGTCGATTTTGCTGTGGGTCAGGAGCGACACCGTTTCGGTCTGGCCCACCAGGCCATGGTTACCCAACAGCCGCCGCATCAGCTCGAAGGGGGCGTCGTTACTCAACAACCCCATGAGTTGGCGCCGTTCGCTGCGACTGAGCTCCTGGGGCGCCTGGCCCACGGGGGTCACCGCCTTCTCCAACGCGGCCCGCAAAATGGGGGCGTAGTTGGCGCTGCGCAGGGCGTCGTCGGTCACCGCCCCGCTGGGCGCGTCGAACAGCATCGTGGGGTCGTAGGTGACTTCCAACGCAATGCGGGTTTCCAAAAAGGCGGGAATCGCATCGCGAATGATGCTGGCGAATAAAAAGATCAAAAACGCCATGCCAATGCAGATGGCCGTGATGCCGTAGAGCTGGAAGCGGGTTTCGGCCGCATGGCGGCGCTGGAGACTCGCCCGCACTTTCACGGTTCCCGAGGGAACGGCCGCCGCGTCGGCGGCGGGGGTGGCTAACTCACTCATATTGCTCCCGATAACGCTTCACGATTTGGAGGGCGATGATGTTGAGCACCAGGGTCACCACGAAGAGGGTGAGTCCCAAGGCAAAGGCCGCGAGGGTTTTGGGACTGTCGAACTCCTGGTCGCCAATCAGCAAGGTCACGATTTGCACGGTGACCGTGGTCACGGTTTCCAGGGGATTCAGCGTGAGGTTGGCCGCCAACCCGGCCGCCATCACCACGATCATGGTTTCCCCCAAGGCCCGCGACACGGCGAGCAAAATGCTCCCCACGATGCCCGGCAGCGCGGCGGGCAAAATCACCCGCTTGATGGTTTCGGATTTCGTCGCCCCCAAGCCGTAGGAGCCATCCCGCATGGACTGGGGCACCGCGTGGATCACGTCGTCGGAGAGGGAAGAGATAAACGGGATAATCATCATCCCCATAACCACACCCGCGGCCAGAGCCGATTCCGACGAAATGTTCAATCCCAAGAAGTCCCCCGTGCTGCGCACAAAGGGCGCCATGGTGATCGCCGCAAAGAAGCCGTACACCACCGTGGGCACCCCGGCGAGGATTTCCAGCATGGGCTTGATGTATGCCCGCGCTTGGTGGGAGGCGTATTCCGAGAGGTAAATCGCCGTCATCAGTCCCACAGGCACCGCGACCGCCATGGCAATCGCCGAGATCAGCAGCGTGCCCACGATGAGCGGCACGGCGCCAAAGGCCCCAGAAGAGCCAGCTTGGTCAGCGCGCAGGGCGATCTGCGGGCTCCATTGGGTGCCGAAGAGGAAATCCACAATCGAGACAAAGCTGAAGAACCGCAGGGATTCAAACAGCACCGAAAACACGATGCCCACGGTGGTGAGAATCGCGATGGTCGAGCTGATGATGAGGAAGGCCATCACCGTGCTTTCCACCCGGTTGCGGGCCCGCAGCCGCGGCGCAATCTGTTGCCGAGCGAAGAAGATTCCGGCGATGGCCGTCACCAGGGCCAGCAACCACACCACGACCGTGGCGATGCCTTCATAGCTCGCGTAGTTGGCGGCGGCGGTTTGCACCGCCCGCTGCACGATGCAGTCGCGGCTTCCATAGTCGGCGCTGGTGGCGTCTTCACAGGCGCGGTTGAGCAATACGGTTTGGCCGCGAATCACGTTGCGCATGTTGTTGGTTTGCAGACTCAACTCGTCTGCCGACAACTGCACGGCCGCATCCGTCCGCAGGGCCTGTAAGCCATCGGTGCTCAGGGCCGTGAGCACCGTGCCTTGAAATACCAACCACAACACCAGCAGGGTCAGGGAGGGAATCCCGCACAGCAGCGCCGTGTAGAAGCCGTGGTAGGTGGGCAACGAGTGCAAGCGACTCGCTTTTCCGTCTACCAGGGCAAGAGAATGTTGGCGTCCCAGGAAATACCCCACGACGGTCAACACGATGAGCAGCACAAACAACAGTTGGGGAGTCATGAATAATAAAAAGCCCCTGAGATCAGGGGCTTCCGTTCGTTGGAGATAAAATTACAGTCTGCCGAGAACGCGCGAAGCGGTCTCGCGGTGTTGCGGGGCGGGCAGCGGCACCAGGCCATGCTCTGTCAAGTAGCCTTCGTCGCCGCTGGCTTTGACGCTCAGAAACTCAGTCACAAACTCTTTCAGGCCAGCAATCGTGCCCACATGCTCTTTCTTCACATAGAAAAACAGCGGACGCGACACGGGATAGCTGCCATCGGCCACCGTATCCATGCTGGGGGTCACGCCGTCGATGTTGGCCACTTGGATGGTGTCGCGGTTTTCTTCAAAGAAGCTGTACCCAAAAATGCCCACGGCCGCGGGGGTCACCTTCAGCTTTTGCACGATGAGGTTGTCATTTTCGCCCGCTTCGATGAAGCGGCCATCTTCCCGCAGGGTTTTGCACACTTCGGCGTGCTGCTTTTTGTCGAGCTTGAGGCCCGCCGATTTCATGACGGCGTCACAGCCGGGTTCCATCACGAGTTCCACGAACGAATCGCGGGTGCCGGAGGTGGGGGGTGGGCCGAGCACTTCGATCATCGACGACGGCAGGCCCTTGCCGATGGAGTTCCAACGCTGGTGGGGGTTGGGAATCAGGCCGGTGCCCTTGGGATTTGGCACCTGCTTAGCGAGGGCTAAGAACACCTGTTCCCGCGTCAAGGCGAAAGGCGCGCCTTCTTTGGAGTTGGCGATCACCAGGCCGTCGAAGCCAATGAGCACTTCCACCGGGGTAATGCCGTTCTTTTTGCAATCCGCCATTTCGCCGTCTTTGATGGCGCGAGACGCGTTGGCAATGTCGGGATGTTGGGCACCCACGCCGGCGCAGAAGACCTTAAAGCCGCCGCCCGTGCCCAAAGCTTCCACTTTCGGCGTGCCGAAGGTCGTCGCTTTGCCAAACTGTTCCGCCACGGTGATGGAGAACGGGAATACGGTGGACGAACCCACGATGCTGATGGTGTCGCGGGCTTGCGCCACACCCGCAGCTAAGGCCACGGCAACAGCGAGAGAGAGTTGTTTGAACATGGAGGATCTCCGTTGGATTGAGGGTTTTAGCAGGTCGGGAGGCCCCGTGGGACGCCCCGACACAAGTCCTAAAGCTAGGGGTTGGAAGTTGCAGTTGTGTGACGAAAATGACGCGATATGTTGCGATTTTGCGAAATTTTGAGCGGCAGCCCAGCCGGCCGCCGCCCTGGGGGTTATGGCCGTTCGTAGATTTCGAGGAGGGTCACGCCTTGGGCCGTATTGGCGACCGGCGAGACCACCGGTGTGTAATTCCCCGACGCGAGATCAATTACGAGGCCCGATTCCGTCGGTCCCAGCCCCAAAGAACCCAGGGCGTCTTGGGCGGGACTCGTGGTCCAGTTGTCGTTGCTCGTGAGCACCATCGCGCTGTTGCCCATGAGCTGCGACAGCACCATCTGCGGGTCGGCGATGAGCGTGGCGGTGCCGATGTTCCCCATGGAAACGCCGCGGGCCGTGATGACGAGCGTGTTCATTCCCGCACCGCGCAGGGCCACACCGCCAATGAGGCTGATGTCGCCTGGTGCGGCCAGGCCGCGCGCCGCTAAACCGCGCAGCCGCGTCACGCCGTCCAACACGCCCACATCGTAAATCTCCATCAGGGCAACGCCCGACGTGGCATCCGCGCCAGTCACCAGCAGGGTGTAGGCGCCGGGCATTAAGTCGCGCACCAACGCCGCTTCCCGCGCATCGGTGGGCGCCCGATTCAACGCCGTCAACACGCCGCTGTTTTCATCCGTCGCCCAGTTGTCGTTGGTGGCGATGACCGTGCCCGCCTGTACCAGCTGAATCTGCGGATCCGCCAGGGGGGTGGTGATGCCCGCCGCCGTCAGAGATGGGCCCTTCGCCGACATCGCCACCCGCTTCATGCTGGGGCCGTCGATGATGAAGCCGCCAATCAACAGGTTATCGCCCGGGTTCACGACCGCCCGCACGGCCAAACCTTCCAGCTGCGAACGCACCTCGGCCACGGTGTCTTCCCGCGCGGCCAGGTTTTGCAGGCGGGTGTCCAACGCTCTCGGGGTGTCGGCCTGCATAAACGGGCGATTGGCGTCGAACTGCGCCCGCAGGTACCGCGCGAGGGCATCCTGCTCGGAGCCCACGGCCGCAAAGGTGTCGCCCCCGGTCACCGGCGTGTTTTCGGCGGTGAGGTTCACCCGATTGGTTTGGGGGAACGGGTAGCTGTCGCCCCCATCCGCCAAGAAGCCGAGGGTCACCAGGCGGAAGGTGCGGTTGGGGTTGCCCACCACCTGGCCGTTTTCCACCACCACATCCGACGCGCCGCCGGGCTCTGCGCCATTGCTGTCGAACACCCGCAGCGTGCGCACTCGATTGCCCGCCGCGCGGGTCAAATCAAAGCTGAAGGCAAAGCCGCCGATTTGGGGGAACCGCCCCGGCGTCGCCGAACCACCCGACGCCGCCACGCCGTGTTCGGCCAGGGCTTTCAACTCGGTCGCCGTCACCGTGAGCACCGTGAGGCCATTGTTGAAGCGCAGGGAGTTGGCAATGTCGGTTTGCGAAATATCGCCTTCCTGCTTGCCCGCGTCGGGCACCGCTTCCGTCGGCAGATACACCACGTCGTCTGCGCTCGTGGAGCCGGCGGGAGACACCACCCGCCCGATCTGATCCCGAATCCCGCCGCCGTTCTTGATGGACAGGGTGGTGGTGGGATCGGCCAGCTGCGCCAGATACAAATTGGCGTCGGCGGTGAGATTGCCCAGGTTGGTTTCTTCCTGGCGCACCCCGCCAAAGCGGTCGCTCGACGCCCGCCGACCGTTCAAATACACGGTGCTGCGGCCAAAAATGCTGCTTTCTAGCCCGATGATCACTTCATTGATGGCGTTGGCGATGGCCACGATGTCTGGATCGGCATCCCGAGCCACATCGCCGCCCACGGCGGTGACGCCCGCCGCATCCGTCGCAAACGCGCCGCTGTTTTCCACGGTGATCGAGCTGGGCACCAAAACGCCGGTGGAGGTGTATTCGGCGATGAAGCGGCAGACATATTTGTAGTTGCTGGCGCAGTTCAGCAGGGCAAGGGGTTCACCCCCAGCGTTGGTGAACAGTTCCGGATACGGCCCCACCACCTGATCTCCCTGACGAATCGGACGATTACTGTTGGCGTTCACCCCGTGGTTGCCGCCGGCAATGATTACGTCCACATCCCGCATGAGGGTAGCTAAGGCCCGCTCGATGGCGAGCTGCTGCATGTGGGTCATGAGGATGATTTTGTTAACCCCCGTGGCCTTCACCGCATCGACTGTGCGCTGTAGCTCGGCGGCCAGGGCCACATTGTCGGCATTCCTGGACGGCAAAATCCCCACATTCCCGGAGCTCGAAATGCTGGCCAAGGTGGGCGTGGTGGCGCCGATCACGGCGACCCGCTGGCCCCCCACGGTGAAAAACACGTGTTTGGCAATGGCGTTGCGTAGGGTGCTGCCGTCTTGACCATCCGCGACCACCAGGGGATTCAGGTCGGCATTCGGGGAAAAGTCCAGGTTGGCGCTCAAGTACGGAAATTGGGCCCCCACGTAGGCGCCATCCACGGCCAGCAGGCTTTTGACGCTCGCCGTGCCAAAATCAAACTCGTGGTTGCCGAAGGTAATGGCCTGAAAGCCCAGTTTGTTTTGGATGACGATGTCCGCCCGCCCCGCACCCACCTTACCGAGTAAGGGCTGTAAGGAACTGTCGGCGCTGGCGGAGAAAAACAGGCCGGGAATGTAGGCATCCCCGGAGCCGAGGGTCAGGGTGGGCAGCGTCGGGTTTTCCTGACGCAGGCGGGTGAGCACCGCCGAGAATCGTGGGGCGTCTTGAATCGCCGGCACTCCGGCTTCCTGGTCGCCGGCATGGAAAATTTGCAGGGTGAAGTTCTGGGCAAAGGCGGGCACCGCCACCAAAAACGGCAGGGCACAGGTCACAGAGCGCAGCCACAGGGACACGGATTGGGTCACGGGATATTCCCTCGTTGGTCATCGAAATCGGAAAAACGCCAGATCGCGTTTCCCGACTCACCCTAGAGGTTTTTCGTTGCTGTTCTGTGACGAATTCATCGGTACCGGACAAGCCAGCGCGGTACCGTCCCAGGCAAACGGGAAGTTTTCCTTAGTTTTCAATCATTTCCCGACTGTAGTAGGTAGTAAGCGCAGCGATTGCCGTTACGGCGTACAGCCAGGGCCATCCTTGGGGCGTTTGGGTGGCCAGAAAAAAGGCGCAAATCACGAGAATCGCCACAAAGTAATGAGAAACGACAGTGGGTAATGGAAATTGCCGCTGTGTACCGATGGCGAGCAAGACGGCGAGGATTCCCAGGGCGGCGCCGATGAGACAGTCGATAGGCCAATGAACGCCGACCATGACGCGACTGAGCGCGATGCCTACCGTCAACAGTAATCCGATGATTTGCCAGAATTTTTGGTGAACCGTCAGGAAAGCCAAGGCAAATAAGGCAAAGGCCGTGGCGCTGTGGCCGGAAGGAAAGCTCTGGCGGTCATGGGATTTGCCTAATATCACCACTTCTGTGCCCACAGCCGGGGGACGTAATGAATCGACCGACCATTTTGTACCGTGCACCAATACAGTGGCGATCACGAGCGTTAGCAAGCAAACATTAAAAAATCGGGGATTTTGGGGAAATGCCAGGAGTATCGTCAGCGCAAACAGGGTGTCGCCCATATCAGTCAAGGTGAGCCACAGCAAGGGCGCATGGATCGCCAGGGGATTGAGCGCGGCGAAGGCGGCGTGATAGCCGTCGGCGCAGTACAGCCCGAGGGCGATGGCCAGCAAAATCACCGATAAATCGAGTAATTGCTGGATTTTGGCCGATTCTTCGACGGTCTCTGGCCGTACTGCCGATGGATTCACGGCAGGCGCTCCAGCAGGCGAATGCCGCCTTGGGCGTAATGGGTGCGCCAGGTGGCGGTGGGCAATTCCCGTTGTAAGGCGGCGACCTTGTCGGCCCGCAAAAACACCCATTCGCCCACGGCCGGCAGTCGTCGGGGCGTGGGCTGTTGGCGGTAGAAACTGAAGCTCGGCAGCACGGTGCGATAGGCCACGGTGGGCTGGTGGGCCGCCAGGCGGGCGGCTTCCACGATGGGCTGTTGTTGGATGGCGGCCAGTTGGGGCAGCAGTACGAAAGAAAGAAAAGCGTTTTGCATGAGGCCCATGAGCGCCAGTCGTTTGAAGACACCACAAGATCCGGTCGCGGCGATGAGGCCGGCGGCCAACAAAAACCCGAGGGCCACGAGCGATAACTGATGGGTTTCAAAAATAGCTAAGGCGCGGGCGACTAATTCGGCTTCGTGAATGCGCGCGTCGGTTGGGCGCACGAATTGGCCCAACAAATAGGGTAAGGCGGCGAATAGGGCAAATCCCAACAGGCCGGGCAATGCCCACCAGCGATGGGTTAAATGGGCCGTGTGGCGGACGAATAAAATTAAAATTGGCGTCATGCCGTAAATCAAATAGTGGGGCAGTTTGGTTTGGGCGAGGGTAAACAGAATAAAAACCGTCAAAAACCAAATGAGGCAAAAGCGATCGATGGGCGCTCGAATGAGATTTTTCCACGGCAAGGCCAGTAATAATCCACTCCAGGGCAATAACATCAGCGGCAACACCCAGAGGTAATACAGCACGCTGCCTTGATGGCCCTGGAAGGGTGTGGTGAAGCGTTGGAGGTTATGCACCATGAGAAAATCGGTGAAAAAGCCCAGGCCGAGCTGCGCATAAATCGCGCTACCCCAGGGGAGCAACACCAGCAAAAACACGAGCCAGCCGCGCCAATCCACGAGATTCCCGAGCCATTCTCGCCCCCGCCCGGCGGTGGTCCACAGCAGGCCGCTCACGATGAAGGGAATGACGATGGCCACCGGGCCTTTGGTCAGCACGCCCAGCCCCATCCACAAAAACACCGGCCATTTGGGGGCGTTGGTTTGGGTAAAGCAGCGGTACATGGCGAACAGCGTGAGGCACAAAAACAGGTTTAATAAACTGTCCGCCGTGGCAGCCCGTCCGATGAGTACAAATCCCAGACTGGTAGTTAATGCCATGCCGATGTGCAGGGCCAATTCGGAGGGCTGTCGAATAAAGCCCATGAGCGCGATTAACCACAGTACAGCGGCGATCACCGACGGCAGACGAACCGCCCATTCGTGCGCCCCAAACAGGGTAATAGCGGTCGCTTGTAGCCAATAAATCAAAATGGGTTTGTGATGGTGTAATTCGCCATCCAAGGAAATGCGAATCCAATCCCCGGTGTTCACCATTTCGAGGCTCGCTTGGGCAAAGCTGCCTTCGTCCTCGTCGAATAACCACACGCCTTGGAGATTGGCGCCGATGCCGAGAAGCAGCGCAGCCCAGAGGGCCAACAACAACGGGTGACGAGACATAAAAAAAGCCGCTAGGTGAAAGCGGCTTTAGGTACGCCAAAACAGGGTTCGCCTTCAATCAGGCGATCTGATTCGCCCGCAAATTACTTCAGCATGGAGCGGCGGAACGCGCGATTCAGCTTTTCTTCGGTTTCTTGCACGCGGGCTAGGGCATCGGCGGCGGTGCGCTGGGCTTCTTCGGCGGTAGCCAAAGCGCGTTCAGCGGTGCGCTGGGTGTTGGCGCTCGAGCCGCGCAGGGCGTCCACATCGACGCGCAGGGTGGTCACATCGGCTTGAATTTTGTCCATTTGGGCGTTGTTGGCACAGCCACTGGCGAGCACCACCACGGCACAGACGGTGAGTAAACGAGTGTTCATTAACATCGGTATCGACCTCATCAAATCAGTTTGTTGTTAAAAAAACCACAACTGTGGTTTTGTTCCCAAATTGGGAAATCCATTGTGGAATTGCTGCGAAATTTTGTCTATGACGGCGATTTATTTAGCCAAAATTAACGCCGTGACGAACCAAGATGCCGTGGAAAAATGGGATGCGAAACACCGCAACTCCCTTGATTTACCGCCAATTTCTGTGGCGCTATCCGCCTATGATTATTTGCTGCCCTCGAAAGGCACCGCCTTGGACTATGCCTGCGGCTTGGGCGCACAGGCATTGTGGCTTGCACGCAACAACTTTGTCGTAACCGCTTGGGACTTTTCCGTCGTTGCCATCGAGCGGCTTCGGCGCGAAGCCGCAGCCCAACAGCTCCCCATCGACGCGGTGGTTTGCGATGTGACCCAAACGCCCCTGCCGACAGCGGCTTTTGACGTGATCGTCGTGGGACGCTTTTTGTACCGCCCCGCAGCGCCGGCCCTGATGGCGGCATTGCGGCCTGGAGGGCTGCTGTTCTACGAGACCTTCACGCGCCAAAAAGACCCCACCATCGGCCCCACCAACCCCGAGTTTTTGCTCGAAGAAAACGAATTATTGCGCTTGTTTGCGGGGTTAACCGTGCGGGCCTACGGCGAAGCGGGGCGCGTCGGCGATGTGGCCCGCGGCCTGCGGCAGGTGGCCTATTTGGTGGCAGAAAAACCCACCACCGATACCGCCGACGGCGATTTGAAGCGGTTGTAGCTCCACAAATACTGGGCGGGGCAGTCGAGGATGAGGTGGCTCATGGCGTCGTTCATGCGCTGCACCGCGTCTTCCAGGGGGGCGGCCCCGTCGATGAGTTGGAAATCCAAGTGATAGCGACCGCCGCCTAAGCGTCGGGCGGTGAGCAGCACTAAGGGCACGTGACACCGCTGGGCCAGGCGAACGGCGAGGGGGCTGGTGTACGCCGATTGGCCACAGAAATCGGCCCAAATGCCTTGGGCCTGGGGTGGCACCTGGTCGGGCAGTAACCCGATGATTTGCTTGGCCTTTAAGGCCGCGAGGAGCTGTTTAAGGCCGGCGGCGTTGGCATTGACGACAACGCCGCCAAATCGCCCCCGGTATTTCGCCAAGAAGGCCGTGAATCCCAGGCGATTTTCCCGCTGCAAAATCATCATGGGATAATGGCGACTAGCATATAAACCGGCCAATTCCCACGCCCCCCAATGGGGCGTGATTAATACCGCGCCATTCACGGCGGCCGCGCGAAATTGGGCTTCGTTGGTCACCCGCAATCGACGCCACAACGCGCGTTCGTCTGCTTGCCAAAAGTGGCTCAATTCCAAGACCGCTTTCGCCAGTTCAGCCAAAGTGCGCCGATGTAGAGCACGGCGCTGGCGGTCGGGGAGCTGGGGAAACACGCGGGCGAGATTGGCGGCGATGACGCGGTTCAGGCGCAGGGGCCAGCTGGCCATGCTGTAGCCGATCACCTGGGCGATCCCGTGGAGCCAAGGGAGTGGGCAGCGACTCAACAGCCCCAGGCCCACCTCGAGCCACGGCCCTAGCCACCCCATCAGTTGGCCCGTTCGTTCAACATCTGGCCGATTTCCCGAGCCGAGGCGGCGGAACGACTGGCCAGATTGCGCACTTCGGCAGCCACCACGGCAAAACCCCGACCGCTCTCACCGGCACGGGCCGCTTCAATCGCCGCGTTCAGGGACAGCAAATTGGTTTGCGACGCCAAGCCGTCGATGGTGCGCACCACCGCGTGAATCCGCGCCAAGGTGGTGTGTTGGCTGGTGGTATCCGTGGCGTACAGCACGATTTTGCGCAATTGCCCTTCCACATCGGCGATGGGATTAAACGTGACCCGCAGCCAGCGGGGCGTGTCATCCGCCGCGCTCAGTTGGCGTTCCCACTGCACCGCCACGCCCCGTTGCAGCTCCGCCCAGTGACCGTCTTGGGTCACTTCTTGGAAGAGATCCCGCAGCCGTTCGCTCGCTGCCGCCAATTGGTCGACTCCCAAAATCTCCATGAGCACCGGGCTGACATCGACGATCTGGCCCTGATCCACCGACCAATCCGCCACCGCCGTGGACCGGCGAATCGCCGCGAATCGCACGTTGTGTTCTAGGGCCAGGGTTTTGGTGCTGGTGATGTTGGCTTGTACCGATACGAACTGCTTGAGCTGGCCCCGAACATCGAAGACCGGATTAATAGCGAGGGAAATCCAGTAGGGATGGCCGTCGCGGTTGTAATTGAGGATTTCTTCGTAAAACGGCTCCCGTGCGTCCAACTTTTGGCGAATGCGTTTGACGGTCTCGGGGTCAGTGTGGCGGCCCTGCAACAGCTGTCCCGGTTTCTGGCCCATGGCCTCCGCCATGGGATAGCCCGTGAGCCGTTCAAAGCCCCGATTGACATATTCGATACGGCCTTCCGGATTGGTAATCACCACCGAATTATCGGTTTCGTCGGCCACCAGGGAGAGCAAACGCATTTTCTCCCGTTGGGCTACCAGATCGGTGATGTCTCGGAGGAACGCGGTGTAAATGATGCGCTGTTCCAATTGCACCTTGCTGAGCGCCAAGGTGGCATAGCGTTGATCACCGTCAGGGCGCTCGATCACGACTTCGCGACTGGTGCCGACGATTTTATCCACGCCCGTGCGCCGATTGGCGTTCACATAGTTGTCGTGGCGCGCTTGGATTTCTTTGGGCACCAGCATTTTCACGTTGCGCCCCACCACCGCATCGCGCTCGATGCCCCACAGCGCCTCGGCGGCGGCGTTGAAAAAGGTTACCTGGTTGCGCTCGTCGATGCTCACCACGGCGTCGAGGGCCTGTTCGAGCACCTGGTACATGGTTTCGCGGGTTTCGCGCTCGGCGGTGACCTCCCGCAGCATGGCGGTGTAACCCTGGCGTCCCCAATACACCGTTTTCGACAGGGCCAGCGACACCCAAATGACGCGGCCATCCTTGCGGTGCAAGGGCACTTCCCGACTGGTACCGACGATTTTGTCTTCGCCGCCCTGGCGGTGGCTGTCCACATAGCGGTCGTGGTTCGCCTGGTACATCGCGGGCACCAACATTTTCACGTTTTGGCCCATCACCTCGTGGCGCTGCCATCCCCACAGCCGTTCGGCAGCGGCGTTGTAGTAGGTCACGCAGTTGCGATGGTCGATGCGCACCACGGCGTCGATGGCCTGATCCAGGGTTTGTTGGGCGGCGATAAAGCGGAAGAGGAAAGAAAACATGGCCGTCTGGCTCGCGGTGGGATGGTGTCAGCGTAACTACTCAGGTAGTTAAATGCCATAAAAAACAATGATTTAGGCCTTTTGCGGCAGCCGCCATTTTTTTGCGCTACTTGCAACTCATTGAGCTGATCGAGCAGTTATTTTGCCAGATGCAGCTCGGGTGCAAAGGTCAACTAGTTCAATCCTTTGTTTACCAACTGAGTTACGACCACCCGAGTAGTTACGCGTCAGCCACTCAGCAAGGCACAAGCCGCGCCTGCTACGGCGTGGGCGCGTCGCGAATCAATCGTTCGCGCTCGGCCAGATATGCCGCACGCCGTTCGTCGGGCGTCATCGGCTGGGCGGCGACCACGCCGTCGGTGAGGTCGAGAGACCGTCGATTCACGACACGCAGCCCAAACAATCCCACGGTGACCCCAATGGGCGGGTCGAGGGCCAGGGTCAGCGGATTGGGAATCACGAGGGCATCCACCGCCATCCCCGTGGCGTCGCGCACCGTGGTGGGCCCCAAGAGCGGCGCGTCGAAATACGGCCCCGACGGCACGCCCCAATAGCCCAGGGTCTGGCCGAAATCTTCCACCTGGCGCGGTAACCCCATGCCGGCCGCCACATCGAACAGGCCCACTACCCCAAAGGTGGTGTTCAACACAAAGCGGCTGGCGCTTTCGGCGACCCGCTGGGGTTTGCCCTGCAACAGGGCGTTCACCGTGGTTTGCGGCTCGCTCACGTTGTTAAAAAAGTTGCCCACCCCCCGTCGCACCGGCGTGGGCACGACGGCGCCATAGCCTCCAGCAACCGCATCAAACGGCCCCGTGCGCGGTGCGGCGTCACGCGCAGACGACGGCGCGCCGACGGTGGCACAGCCCGTTAGGGTCATGGCGAGGACGAGGGCGCAAAACATGGCTTTCATAGAATTTTCTCAAGGACAGGGAAGGGAACGTATTGGGAAGCGGCTCAACGCATGGGCGGCAGTTTGCCACCAAATGACCGCATTAATTTTTCCAATCCCCCGCCTTGGGTCATTTTCTTCATCATTTTTTGCATCTGCTGAAATTGCTTCAGCAGCTTGTTCACATCCTGCACTTGGGTACCGGACCCCTTGGCGATCCGCCGCTTCCGCGAGCCGTTGATCGTGTCGGGAAAGCGCCGCTCCTGGGGCGTCATGGAGTTCACGATGGCGATGAGGCGTTTCATTTCCTTGTGGCTGTCCACCCCCTTCATGGCGGCAGGCAGTTGCCCCCCGCCGGGCAGCATCTTCATGAGATCGCCCAAATCCCCCATGGCCATCATCTGTTCCATCTGGGCCTTCAGATCGTCCAGGGTGAAGCCCTTGCCCTTGGCCATTTTCTTCACCAGCTGCTCGGCCTTGTCCTTGTCGATGCGCTGTTCCACCTGCTCCACCAGGGACAGCACATCCCCCATGTCGAGAATCCGCGAGGCCATACGCTCCGGATGAAACACTTCCAGCGCCGCCGTTTTCTCGCCGGTACCGACGAATTTAATGGGTTTACCGGTCACAAAGCGCACCGAAAGCGCCGCCCCACCCCGAGCGTCCCCGTCGGCCTTGGTCAAAATCACCCCGGTCAACGGCAGGGTTTCGTTGAAGGCCTGAGCGGTTTTGGCCGCGTCTTGGCCAGTCATGGCATCCACCACAAACAGGGTTTCCGTGGGCGATAACGCCTGATGGAGCGCGGCAATCTCCGCCATCATGGACTCGTCTACGGCCAGGCGGCCTGCGGTATCCACAATGAGCACATCTATTTGCTGTTTGCGCGCCTCGTTCACGGCCCGTTGGGCGATGTCGAGGGGGCGTTCGCTGGCTTGGCTGGGGAAACAAAGCAATTCGCTGTCTTTCGCGAGGCGCGCCAGCTGTTCGATGGCCGCCGGGCGGTACACATCCACGCTCACCAACGCCACTTTTTTGTGCTGCGCCTGGAGCCAGCGGGCCAACTTGGCGGCGGTGGTGGTTTTCCCTGCCCCCTGCAAGCCAGCCAACAGCACCACAGCCGGACCTTGACTGGAAAGCTGCAATTGGTCGTGGGTGTCCCCCATGAGATGCACCAGTTCCTCATGCACCACCTTAATAAACACCTGACCGGGATTCAGACTCTCCAACACCTCGCGGCCAATGGCGCGGGTTTTCACCTGTTCGATAAAGGTTTTCACCACCGCCAGGGCCACATCGGCCTCCAACAGGGCCATGCGCACCTCCCGCAGGGCGTCCTTAATGTTGTCCTCCGTGAGACGGCCTTGGCCGCGTAACTTATTGATCGAACTGAGCAATCGCTGACTAAGCTGACTAAACATGGAAATCGACTCCGACAGTGCAAAATGGGCCGTCACAACGAGGCCGTTATGATGATCCTTCAAATTTTTCGCCCCACCGCGTGACCCTATGATCCTCACTCTCGGCGGCGCGACCGTCCTACTGTACCTAAGCAGCAGTTGCATTTTTGGCTGGCGATTACAGCGTCCCGTCGTGGGGCGTCAATGGCTGTGGCGCGCGCTCGCCTTGACCCTCATTTGCCACGCCGGCTGGCTATTTTTGACGATTTATAGTCCCAATGGGCTGAATCTGGCTTTTTTCCATACTTTATCCCTGTCTGGATTCCTCATGGGACTTTCCTTACTGGCTCTCGCGGCTTGGCTGCCCTTCGAGCTGCTTGGCCTCTTACTGCTACCGCTTAACGCGCTCATTATTCTCCTTGCCCTCATATTTCCGAGCAACCAAGTAAATATCTTGGCTTGGCCCTTACAAATCCACATCATTCTATCGATAACCGCTTATTCCTTACTGGCGTTGGCAGCATTGCAAGCCATCCTGCTCGCGGCTCAAGATCGGCGCCTGCGACAACGACAGCTGGGCGGCTGGATACGATACCTACCGCCGCTTACCGCCATGGAATCCCTACTTTTTCAACTCATCACCGTGGGATTTATTATTCTTTCTCTGGCCTTACTCAGCGGCCTATTGTTTGTTCGCGATCTATTTGCCCAACATCTCGCCCATAAAACCGTGTTTACCTTACTCGCATGGATCGTCTTCGCGGTCTTACTGTGGGGACGGCGACAATTCGGTTGGCGCGGCCGCTATGCCGCCCGCTGGACCCTAAGCGGCTTTGGTTTACTCGCGCTTGCCTACTTTGGCAGCCGTTTGGTTCTCGAACTCTGGCTACAACGCTCGTGATTTCTGGCTACAATTCGGGACAGTTCACTGTTGAGGATGTCTGTCGTTGAACGACTGGACGCTGTTTTTTCTCGTTATCTTATTGATCTTACTAATTTTTATTTCAGCGTTTTTCTCTAGTGCTGAAACGAGCTTGATGTCGCTGAACCGCTATCGTCTGCGCCATCGCGCCCGCCAAGGCGACGCCGCCGCCAAACGCACCCTGCGGCTGCTCGACCGCCCCGACCGCCTACTAGGCTTCATTCTCATCGGCAATAACTTTGTCAATACCGCCGCCGCTGCCATCGCGACCGTGATCGCGCTCCAGCTAGGTGGTGACGCAGCCATCCCCATTGCGACCGTTTTACTCACCATCGTATTGCTTATTTTTGGGGAAATCGGGCCGAAAACCGTGGCAGCGCTGCGGCCCGAGCAGGTGGCCTATCCCGCCAGCACCATTATCGCCCCCCTCATGTGGCTGTTTGCCCCCCTGGTGTGGGCGCTCAACTCCGTGGTGGATCTGGCGCTCAAGCCCTTAGGAATCCACCAGCCCCGGGATCAAAACGCCCATCTCAGCATGCAGGAGCTGCGGACCGTGGTCTTGGAATCAGGCGCCCTGATTCCCCGCGAACACCAAAAATTGCTCTTGAGCATCTTCGATTTGGACGCTGCCACCGTGGAAGACATCATGGTGCCTCGCAACGAGGTGGTCGGCCTGGATTTGGATGATCCTTGGGAGCGCAATGTCGCCAAGTTGGCCCAAACCCATTACACGCGCATGCCGGTTTACCGCGGAGACCTGAATCAGGTCTCCGGCTTCCTCCACATGCGCCAGGTGGTGCGCTTGATCCACAGTCAGCAGTTCAACGAAGAACAGCTCGAAAAGCTGCTCCAAGAACCCTATTTCATTCCCGAAGGCACGCCCTTACACCGCGTACTCGTCAATTTGCAGCAGAATCGCCAACAAATTGGCCTCGTCGTCGATGAGTACGGCGATGTCATGGGCCTCGTTACCCTGGAGGATTTATTGGAGGAAATCGTCGGCGAATTCGCCAATTCCCCGAATAACCGCCAAATCAAGAAACAAATCGATGGCAGTTACCTGATTAATGCCGGCATTACCATTCGCGCCTTGAATCGCGCCTTGAACTGGAACTTGCCCACGGATGGCCCCAAAACCCTCGGTGGCCTCATTTTGGAGACCACCGAAGCCATTCCCCCGCCAGGCACCTGTTTAGAACTCCTCAGCTATGGGGTGGAAATCATGGAAACGGGCCATCACCGCATTAAAACCGTTAAAATGCGGCTCATGTAGGGAATCAACCGTTTTTCTATACTATTACTCGGTTGGCTTGCGCCAGGGCAGCATCTTTTGTACCGCCCGCGTTAATGCCAACATGCCCTGGGGAACCGCCTTGGTAATGACCGACCCCGCCCCAATGACCGCCTGTGCCCCAACGCGGACGGGTGCGACCAGCGCCGTATTTGAACCGATAAATACGCCGTCTTCGATAATGGTCTGGTGCTTGTGAACGCCGTCGTAATTACAGGTAATGCTGCCCGCGCCCACATTGACCCTATCGCCAATCTGCGCATCGCCCAAATAACTTAGGTGATTCGCCTTACTTTCGGCGCCAATCTGAGAATTTTTTACTTCCACAAAATTGCCGATATGCACCCGATCGCCGAGAATCGTGCCCGGTCGCAGACGAGCAAAGGGGCCAATGCGGCCATGTTCCCCGATTTTTACGCCATCGACCACGCTATACGGCAAAATCTGACTCCCCTTACCGATAATGGCATTATGGATAATGCAGCCTGCACCAATCACCACGCCATCTGCCAATGCTACCGTGCCCGACAACACGACATTCACATCGATCACTACGTCTCTACCGACCTTCACGGTACCCCGTACATCGAACCGCTGCGGGTCAAGCAGCGTGACCCCTTTTTCCAGTAAATCCTGTGCTTGTTGCCACTGGTAATGCCGTTCTAATTCCGCCTGCTGACGGCGATTGTTGACGCCCATGGCGGCCCATGACGGTTCCATTCGGTACGCAATGCCGTGATTTCCCCGATTCGCCGCAATTTCCACGATGTCTGTCAAATAATACTCGCCCTGAGCATTCTTATTTTCTAGTCTTTGTAGATACTCAACCAGGTCTGCCGCCCCTAAACAGAGAATTCCCGTGTTGATTTCCGTGATTTGGCGAATGGCGTCATCGGCATCCTTTTCTTCCACAATGCGCGCTATTGACCCATTTTCATAGCGCACAATGCGGCCATAACCCGTGGGATCAACCAGTTCAGTCGTTAGAATGGCAAGATTAGGCGAATCCACCAGCATTTTAAGCGACGACAAGGGAAGCAAGGGAACATCGCCGTACAGTACCAAAACCCGTTTAATCTCGGTATTCAGCAGCGGCATGGCCTGCATTACCGCATGACCTGTCCCCAACTGGGGCGATTGTTCGACAAATTCTAGCTTTTCCTCCCCAAAAAAGGCTTTTTTGACTGCATCGCCACCATGACCAATCACCACGATGGTCTGACTGGCTTGTAAGGCATTCGCCCGATCCAGCACATGGCGCAAAAGACTTTGCCCCCCAATTTCGTGTAATACCTTCGGTTTCTCGGAAAACATTCGTTTTCCTTGTCCTGCGGCTAAAATAACGACGGCTAATGTCATAGATGATCTCTGTTTTGCAAAATGCAGATTCTTACCGGTGCGACGAATGCTGCGATAGCCACAAAAAAAGCCGCATTGCTGCGGCTTTCCAAACACATCGCGGGGCGGATTACGATTTCCGCGCCCGACGCAACTGCTCGATGATGCGCAGCTGTGCTACGGCTTCGGCAAGCTCTGCCTGGGCGCGCGCATAGTCCATACCGATCTGCCGGTCGGCCATGGCCTGTTCAGCCCGCCGCCGCGCTTCATTGGCCGCTGCTTCGTCCAAATCGTGCGCCCGCTCCGCCGTATCCGACAGCACGGTCACCACGTGGGGCTGCACTTCGAGAATGCCGCCAGACACATAAATGGTCTCTTCCTGGGCCTGTCCGGGCACGCGCACCCGCAGAAGCCCCGGTTGTAGGCGGCATAGCATCTGGGAGTGTCCGGGCAAAATCCCCACTTCCCCGTTCACCGCCGGCGCCGTCACCATCTCAGCGGCCCCCGAGTACAACATTTTTTCCGCACTCACCACATCGACCTGCATGCGTTTCGCGGCTGTGTTGAAGTCGACCATAACGCCCCTCCTAGAGGGTATCCGCCTTCTGCACGGCTTCTTCGATGGTGCCCACCATGTAAAAAGCCTGTTCCGGCAGGTGGTCGTAATCGCCGTTCACGATGCCTTGGAACCCTTTAATGGTTTCTTTCAGCGGCACATACCGCCCGGGCACGTTGTTAAACACCTCCGCCACATGGAACGGCTGGCTCAAAAACCGCTGTAACCGCCGGGCCCGCGACACGGTGCGCTTGTCTTCTTCCGACAATTCGTCCATCCCGAGAATGGCAATGATGTCCCGCAGCTCTTTGTAGCGCTGCAAGGTCATCTGCACTGCCCGCGCCGTGTCGTAATGCTCCTGGCCGACCACTAACGGATCGAGCTGACGGCTGGTGGAGTCGAGCGGATCGATGGCGGGATAAATCCCCAACTCCGCGATGCTCCGCGCCAACACCACCGTCGCGTCCAAGTGGGCGAAGGTCGTGGCCGGGCTGGGATCGGTTAAGTCATCCGCCGGCACATACACCGCCTGAATCGAGGTAATGGAACCAGTGCGCGTAGAGGTAATGCGCTCCTGCAATACCCCCATTTCTTCGGCCAAGGTGGGCTGATACCCCACCGCCGACGGCATCCGCCCCAACAAGGCGGACACTTCGGTCCCCGCCAGGGTGTAGCGATAGATGTTATCCACGAATAACAGGGTGTCTGATCCCTGATCGCGGAAATATTCCGCCATGGTAAGGCCGGTAAGGGCCACCCGCAGACGGTTACCCGGCGGCTCGTTCATCTGGCCATACACCAGCGCCACCTTTTCCAACACCCCGGAGTCATTCATCTCGTGGTAGAAATCGTTGCCTTCGCGGGTGCGTTCGCCCACCCCGGCAAATACCGAGAAGCCGCTGTGTTCGGTAGCGATATTGCGGATCAATTCCATCATATTGACGGTTTTACCCACACCGGCGCCGCCAAACAGACCGACCTTACCGCCCTTCGCAAAGGGAATGAGCAAGTCGATCACCTTAATGCCCACTTCCAGCAGCTCCGTCGAACCCGACTGCTCGTCGAGGGCCGGCGCTTTGCGGTGAATCGGGGCAAAGGTCTCGGTTTTGACGGGCCCCTTGTGGTCAATGGGCTGTCCGAGGACATCCATAATCCGCCCCAAGGTGCCCGTGCCCACCGGCACCGTCACCGGTTCACCGGTATTGATCACCTCGGTTCCCCGTTGCAGCCCTTCCGATGCGCCCATGGCAATGGTGCGCACCAAACCGTCGCCCAACTGCTGTTGGACTTCGAGGGTCAACTGGGTTTTCGGCACCGTGAGCGCGTCGTATACCTTGGGGACTGACCCCCGCGGGAACTCCACGTCGATCACCGCGCCGATGATCTGCACAATTTTTCCAGCACTCATAATTCAGTCGCTCTCGGTTAAACCGCCGCCGCACCGCCGACGATTTCGGCGATTTCCTTGGTGATTGCGGCTTGACGGGTCTTGTTGTAGACGAGTTGTAGTTCGTTGATCAGATTGCCGGCGTTATCGGTAGCAGCTTTCATCGCCACCATCCGCGCCGCCATTTCGCACGCGATATTTTCCACCACCGAGCGATACACCCGCGTTTCCACGTAGCGCATCAACAACAGATCGAGGATTTCCTTCGCGTCCGGCTCGTAGATGTAATCCCAATTGCTCGCCGGCGCTTGGGTTCCCGCAGCGATCGGCGGAATCCCGGGCAGCAACTGCGAAATCAACGGCTTTTGGCTCACGGTGTTGATGAATTGGTTGCTCACCAAGAACAAACGGTCGATCTGGCCGTTGAGATAGGCATCAATCATTACGTTGAGCGGCCCCAATAAGCGGCTCGCGTCCGGCACATCGCCCAGGTGGGTGTCACTCGCCACCAGCTTGCATAAGCTCAAACGGCGAAAAAATACCAACGCCTTCTGGCCAATCGTGGCCACATCCACGTCCACGCGCTTGGCGGCTTCTGGGCCTTGCCACTGGCGCAGGTGCTGCAACACGGCGCGGAATAGGTTGGCATTCAGACCGCCGCATAACCCGCGATCCGTGGATACCACGAAATACCCCACCCGCCGAACTTCAGTCCGCTCTTGTAAAAACGGATGCTGGTATTCGGGCTGTGCGTGGGCCATGTGGCTGATGACTTGGGCGATTTTGTCTGCATAAGGCCGTGCGGCATTCATGCGAACCTGGGCGCGGCGCATTTTGCTCGCCGCCACCATTTCCATCGCCTTCGTGATCTTCTGAGTGCTCTTGATACTCTTGATCTGATTGCGGATTTCTTTACCGGCGGCCATCGCCTGACTCCGTTACCAACTGCCCGTGGTCTTAAATTCGGTGAGCGCTTTTTTCAGCGTCGCCTCGACCTCGTCGTTGTACTTGCCGGTTTTATCTAAATCCGCCATGAAATCGGCGTAATTGGCCTTCATAAACGCCAACAGATTCTGCTCAAAGCTGCTGATCTGCTTTACGTCCACATCGTCGAGAAAACCGCGATCCACGGCGAAGAGACTCGCCGCCATCTCGCCCACCGACATGGGGCTGTACTGGCGCTGCTTCAGCAATTCGGTCACGCGCTTACCGCGCTCCAACTGCTTGCGGGTGGCTTCGTCCAAATCCGACGCAAACTGAGCGAAAGCCGCCAACTCGCGGTATTGGGCAAGGGCAAGACGAATCCCCCCGCCGAGCTTCTTGATGATTTTGGTCTGCGCTGCACCACCCACCCGCGACACCGACAAACCCGCGTTAATCGCTGGCCGAATGCCCGCGTTAAACAGGTCGGTTTCCAAATAAATCTGGCCGTCGGTAATGGAAATCACGTTGGTGGGCACGAAGGCCGACACGTCGCCGGCTTGGGTTTCGATGATCGGTAAGGCGGTTAAGGAACCGGTCTTGCCTTTCACTTCCCCGTTGGTGAGCCGTTCCACTTCCTCGGCATTCACGCGCGACGCCCGTTCGAGCAGGCGGGAATGCAGGTAGAACACGTCCCCCGGATAGGCTTCCCGACCCGGCGGCCGCTTCAACAATAAGGACACTTGGCGATACGCCACGGCCTGCTTGGATAAATCGTCGTACACAATGAGCGCATCTTCGCCGCGATCGCGGAAATACTCGCCCATGGTGCAGCCCGAGTACGGCGCGATGAACTGCATGGACACCGGATCCGCCGCGCCCGCCGCCACGATAATCGTGTGTTCTAGGGCGCCTTCCTGTTCTAACCGCCGCACCACGTTGGCAATCGACGAGTTTTTCTGACCGATCGCCACGTAAATACAGAAAATTCCGGTGCCTTTCTGGTTGATGATGGCGTCGATCGCCACAGCGGTTTTGCCCGTCTGACGGTCGCCAATAATCAACTCCCGCTGGCCGCGACCCACCGGCACCATGGCGTCAATGGCTTTCAGCCCGGTTTGCACCGGCTGATCCACCGACTGGCGCTCAATCACACCGGGAGCAATTTTCTCGACAGGCGCGCTGAGGTTGGTGTCGATGGGGCCTTTGCCGTCCACGGGACGACCCAGGGCATCGACCACCCGCCCCAACAGCGCCTTGCCCACGGGCACTTCGAGAATGCGCCCGGTGCACAAGGCCTTATCGCCTTCGCTGAGCACTTTGTAATCGCCCAACACCACGGCGCCGACCGAATCCCGTTCCAGGTTAAGCGCCATGCCAAACACGCTGCCGGGAAACTCGATCATCTCGCCCAACATCACCTGTTCTAGGCCGTGGATACGGACGATGCCGTCGGACACCGACACCACCGTGCCTTCCGTGCGGGCTTCAGCGGTCAACTGCACGCCGCTGATTTTCTTCTGAATCAGTTCACTAATTTCACTGGGATTTAATTGCATGTTCGCTCCCTAGAGACGCAATGCGGCGTCGAGGTGGGCCAAACGCCCGCGAGCCGAACCGTCGATGACCAAATCGCCAGCGCGAATCACCGCGCCGCCGATCAAAGTAGGGTCAATGTCAACGGTCAGCGTCACAGTGCGCTGTAATTTTTTGGAAAGCGCCGCTTCCAGCTTGCTGACTTGCGCCGGGGGCACGGCCATCGCACTCACGAGGGTCGCAGTCACGGATTTTTCGGCATCGGCGCGTAACTGTTCGTACAACGGCACGATGGTCGGCAACACCAGCAGCCGACCATTTTTGCCCAGCACCAAAAGAAACTGATGAGCGGCCTCATCCAACGCATCCCCGCAAATCTCGACGATTAACTCGACTTTTTTCGCCATATCGAGCTGCGGGTTTTTAATGAACGCTGTCATCTGTGCATCCGCTACCACCATAGCCGCTGTGTTCAACATGGCCGACCAGCGGGCGAGGCCGCCCGGATTGGCTTGGGCCTGCTCAAAGGCGGCGCGGGCGTAGGGACGCGCGAGGGTTGCAAGTTCGGCCATGACTACAACTGTGCTGCCAAGTCGTCGATTAACTTGGCGTGCGTTTTCGCATTGACTTCTTTCTCAAGAATCTTGCTAGCGCCTGACACGACCAATCCGGCAAGCTTTGTCCGCAGTTGGTCGCGAACTAAGCCCATTTCTCGTTCAATTTCGGCGCGGGCAGCCATGAGTTGCTTTTCGCCTTCGATCTTGGCTTGGGCTTTAGAGGCTTCGATGGTGTCGTTTGCCTGCTTTTGGGCCTGACTAATGATGTCAGCGGCCTTGGCGCGGGCGACTTTAATTAAGGCTTCGGCCTCAGTTTTGGCGACCCCTTCGGCCCGCGAACCGCGTTCAGCGGCGGCGAGACCTTCGGCGATCTTTTGCTGGCGTTCGCGCATGGCGCCGATTAACGGCGGCCACACATACTTCATCACGAACCACACCAGCATTCCAAAGCTGATCATTTGGCCGATTAGCGTGGCGTTAAAATTCACGCTCGACCCTCCTCTGTTGCGATCTCAAGTATCGGGCTTATGGCTGAGCCGACTCGGTGACCGCTGTGCCGTGCTGCTCTATGGCTTGCTGCACAGGGCCTAAGAAGGGGTTCGCAAAGGTGAAGAACAGGGCCAGACCCACGCCAATGATCGGCACCGCGTCGAGCAGACCCGCCACGATGAACATTTTCACTTGGAGCATGGGGGCGAGTTCGGGTTGACGCGCTGCACCTTCTAAGAATTTACCGCCGAGTAAGCCGAAGCCTAGAGCGGCGCCTAAACCGCCAATACCGAGGATGAGGGCAACAGAGATCACGGTCATGACTTGGACGTCGGTGATCATTTGGGCGGCTTGCATAAGTACCTCCGAGGGGTTTTTACGTTGATTTTGAGGGATGGATGGAAAAGGGAAGGTGAAATGTCTTAATGGGTCTCGCTCGCCATGCTGAGATAAATAATGGTCAGCACCATGAAAATGAAGGCTTGGAGCGTAATGACGAGGATGTGGAAAATGGCCCAGGGCAGACTCAAGGTGAACTGGAGATACCAAGGCAACAAAGCGATCAGAATGAAAATAAGTTCCCCAGCGTAGAGGTTGCCAAACAACCGCAATGCGAGCGACACCGGGCGGGCTAAGTCTTCTACGATGCGCATCAAAATGTTGAAGGGCACGAAATACTTGCCAAAGGGATGGGTGAGCACATCTTTGAAAAATCCCAAAAATCCCTTGAAGCGAAAGCCATAGATGTAAATCAACAAAAACACCGTCAGCGACAGGGCGAAGGTGGCGTTAATGTCGGTCGATGGCACAACTTTGAGGTAATTGATGCCGATTAAACTGGCTAATGCGGGCAGTAAATCCACGGGAATCATGTCCATGAGATTCCATAGAAATACCAGGCAAAAGATAGATAACGCCAAGGGGGCGATTAACGGGTCTTTCGCATGGAATGTGTCTTTCACCTGTTTATCGACAAAGTCGAGAATCATCTCGGCAAAGTTTTGCCAGCCGCTAGGCACCTCTGCCGTCACGTTTTGCGCGATGCGGTAGAAGCCATAGCCAAACAACACGCTCAGGGCTAGCGAAAAGAACATGGTGTCTAAATGGATTGTCCAGAAACCCGAGCCAATTTGGTTATTTGTTAGGTGGTGGATGATGTAGCCGGAAGCGGTTTGTTCGCTCATGATCGCCTCTAGTAGGATTTTAGCGTGAAGCCGTCAGCAGCAACGCCAGCCAGGGAGCCAGCATCGCGACAGCGATAAAGGTGAGAATCAGCGGTGGTAGCGAGAGCGTTTCGAGTTGCAAGACAAACATCAGCAAAGTCACCGTCATCGTTATTTTTATGAGTTCAGCAAACAGGAATGCCTGAAGCATTTTTGTGGGAGTCGCCCCCGGACGCGCTGAGAAATGCTGCATCCCCGAAAGCGCCGTCGCAATGCAATGAATCCCGCCCCCTAAAAACGCAGAAATCGCGGCTGTCGAATTAGCGACAAATAATCCAATGAGCGCTGCAAAAAGCGTAATTGCACCCTGAATAACGAGGGTAAAGATCACGGTTTTAGCACCGCTCATTTTTAATAGGACTCTGCATTTTAAGATGGGCCTGAAAAGGCGTCATTTCAAAGCGGATCGGATTATAGAAGTGGGTCATTGTCAGGGTCAATTCTTGTGTTACTAATTTGCTGAATAATTCCATCTAATTCGTCAAGCGAATTGTAGTGAATGATTAATCTCCCACGCCCTAATGCGCTGTGTAATAGGCGCACTTGGGCGTTGAGCTTTGCCGATAAATCGTCTTGCAAAATTTCGATATTCGGATCGATTTGCAGAGTTTTGGGAGGATGGTCGGTTTCTGTGAGCCGCCGCACGAGTAATTCGGTCGCCCGCACGGTGAGGGCTTGCCGAATGACCGCTTGAGCCACCTCAAGCTGTCGCTCGTTTGGCAGCGCTAGCAGCGCCCGCGCATGGCCCACATCCAAATGCCCCATCCGCACCAGCTCTTGCACGCCATCTACTAAGTCGAGCAACCGCAGCAGGTTCGCCACCGCCGTGCGCGACCGCCCCACCGCCTCGCCCACGTCTTTGTGGGTGAGAGAGAAAGTGTCGATGAGCCGTTTGAGCGCCACCGCTTCTTCGATCGCGTTCAGGTCTTGGCGCTGGATATTTTCGATGAGTGAGACCGCAAAGGCAGTTTCTTCGGGCATTTGGCGCACCACCGCCGGAATTTGGCCCAATCCCGCAATCTGCGACGCCCGCCACCGCCGTTCTCCCGCGATGATTTCGTAGCGCTCCGACGCGTGGCCTTCTTCCACCGGCAGCGGCCGCACGACGATGGGCTGAATCACGCCTTGGGCGCGAATCGACTCGGCCAAATCTCGCAGGGCCGCCTCATCGAAATGCCGTCGCGGCTGGTAACGCCCGGGTTGGATGGTGGAAATATCCAGCACGCGCAACGCGGCGCTGGGCGGCGATTGGCGGTTTTCGTTCACCAGGTTGCGCGCCCCGAGCAACGCTTCGAGTCCGCGACCGAGTCCCCGTCGTTTCATGGTTGCCTCACGCAATGCGTCGTTGGGTTTTGCGCACTTCACGGCGGGTGCGGTGAAGCAGTTCGGTGGCGAGGGCGCGGTACATCTCGGCGCCCTTGCCGTGGGGATCGTAAACCGTGATGGGCAATCCGTGGCTGGGTGCCTCGGCTAAACGCACCGTGCGGTTGATCACCGTGCGGTACAGGGTGTCGGCAAAATGCTGTTCGAGCTGCGCCGACACTTCCGTCGCCAGACGATGGCGAAAATCCACCAGGGTGCGCACCAGTCCTTCGATCAACAGGGCCGGATTGGTGGTGCGTCGTACGTCTTCCACCGTGTGCAGCAGCGCCGACAGCCCTTCCAAGGCGTAGTACTCGCACTGCACCGGAATCAGCAGGCCATGGGCTGCCGTGAGCGCGTTGATCGTGAGCATATTCAAGGCCGGGGGACAGTCGATCACCACGTAATCGAAGTCGTCATCCAGCGCCGCGAGGGCCTGTTTGAGCCGAAACGGCGCTTGATCCACCCGCAACAACGCGACTTCCGCCGCCGTGAGATCGCCGTTGGCGCCTAACACCTGGATTTTTGCCGCCTCCGCGTACACCAGCGCATCCCGCGGGGCCGCATCGCCCACCAGGACGTCGTAACTCGTGAGGGATAGGGCGTGTTTGTTTACCCCACAGCCCATGGTGGCGTTGCCCTGGGGGTCCATATCCACCAACAGCACCCGCCGACGCACCTTCGCATCCGCAATACACGCCGCCAGATTGACCGCCGTGGTGGTTTTGCCCACGCCGCCCTTTTGGTTCGCAATCGCAATGATGGTGGCCATCGGTTTCACACTTCGCCCGCCCAGAAAACGGCGCGGAACATAGCACAGGCAAACGTTCCGTTCGCCGCAACTGATCGCTTCAACGAAGCAGGCCTCGGCGGTAGAGCCGCCAGAGCACCGGCCAGCCAAAAATAAGCGGCCACCGCTTGACCCGCGCCGACACCACCAGCGGTTCGCCGGTGTGGCGTGCGATTTTCCACAGGCCGTAATCGACGGCGTTTTCAAAGGTGAATACCGCTTTCATCAGCCGCAGCAGGGAAAGCACGACGCCTACCCGTCGTCGCCATCGCCAGCGGCGCTGTTCCGCCACCACCGCCTCGGGATCCAGCGGGCTGAGCCACTGGCCGTCGGCCTGGGGTTCGAGTCCCAGCAAGGGCGCCGCGAGTTGGGTGAGGGTTGCCCAATCGGCGCAGTCCTGCTGGGCGAGCTGGTCGAGGCGCGTGTGGCGTTCGGCCCGCAACTCGCTGTGGTAGCTGGCCGCCAGCCCCGTGCGCCACAGGGTCTCCGCGGTGAAGGGCGTCGCCGGTGCCATGAGCGCCGTGCTCGCCCGCAAAAACTGCATCACGGCCAGCCATTGGCACATTTCCATGAGCTGGCGATCCAGACCGGTGCGCCAGTACACCAGGGCGAAGGGTTGACTAAAGCGGCCCCAGAAATAGGGGTGTAACGCGGTCATTTGGCGGCGAAATTGGTCCACCCGCACCACCGCGCATTTCGCCCGCAGGCCATCGGGGGTTTCGAGGTAAATGACATTGGGGGGCAACAGCCAATTAGCCAGCCCCGTTAACGGCGAACGCCAGGTGCCGCGGTAGTGATCCACCACGGCGTACAAATCCACCAGGCCCCCTCGGGGATCGGCCAAACGGCGAGTCGAGCCGTAATACAAACAGGCCAGCAACCGTGAACCGAACCGCGCGTGCACCGCCGCCATGAGCGGGTCCATGGGCGCCGTTTGGCGCTGCTGCATCCCGCGAATACCCTGTTGCAACGCCTGTCGCCGATGAAATTGTTCCCAATGGGCCTCGTCGGCGGTTTGTTTCGCCGTCGCTGCCCGAGCTGTCGCCCCATGTCCTTCAGATTTTTTCACATTTCAGACCTGCATCTGCCCGCCTTGAACGGCGTGTCGCCCACGGCATTATTCAACAAACGGGCCTTGGGTTATCTCTCGTGGCAGCTCCGCCGCCGACATCACTACAGCGCGGCCCCGCTCATCGCCTTTCGCGACCTGCTGCACCGAGAAGCGCCTGACCACCTGGTGATTACGGGCGATTTGACGAATCTCGGGCTGCCCCAGGAATACGCCGCCGTCGCCGATTTCCTCCACACCCTGGGGCCGCCCGAGCGGGTGAGCCTGGTGCCGGGCAATCACGACGCCTACGCCGCCCACAGCTTGAAGGGCCTCGCCGCCTGGCAGCCCTGGTTGACGGGCGATCGCGACGGCGG
>DAIUCA010000014.1:0-2811 GCA_036846405.1 Candidatus Competibacteraceae bacterium
TTGTCCCACGGCATCCCGTCTCACGACACCATGGGCCGTCTCTTAAGTCTGATTGGTCCCCACGCTTTTCTGAAGTCTTCAGATGCTGGGTGGCCGCCTGATTTCCCCATTTGGTCGGCGTGGTCGCCATCGATGAGAAGACCAGTCGGCGGGCCAAATTAAAGGGCGCCGCAGTACTGCACAGGGTCAGCGCGTTGACCAATCGATCCGAGACTTCCATGACGATTTTCTGCAGAACCCGCGGGCGACGCCGCACAGCTTCTTGCGAGAGCGTTGAGAAGAATCACGGTCGCTTAGAGACCCGTCGCTGCTTCGCTTTTGAACATCTGCACTGTCTGGCTGCGCCAGAGAAATGGCCTGATTTGAGGTCTTTTGCGGTGGTGGAATCGATGCGCGAAATCGACGGCCAAGTCTCCACGGCCCGCCGTCTGTACATCAGCAGCTTGCCGAGCGATGCCGAACAGATTGTGCGGTCGGTTCGCGCCCATTAGCAGATCGAAAATAGTCTGCGCTGATGTCTGGATGCCGCTTTTAACGATGATTAGATACGCTTGTGAGGGAACCTGAATTTTACGTCACTACGTCTGGCGCCTGTCGCCCACAACGGCGGCGCAATTGGGAGATTTCCTCGGCCAGCTGAATCAACTCCGCCAACATCGCCTGAGGATCTCCGTGCAACCGCCGTTTGTCCCGTTCGATCTGCTCGAAGTACACCCGCACCGTCGCGCCCACGGTGCCAGTGCCCGACAGTCGCCAAATCACCCGACAATCGTCTCCCAACCCCAACCGCAGGCCCTGTTGGCGGCTTTCACTGCCGTCGATGGGGTCGCGGTAAGAAAAATCATCGGCCAGGGTGACCGTCAGCCCGCCCAGTACCTTGCCTTGGTAGCGCGGTAAAACGTCGCGCAATGTCGTAAACAACGCCGCCGCCGCCGTCCCATCGACCCCCTCGTAATCGTGACGCGTGTAGTACACCCGCCCGAATTGCCGCCAATGATCGTCGACGATCTCCCGCACCGACTGGCCCCGCACCGCCAGCAGATTCAGCCAAAACAGCACGGCCCAGAGGCCATCTTTCTCGCGCACATGGTGGGAACTCGTGCCAAAACTCTCCTCGCCGCACAGGGCAATCCGTCCGTGATCCAGGAGATTGCCAAAGAATTTCCACCCGGTCGGCGTCTCGAAACACGGGATGCCCAACGCCGCCGCCACCGCATCGACGGCCCGACTCGTGGGCATGGACCGCGCCACCCCCACGATGCCGTCCCGATAGCCCGGCACGTGGTGCGCGTTGGCCAGCAGAATCGCCAAGCTGTCGCTGGGCGTCACATAACAACGCGCACCCAGAATCAAATTGCGGTCGCCGTCCCCATCGGAGGCCGCCCCCAAATCTGGCGCATCGCTGGCGTGCATCTGCGCCCACAACGCCGCCGCATGGACGGGGTTCGGGTCGGGATGACCGCCGCCAAAGTTCGGTAACGGCGTGCAATTCAGCAGCGATTCCGACGGCGCCCCGAGGACATCGCCCAAAATCGCCTGCGCATACGGCCCGGTAACCGCGTGCATGGCGTCGAACCGCAGGCGATGGGTGCGCAGCCAGTCGCGCATCCGCTCGAAATCGAACAGTCGCGCCATCAACGCCGCGTACTCCGCGACGGAATCCACGATTTCCACGGTCATCGCGCCCAATTCCGTGGTCATCAATGCCCCGCAATCGAGCGCGGCGGCGTTCGCGTCGAGGATGCGGTAAGCCGTCAGGGTCTTTGTGCGGGCGAACACCGCCTCGGTGAAGGCTTCTGGCGCGGGGCCGCCGTTGGCGATGTTGAATTTGATGCCGAAATCGCCGTCTGCCCCCCCCGGATTGTGGCTCGCCGACAACACAAAGCCGCCATCGGCGCCGCGATGGCGGATCAAATGGGACACTGCCGGCGTGGACAACAGGCCGTGTTGGCCGATGAGCAGCCGCCGCACCCCATTCGCTGCGCACATGAGCGCGATGACCTGCAGGGCGTGGTCGTTCCAAAAGCGCCCGTCGCCCCCCAGAACGAGGGTTTTGCCCGACGCGCCCAGGGTATCGAGGACGGCTTGGACGAAGTTTTCCAGGTAATGGGGCTGCTGAACGGTGGCGACGGCCTTGCGCAGACCGGAGGTGCCGGGGCGTTGGTCGAGGAACGGTCGGGTAGGGATCGACAAAATCGACATGGGAACGCGCTCGCAGTGGGAAACGAGGGGGCAAAGTAACCCGCAGCGCGGGGACGGTGGAATTTGGACCCGCTTCGTGGGAGGTGCCGAGTCCATTTACCGCGGTCAAAATCGTTTGGATTGGAGGGCGGTTAACGGCGGCGATTGAACAGCCAGCCCAAGCCGCCTAATCCCATCACCGCCACCAGCGACATGCCCACAATCAGCGTACTCATGGCCGCCGCTGGGCCAATGTCCCCCGCGTCGTCCATGTTGAGCACCGCCACCGCCGCCAACACCGTGTTCGGCGTGTACAGAAAAATCACGCCGCTCACCGTCGTCATCGCCGAGACGAAGAAAAACCGCGCCACTTCCACCAGCGTGGGCGTGGTGAGGGGGAGGGAAATCCACCACAAACTGTGGCCCGCCGACCGTCCCAACGAGGCCGCCACCGCCTCGAACTCCCGATCCTGCTGCTGCAACGCCGTCATCACCGTGAGGTGGGCCGTGGTGTAGAAGTGGGCGATGGTCGAAATCACCAGAATCGCCATGGTGCCGTAAAACCAGCCCCAGCCCGGGGTGTTGAAATAGAAGATGTAGCCCAAGCCCAACACGAGGCCCGGCACCGCC
>DAIUCA010000014.1:2821-13352 GCA_036846405.1 Candidatus Competibacteraceae bacterium
ATCAGCGCTAAGGCCCGTAACCCGTTGCTGATGATGGAAAATTGCGGCGTTTTGGCGAGCAGCCAGCCCACCAAAAACACGGTGAGCGTCCCAAAAAGCGCCGTCCAACTCGCCAGCTGCAGGCTGTTGCTAAACGCCAGCCAGCCGCCGCCGTCCATGTTGTCGAAATCGTAGTGGCGTAGGGAAAAGCTCAGGTTGTAGGGCCAGAACTGCACGAAGGAGGCGTACACCGCCATGCCAATCAGCGCGAGCAGCACCGTTGCCACCCCCAGGCAAAGCAGGAAGCACAGGCTGTCCCGCAGCCAAAATGGGCGCGGCACCAGCGGTACCGCGCGACTGCTCACCGCGCCCTCGTTTTGGGCGATGAGTCGATCTACCGCGAAAGCGAGCAGGGCGGGAATCAGCAGCAGCAGGCCGACCACCGCGCCTTTCGGGAAATTCTGTTGGCCAATCACCTGTTTGTAGGCTTCGAGGGCCAGGACGTTGAACTGGCCGCCGATGACCTTGGGCACGCCAAAATCCGTCACCGCCAGGGTAAACACCACGAGCGCGGCGGAAATCAGGCCGTAACGCACCGTGGGCACAGTCACCGTGAGCAGTCGCCGCAGCCGACTCGCGCCCAGCATCTCGGCGGCCTCGTACAAGCGGCCGTCCGCTACGGCAAGGGCCGTCGCAATAATCAAAAAGGCGTGGGGAAACACGTAAAACGCCTCGCCAATCACGATGCCTACTGGGCCATAAATCGTGGCGACGCCGAAAAACGGCAGCCAATCCTTGAGAAAGCCCTGGTTGCCAAAGAGGTACACGAGGGAAATCGCCGGCATGAGGGATGGGGCGAGTAGCGGCGTGAGGGCCAGCAATCGCCACAGGGGCTTAAACCACAGACAGCTGCGGGTGAGGGCGTAGGCGTAACCAAACGCGAGGGGAATCACGAGGAGCGTGGTCGCCACGGCCACCATGAGGCTGTTTAGCAAAACCTCCACAAAGCGCGGGTCGTAGAGCAGGGCGGTGAGATTGGCGAGGCCCACCCAGTCACCAGCCGAGTTTTGCAGGGCTTTAACGAAGATCGCCAGCAGTGGGAACGCGATAAACAGCAGCAAACCGCCGAACGCCACCGCGCCGGCGAGTTGGGTAAGACGGTCGTCGAGGCCCCGCTGGCTCATGGGGCAAAGCTCGCGGCGGCGGTCGGTAGCAATACGCCCACCCGCTGGCCTGGTTGCAGGGGCGGTTGGTGATGCGAGAGTTCCGCGAGTAGTCGTTGGCCATCGGCGAGCGCCAGGGTCACTCGGCGCAGGCCGCCGAGAAACTCCAGCCGCTCCACATCGGCGCTCCAGGTGTCCTCCGTGTCGTCGCCGATTTGCACCTGTTCTGGCCGTACAAATAGCTCCTGATTCTGCGATTTCACGAAGCTGCCCCGCCCCACAAAGCTCGCCACAAAGCGGGTTTTGGGCTGGTGATAGAGCAATTCCGGCGGGTCGAGCTGTTCGATGCGCCCGCGATTCATGACGGCGATGCGGTCGGCGAGGGCGAGGGCCTCTTCCTGGTCGTGGGTGACCATCACCGTGGTGATGCTCAGCCGCTGTTGCAGGGCGCGCAGTTCGCCCCGCAACCGTTCGCGCACCGCCGCATCCAGCGCCGACAACGGCTCGTCGAGGAGCAACAGGGCCGGTTCCGTAGCAAGGGCGCGGGCGAGGGCGATGCGCTGTTGTTGGCCGCCGGACAGCTGGCGCGGATATTTCGGGCCGCTGTCCGGCAGGCCCACCAATTCGAGCAATTCGTCGACGCGCCGGTTTTTTTCGGCCGTCGATGTGCGCAGGCCGTAGGCCACGTTGGCCGCAACGGTGAGATGGGGAAACAGCGCGTACGACTGGAACACGATCCCAAAGCCGCGTTTTGCGGGGGGAAGTTGGCTGATGTCCCGCTTGCCCAGGCGGATCGTGCCGCGGTCCTGGCGTTCAAGCCCGGCAAGCACCCGCAACAGGGTGGTTTTGCCGCAGCCCGACGGCCCGAGCAAACAGAGCAACTCGCCCTGCTGCACCGTCAAATCCACGGCATCGAGGGCAGTAAACCGCCCAAAGCGCTTGGTGATTTGGGAAATCTGTAGCCAGCAGGACGCGTCGCTCATGGTCGGTGGCCTATTTGCGGGGCTCAGACTTGCCGTCGTAACGCTTGGTCCACTCGGCGAGGATGCGCTCCCGATTTTCCGCCGCCCATCCCAAGTAGTCATCGACTTCGATCAGGAGCGATTCGTAGTTTTCCGGAATGTGGGGGATGGACGGTTTGGCTTTCGGATGGGCCACCACGGCGAAGTTTTTCGCGTAGAGCTGGTTGGCCTCTAACGACGCGGCCCAATCGGCCAGCTTTTTCGCGGCGTCGAGCTTTTGAGTGGTTTTAAGGATACCGGTGGCTTCCACATCCCAGCCCAGGCCTTCGGCGGGAAACACGATGTCGAGGGGCGCGCCTTCCGCTTTGCTCTTGGCGGCGCGGTATTCAAAGGAAATCCCCACGGGAAACTCGCCAGCGGCGGCTTGCTTGCAGGGCTTAGAACCAGAGTGGGTGTACTGGGCGATGTTTTGGTGCAGCAAATCCATAAACAGCCAGCCGTCTTGCTCGCCGAACCTCTGCAACCAGGCGGTGACATCGAAATAGCCAGTGCCGCTGGAGGCCGGGTTGGGCATCACGATTTTGCCGTGAAAGGCCGGGTGGTGCAGATCGGCCCACGACTTAATCGGCGGCAGGTTGTGCTTTTCGGCTTCGATGGTGTTCACGCAAATCGCCGCGCCCCACACATCCATGCCTACCCAGCGGGGGGGATTGGCGGTGTCGACAAAACGGGGGTTGAGTTCGCTGACGCCCTTGGGGGCGTAGGGCAACAAGAGATTTTCTTTGTCGAGCAGCAGCAGGGACGACGCGGCCAAGCCCATGACGATGTCCGCTTGGGGATTGGCTTTTTCGGCCAGCAGCTTGGCGGTGATGATGCCGGTGGAATCCCGCACGAACTGTAATTTCACATCCGGATGAGCGGCTTCAAAGGCGCTTTGGTAGGCCTTGAGCTGGTCGGCTTCAAGGGCGGTGTACACGGTGAGCGTGGTGGCAGCAGCCAGGGCCGCCGGCAGCGCCGCCAACCAGAGAGCAACAACTTTAAGGAATAGCATGGGACGGTCTCCAAGGAGGGAAGCAACGTCGCAGGGGTTGCGACTCCCTAAGCATGGGGAACGATTGCTACAGAACGGTGAAAGCTCTACGGCGTGAAATCACAGGAATTTGCGCCAGAACCGTAATTCGTGAGGCGTTTCTTGGTGGTCCCCAATCTGTTTCCAGCGATAGCGAACGATGAGGCGGTCATCGGGCGAAAAGCCGTGGCGACGCCAAAAATCGTCGAGTGGTCGGTAATCGGGTGGACGGTAAGGATCATCCGTCGCCCGTAAAATGGCGCAAAACGCGCATTCTTTGAAGGAAAACTCGGGGTTTTCGTTGAGATCACGGGCACATTGTTCGCGAAGGGCCATAAAACGGTGCCCGATGCCCTGGCCCCGATAGGCCGACAGCAGCACCGATTCCCCGAAATAGAAGACCTTACTTACCGCCATTCCCTGGTCGAGAAATGGCTGTTGAAAGGGCGTATCTGCTTCAGCCAAGGGAATCGCGGTGGCGGCGCCGATGACTTGGCCATCATCCACGGCCAACACAAAACGGCTGTGGGGCGAGTGGGCGTAATGCCGCAAATAATCCTGTTCATAATCGGGGTCGCCGTCGTACAGGTAAGGATATTCGCGGAACACGGCGATTCTCAGCGCGGCTAAGGCGGTCAAATGGGGATAAATATCCTGACCGGTCAGAATTTTGAGCTGCATTTTGGATGATTTCGACTAAAGCGACTGGTACAGCGCCGTGAGCGGCGGCACGACGGCGTCGATGTGAAAGCGATCGATGAGAGATTGGCGGCCCTGTTCGCCCCATTCGCGGCGCATATGGGAATTTTGGAGCTGTTGTAAGGCGAGGGCGAGGGCGCCGGCGTCTCCGGCGGGGAAGGTCAAGCCGTGTTGTCCCTGTTCCACCACAAAGCGCGTGCCACTGCCCACGATGTCGCTGGCGACGACGGGTTTGCCCCAAATCATGGCTTCCAGTAAGACCATGCCAAAGGCTTCGCTGCGGGCCACGGACGGTAAGACTAGGGCATCGCAGGTGGCCAATAGGGCGGCAGTGAGGCCGTCGTCGCAGAAACCGAGGAGTTTTACCCGATGGGTAAGGCGGGCCTCGTCGATTTGGGTTTGTAAATCCCATCGGCATTCGCCTTCGCCGACGCACAGGAGCTGCATGTCATCGCAATGGGACAGGGCGTGCAGTAAGACGCGGTGGCCTTTGTAATGACTGAGCCGCCCAATCACGAGTAAGCGCAGGCCGTTGGGCTGCCAGCATTGTTCGGCGAACTGCATTTGGTCGTGGGACGCCAGCATCAGCCGGCTGGGATCAATCCCCAGGGGAATGACAGTACATTTTTCTAGATGAGGTCGCAATAATGGGCTAAAGTCCCGATAATTGGGCGAAGTCGTGATAATGCGTTTAGCACGGCGCAAGATACGCTTTTCAAACTGTTGATAAGGACGGTAAGCCAGGCCCATGGTTTTTGCCTGTTCAGGGACAATGACATCGGAATGCCAATGAATCACCCAAGGTAATGCGCGACAGGAGCGACTGAATAACGCCCAAAAAGCCGAGGGATTAGGCAAATGCAGGTGAAGCAGGTCGGGTTGCCAGCGGCGGATCGCTTGGCGCAGACGGTAAGGAAAGGTGGGACTCATGGGGGCGTAGAGTAGTTGGCCGTAACTGGGCACGCGCTCCACGAAGGCGGGGGTGGTGACGGGATGGCGACTGTGGCTGTGAACCAGGGCGTAGGCATCGAAGCCGGCGCGGCGTTGCGCGGTAAGGAGATCCGCTAAGAAGTGCTCCATGCCACCGGCGAACGGCGGATAGTATTTGCCGAGATGCAACACGCGAGGTAACTGACTCATGGGGATCGATTCGCAACGGGGATTTCTCATTATCGTCGCCCTGTTTTTGGGCGGCTTGATTTATCTCCTCAGCCCCATTCTGACGCCGTTTTTTGTGGCGATTGCGTTGGCTTATGTGGCCAACCCGCTGGTGGAATCCCTAGAAGCGCATCGCCGCATTTCGCGCACCCACGCCGTGGTGCTGGTGTTTTTGGCGATGTTTCTGCTCATCGCCCTGGGGCTGTTGATTTTGCTGCCTTGGCTGGACATTCAACTCGTCGCCCTGCGCCGAGCGCTGCCGGAATACCTGAACACGGCCTTCAACTATGTGATGCCGTGGCTGCGCCATTGGCTGGGCGAGGAACTGGTGTTCGATGTGGAACAGCTGCGCCAAGCCCTGCTGCGCCATTGGCGGGTGGCCGGGGATTACCTGCTCACAGCAGCGTTGCAGCTCTCCCAATCCGGCTGGACCCTGCTCATCGCCTTTGCCCAGATTCTGCTGATTCCCATCATCACGTTTTATCTGCTGTTGGATTGGCGACTGCTGCTCACGACCCTCAGCGACCTCTTCCCGCGCTCTGTCGTGAACACGGCCTGTGAACTCGCGACCGAGGTGGACGAGGTGCTGGGCGCCTTTATGCGCGGCCAGTTATTGGTCGTGCTCGTCCTCATGGGACTTTATGTGGTGGGATTTTGGCTGTGTGGCCTGCGGTTCGCCCTGCTCATTGGCCTCATCGTCGGGCTGGTGAGCTTTGTGCCCTATTTGGGAAGCCTTACCGCCTTCACCCTGGGCAGCGTGGCCATGCTGTTTCAGACCGGTGATCCCATGGATTTGCTGCTGATTCTGTTTGTGTGCGGGGTGTTGCAGCTGCTGGAAAACTTCGTGCTCGTACCCCGCTTGATGGGCAATCGCATCGGGCTTCATCCGGTGGTCGTGATTTTGGCGGTGATGACCGGGGGCAAACTCTTCGGGATAGCGGGGATGCTACTGGCGCTGCCGACGACGGCGGTGGGCGCGGTGCTGTTGCGGCGGTTACATCGGGAATATCTGGAGAGTGCGCTTTACGGCCAACCCGCCGTAGAGGCGACTAAATCACCCGCGATCGCGGCGGGCGAGTCGGGCGATAAGACCTAATCGAGCAGCGACAGCGGCCCGCAGGGGTCGTCGCGCACCGTGGTGTAAAGCGCGTTGGCGAGCAGGGTCGTCGTCGGCAGGTGCGCATCTTGGGGCAGGATCAGGCGACTTTTGCAATCCACCGTTAAGCCGTGAAACCAGCTTTCGTGAAGCCGCAGTTGCCACGGATTTGCCAGATGTGCCGCCGTCGCAATGACTTGCAGACTCAGTTCCGGAATGCGACGGCGGGTGTGGAGTTGGGCGAGTAATTGGGTGGCTTCGTCACAGCGTTCGGCGGCAGCGTCGCAGGTATTCAGCAGTGGGCCATTAAACAAAATAACCCGTTGCAGCGGCAGGGCTTGTTGCGCGCTCGCTAACGCCACCACCGTGGCGGCTGTGCCGCTGGCGATTTGAATGCGCGGCTTGAGCGATCCTTCGCCTAGGGGTGCCTGTTGTTCGTTAAGCGCGGTCAACAGCCGCAAATAACGCTCCACCGACAGGTGATCCGCCGCCAACGTGGGTTCAAAGGTCACGGCAACGGTGCGCACGGCCGCCTCTTCATTCCAGCGGGTGACCGGCGAGCGGGAATCCGTGGTGGTGGTGGGAAATTGCAGCGCGTCCCATGGCCCCAGCCAGAGCACTGTCGCGGTGGCGGGCGCGGTGAGGCGGTTGTACTGCAGCCGCAGAGTGTAATCGCCGTGGGCGTCCGTGCGCTGGTACAGCTCGCAGCCCATGCCGAGGGTGAGCGGGGGACAGTCAAGCGCCCAACTCGGCGTGGCGATGAAACTTAAGGTTGCCCAAAAACCCCAGGCCAATAGCGGCAGAAAACCCATAGATGATGTCCCTCTGTTTAAAGTGGCAAGGCGGTGTTATCCCGCGAATTGCCCCAGATATTAACCAAACTTAAATAGAAACGGGCGCTAAAATTGACGGATGCGCTTGGTAATCGACCGCGTGAATGTCTGTGGATTCGTAATCGAATAGCGTGGGCGGGCGCCGAGATAACGCGAGGGTTGGCGGCGGGAACGGGGTTCGTTCCAACAGCGTCGCCGCTTGGGTCTGGTGGTTTTGGTAGAGATGCACGTCGCCGCCCACCCAAATGAGTTCCCGCGCGGTCAAGTCCATTTGGTGGGCGATCAAGTGGGTGAGCAGGGCGTAGCTGGCGATGTTGAAAGGCACGCCCAGGAAGAGATCGGCGCTCCGTTGGTAGACCTGGCAGGACAGTTCGCCGTCGGCCACATAGAGCTGAAACAGCACATGGCAAGGCGGCAGCGCCATGTGAGGCAGCGACGCCACGTTCCACGCCGACACCAGCAGGCGGCGCGACGCGGGATTCGCCCGCAGTTCGGCGAGCACCTGGGCGAGCTGGTCGATGGTGTGGCCGTCGGGGGCGGGCCAACTGCGCCATTGCACACCGTAAATCGGCCCCAAATCCCCGCGCTCGTCGGCCCATTCGTCCCAAATAGTCACGCCCGCCGCCCGCAACGACGCCACGTTGCTGTCGCCCCGTAAAAACCACAGCAGCTCGTGGACGATGGATTTGAGATGGAGCTTTTTGGTGGTAAGCAGCGGCCATTGATTGCCGCGCAAATCGAAGCGCAGTTGGGCGCCAAACAGGCTTTTGGTGCCGATGCCGGTGCGGTCGAGGCGGTCGTGGCCGTGGTCGCGCACCTGGCGCAGGAGGGCGTGATAGTTCTCCATTACGCGGCGCTCCGGCGATACGCCCAGCCGAGCAGGCCCAGGCCAATGACGATCATGGGCAGCGACAGCAATTGGCCCATGGTGAGCCAGTTAAAGGCGATGAACCCCAGTTGGAGATCGGGCTGGCGGTAGAACTCGCCGATGAACCGACAGGTGCCGTAGCCCACGAGAAACACCGCCGATACGGCCATGCGGGGTCGGGGTTTGGCGGAAAACCACCACACGAGGATGAACAACAGCAGTCCCTCGAGGGCCGCCTGGTAGAGCTGGGACGGATGGCGGGGCAGGGGGCCGCCGTTGGGAAACACCATGCCCCAGGGCACATCGGTGACCCGTCCCCATAGCTCGCCGTTGATGAAATTGCCCAAGCGCCCGAAAAATAGCCCCGGAGCAATGAGCGGCGCGATGAAATCCGTGGTTTCAAAAAAGGTTTTGCGGTGATGGCGACCAAAGAGCCAGAGGGCAATGAGCACGCCGATGAGGCCCCCGTGAAATGCCATACCGCCTTCCCAAATGCGCAGGGGCATGAGCGGATCGTGGGGCAGCACCTGCCACCAGGGGGTGTAAAACGCCACATAACCCAAGCGGCCGCCCAACACCACGCCCAAGGCGATGTAAAAAATCACATCGTCCATTTGGGCGGCGTTCCAGCCAAAGCGGGACTGTTTAAGGCGCCAACGGCCCAGCAGCCAGCCGCCTAAAAAGCCGAAGAGATACATGAGGCCGTACCAGCGCACGGCGATTGGGCCGATTTGTAGGGCGATGGGATCGAAGGCGGGATACGCGAGCACAGGTGATCTCCAGAGTTAAGGCGCGAGCACGCGGGCGTACAGCGCCTTGAGGTAGGCGGTTTCGGGCATGGCGGGATGGATTGGGTGGTCGGGCGACTGTTGCCCCAGGTCGAGCAGGGTCAATTGGCGGTCTTCGTGCCGCGCCGCCGCAAACACGGTGGTTTTGAGGTCGTCGGCGCTGAAATGCTGCGAACAGGAGCAAGAAATCAAAAAGCCCTGTTTTTCCAACAGCCGCAGGGCCATTTCGTTGAGGCGGCGGTATGCCATCACCCCCGCTTTTGCGTCTTTGCCCCGTTTGATGAAGGCCGGCGGGTCGAGAATCACCGCATCAAACTTTTCTCGGGCCTGTCGCATATCCCGCAGTACCTCGAACACGTCGCCTTCGACACACGTAATGCGGTCGCTCAAGCCATTCGCCGCCGCGTTTTCCTGCACCCGCGCCAGCGCCGCCGCCGAGCTATCCACAAACACCACCGACGCGCCCTGACGGGCTGCCTGCAAACCCCACGCGCCCTGGTAACAGCACACATCCAACACGCGCCCCTGGGGTTTCACATAGCGGGACAGTCGCTGGCGGTTTTCTCGTTGGTCGAAAAACCAGCCGGTTTTTTGGCCCGTCCACAAATCCACGGTAAAGCGCACGCCGCCCTCTTCGACGGTCACCGTGGGCGGTACTTCCCCAGCCGCGAGGGTCACCGCGAGGGGTAGCCCTTCCAATTCCCGCATGGGGCTGTCGTTGCGCCACAGAATTCCCTTGGGTTTCAACACCTTATCCAAGGCGGCGACGAGTTCGGGTTGCAGCCGATCCAGGCCGGCGGTCGTGATCTGCGCCACGCAGTAGTCGCCGTAGCGATCCACGATGAGGCCCGGCAACCCGTCGGCTTCGCTAAACGCCAAGCGGTAAAACGGCTGAGAAAACAACTGTTTGCGTAGACCCAAAGCGATATTAAGCCGATGGACCAACAGCGATGGACTAAAGGGATGTTCTGGGTCGCGACTGAAGACGCGGGCGCTAATGAGCGATTGAGAATTCACGTAACCCGTGGCGAGGGGTTGTCCCAGATGGTTCTCGATTTGCACCGGCTGGCCGGGCGCAAATTGCGTGAGGGGCGTGGCGACCGTGTCAATCTCGTTGGAAAACACCCAAAGATGGCCGGTTTTCAATCGCCGTTCCTCGGATTTTTTTAAGCGCAGGGGCGCAAAGGTCCAATCATTCATGGGTCGCGTCGCCTAGTTGTCGGTGAGCGCGGTATTTTAAGCATCAGTTCACTTGTTAACGGGAGACCCCGAGTGGAAACCGCTTCAGCCAACCGCCTCATCAGCGAGAGCAGTCCCTATCTGCGCCAACACGCATACAACCCGGTGGATTGGTATGTGTGGGGCAAGGAGGCCCTAGGGCGTGCCCGCAGCGAGGACAAATTGATTTTATTATCAATCGGTTACTCCGCGTGCCACTGGTGTCATGTGATGGCTCACGAGTCTTTTGAAGACGCGGTCATCGCCCGCACCATGAATGACCTATTCATTAACATCAAAGTGGATCGGGAAGATCGCCCGGATTTGGATCGGGTGTATCAACTGGCCTATCAACTCCTAAATCGCCAGCCCGGCGGATGGCCGCTCACCCTGGTGCTCGATCCCATCGACCATTTGCCCCTATTCGCCGCCACTTACCTGCCGCCCAAGCCGCGCCATGGGTTGCCGGGCTTTGGCGACCTGCTCCAGCAAATCGACCAGGTGTATCGCGGGCGGCGCGAGGAGGTGAATCAACAAAAAATCGCGTTAAAAGCGGCGCTCACCATCCAGCCGGTGCCCACGGCGGCAGCGACAACGCTGACCACGGTGCCGATTTTCCAGGGGCGTGCGCAAATTATTCAAAACATGGATCGCGAATACGGCGGCTTGGGTCACGCGCCCAAGTTTCCCCATGTGCC
>DAIUCA010000014.1:13362-26447 GCA_036846405.1 Candidatus Competibacteraceae bacterium
AGTGGATCGCGATGCGGAAAAAAGCCTGCGGCTAACCCTCGATGTCATGGGCAATGGCGGGCTGTTTGACCATCTGGCCGGGGGCTTTTTTCGCTATGCCACAGACGACCAATGGACCATCCCCCACTTTGAAAAAATGTTGTACGACAACGGTTTGATGCTCGGGCTGTACAGCGAGGCGTTCGCCGCTTTTGAAGACAAACGCTATGGCGAAGTGGCCGAAATGACCGCCAGATGGCTCATCGACGCCATGCAACTGCCCCAAGGCGGCTTTGCAGCGGCGATGGATGCGGACAGCGAGGGCGGCGAGGGGCGGCATTACCTGTGGACTATCGGGGAAGTGAAGGCGGCATTGTCGCCTGAAGCCTACGCCGTGGCGGTGCCGCTGTTTGGGCTGGATCAGCGCCCCAATTTCGAGGGCCGTTACCACCTGCAACGGCGGATTTCGTTGGCGGAATGCGCCATACGGGCAGGTTACGCCAACGAAGAGGCGGCAAAGGCCGAGTTAGCCCAGGCGACCACGGCCCTGCTGCGCCAGCGCCGCGAGCGGCATGCACCCCAGCGGGATAACAAGGTGCTCACCGGCTGGAATGCGTTAGCCATCAAAGGGTTAACCCTGGCGGCGCGGTATTTGGAACGCCCCGAGTTTGCGGTAGCGGCAGAGCGGGCACTGGATTTTCTCCAGGCGTGCCTCTGGCAGGACGGGCGGTTATATGCCGTTCATAGCGAGCACAAAACCAGCGGTTTGGCCTATTTGGACGATTACGCCCTGGCGTTGGAGGCCACCTTGCAAATGCTGCAACTGCGCTGGCGATCCCACGATTTTGATTGGGCGGTCGCCCTTGCCGACGCGCTGCTCGAGCATTTTTACGACGAGGCCCAAGGGGGCTTTTTCTTCACCGCCCACGATCACGAGCCACTGATTCAACGCCTGAAGCCGTTTCAAGACGACGCGCTCCCGGCCGGTAATGGCATCGCCACCCTGGCGCTGCTCCGATTGGGTTATCTCACCGGCAACGCGCGTTATTTGCAGGCCGCCGAAAAAACCCTGCGTTGGGCGTGGACCATGATGGAACGACAGCCTCTGGCCTGTTGCAGCCTGCTGGTGGCTTTGCAGGAATATTTGCAGCCCGGCCAACACATTGTGCTGCGCGGCCAAAATGCGGCCCTCAAACAGTGGGCGCAGACCAGCCTCGTCACGTATTCGCCTCAACGGTTTTTAGTCGCCATTCCCAACAATGCGGCGGGACTACCCCCGGCGTTGGCGCAAAAGGCGGCGTTAGGAGAAACGGTGGCGTATCTCTGCCGTGGCTTGCGCTGCGAGGAGGCGCCCATCGCCGACCGCGACACCTTCATCAAGCGCCTGCAAAACGATTAGGACTAAACGACTGAATTCATCCGAAAAATGGCGAAAATTCGCCGTTTTCGCGTTTTTAAGGGGAGAAGCCATGGAAAAACGGTCTGGTTTGGTGATTCTCGATCGGGACGGCGTGATTAACCACGAGCGCGACGATTTTGTAAAATCCCCCGCCGAATGGCAGCCCATTGCCGGCTCATTAGAAGCCATTGCTGCCTTACATCGGGCAGGTTTTCGGGTGGCAGTCGCGACAAATCAATCTGGCATTGCCCGTGGCCTATTTTCCTTACTTACCTTGGAAATGATTCACGAGAAAATGCGCTGCGCTGTTGCCGACCTTGGCGGTGAATTGGCGGAAATCGCGTTCTGTCCCTCTCTCGATGCCGACCATCCAGACCGCAAGCCAAATCCGGGCCTGTTATTGCAGCTGCAACGGCAATTTCAGCCGTCAGCTTGTTGGTTCGTAGGCGATAGTCGCCGCGATTTAGACGCGGCTCAGCGGGCGGGAATACCTGCCTTGCTGGTAAGAACTGGGCGCGGGGAACACACCTGGACGCAGACAGGTCATGAACCCGCGTTTGCCGATCTGGCTGCGGCGGCGAACTGGATTATTGCCCAAACGCCGCCCCAGTAAGGATTAACCTAAAAATCCCAAATCAGTCCCCGAAAAGCGGGACAAATTGGGAACAATCAGCGGTAAATCCGATTCACTCACCCCAAACCAACGGGCAAGGGTCGCAATGTAGCTGTCTACGGGCGTCGTCGGAATGAAACGCCCGCGTCCAGCGTCGTCTGGACCTTCGACGGTCAAGGTGGGCATAACCCCCGCAACACCAACGCGCACAGCCCCGCCGAGAATCCATTGGTGTCCGCCCCAACCGTGATCCGTGCCGTCGCCATTGATATTCCATGTGCGCCCGAAATCCGATGCCGTAAAAGTCGTGATTTTCTCAGAAATTCCCAATTCTTGAGTCGCTGCATAGAAAGACGCCATGCAATCGCCCAAATCTTGCAGTAATCCTGGATGGTTGGCAGGTTGGCCCGCGTGGGTATCCCAGCCGCCTTTGGTACAGAAAAATACCTGTCTCCTGACATTGAGGCTATCAGCGCTCGAAATCAGCCTAGCCACTGTGTTGAGCTGTCGTCCTAGACCGCTATCGGGAAAAGTCGTGGTTAAGGACGGGGCGGCAGCTAATGCGTTGCTGATTTGCTCGGTGGTTTCTAAAGCCCGGCGGCGTACACCGACAAAACTGTTCATGATGGGCGTGGGATAGCTCATCTGGGTCAGTCGATTCAGTAATTCATACCTCGCCGCCCCTGAATTACCTGTCATGCCCGACAGACTACTCGTACCGCTGTCATTAACCGTCATGCCGACGGTTTGATTGCCGATAAGGAAAATCTGATTACCTCCCAGGGAAACGCACATAGGCATATTCGGATTGTTATTCTGACTTTGAAGCAAATCCGCGACTCTCCCACCCCAACCAATGCGATTGGGACTGTCGGGAATGCCAGTTTGCCATTGCACCTGCTGGTCGGAATGGGAGAAAAGTTGAGGAGGTAAGGAAGCCGATTTACTCCGATATTGCTCACGAGTGACGGGAAACAACAGTGTGCCCACATTAGCGAGTAAGGCGAGTTTGCCGTCGTTGAACAATGGCGCAAGAGCACTTAAATGGGGATTGAGTCCGAATTCCCGCCCGTTAAGGCGCTGAAAGGGCAATAACTGATTTTGCTGGATCGCAATAGGCCCACGCGCACGGGCGTAGTCCGCGTAATCCGCCCCGGTAGGCACAACCATATTGAAGGAATCGTTGCCGCCAAACAGGAAAATACACACCAATGCCTTGTAATCGCTCGGTGTGGCCGCTAAAGCATTCATGGTGTGCAAGTTGAGCAGAGTGGACGACAAGCTCAAGGTGCTCATGGCACCGCATTGTTGTAAGAATGTGCGTCGTTTCATGGTTATCGCTCCACCCAGAAATCTGGCGCGGTTGTTGTGAAATAAAGTGCGTTGAGAATGCGATCCATGATGGGAAGTGTAGTAAGGAACGGAACCAATTCTGCTTTAAGCTGAGAGGTCATGCGGCCACCTGTCAGCCAAATATCCAAATAATCGACGAGTTGGGCGGGTTGCGTGGATAACGGCCATAAATCGTCGAAATTCAACCAAAAAGTCCCCCGACCAGGATAGCCATAGCCGGGATAGGCTTTGAAAATGCGGTCGTAAAATTCGTTGTGAATCGATACCACCGTGGTGTTAGTCAGGATTTGCAGCTCAGGGGCTGCGAGTCGCTGGCTGGCTAAATCAGCAGGAATGTAATCGGGTAAGAAAAAGTTAAACACGGACGGCGAGCGCAAGGGCGCTTGGCCTAAATCCTTCTCGGGATTCCAATAACTAAAATATGTCTGATGCGGACTGACTTTCAGTAATCGGAAGAATTGGGCCAGAGCAATCAGTGGTTCCTTCATCTTTTCCCCGCGTCGCGCTTCAATATCCAACAAAATCGCTTTGGTAACGGCGGTAAGGTCACCCCGTACGCCCTGGCCGTTATTATTAAAGACCGCTGCCACGCGCCCAACATAGGCGGGACTGGGATTACTGGTCGTAATTCGCTGAATCAGTCGGTAGGCAAGGAATGGCCCCACATTGGGATGTTGGAACAGATTGTCGAGCGCCATGGATAAATCTACCGCACCTGACTGGTTAGGTGGTAAGGAAACTCCGCTCAGTAGCTTTTTTGCTGCCGTAGAATGGTAATTGGGCCACAATTCCATGGGCTGCATCATATTTTCTCGGCTGCGGCTGCCGGGCCAGCGGTTGGCCCAGTTATAAGTCCAACCGGTAAAGACATGGGCAAAGCCGATCACCGTATCCAGGTCATAGGTAGGAATTGGCTGATTATTTGCCAATTTTCGGGTGCCATCGGGATTTAGCTCCCACAAACCGATGGAAAACAGCTGCATGACTTCCCGCGCGTAATTTTCGTCGGGTTGGCTGCCGGTCTCGGGATTGGGCTTTGCATTACCTAAATGACTCAAATACAGCCCCATGACGGGTGAAAGCGTCACGGTTTCCAGTAAATCCCGATAATTTCCCGTCGAACCGCGGCCCAAATGGTCGTAGTAATGGGCGAGGGCTTCGGGATAGTTTTCCAAATTACCATCCACATCGGACACCACAAAAAGCTCACTCCACGCCAGGGCGAGTCGCTGGCGCAACTGATCAGGGGCGGTAATGGCGTGCTGCCAAAAGGCTTCCATGCGCTGGTTTTGATAAATATCGCCCCGCATCCGCGCCCCATTCAGATAATCCAGATGACTCGAATACGGTAAGGATAGCTGTTCATTGATCCAGCCTTCCATGCCTAATGCCTCAAAGCGCGCAACTGATTCGGGTGTGGCGCCAAAAGTCGCCTGTTGTAAGAATCGCACCGTTGTCGCATTCGGTAAGGGAGCAGGCGGTGGCGGCGGTGTGTAATTGTCGCGGTACACCACAGGTTCAATTCGCGTACCTTGGGGCGTCTCCAACCAGAATTCCAAGGTTTCCTTACCATAATACTCAAAGTATTCGATGACGATTTCATGGCGCCCCGCGGTAAATTCCCGCGTCGCCTTGGTGGTCGAGGCGGAACGGATGCCATCGCGGTCGACCACGATTTCGCCGTTAATTTTGACGCGACCGCCGTCGTCCGACCGCAGCGCGAGCACGACCGGCCCTGCGGTCTCGATGTCTAACCACCCGCGAAATTTCAGACCAAACAGATCGTTTTGTACCCGCATGTCTAAATTGATTTGCTCGGTGGTTCCCGCATTAAACGGCGTTATGGTGGAGAAATCGGGGATTTGCCGCCAATTGCCGAGATATTGTTCGTAAATCCAGCCACGGGCCATTTCTGGCGGGGGTAATGCGGCCATTTCGTACATTTCCACCAGGCCGATGCCCGAGGCACCCCCGCTGGCGCCCGAAATAACCGGGGTAAATGCGCCCGCCGCCACATCGAGCAACAACGCCGCTTCCGCTTCATGGCTGGGCGATTGGCCTAATTCAATGATTTGTGCCGCATTGGGGCTTTGTCGCCAATTGTCATTACGCGCATTACCCAGCTGGGGCAGCCACAGTTGCGGATCGGCCAACAGACCATTCAAACCCACCGCCGCCATGGACGGCCCCTTGGCGGTAAACAGCAGCGTGCTCAAACCGCTGCCACTCACGATCACCCCGCCAATGAGCTGCCGTTCCCCCTCGCCGACAAAGCCCCGCGTCGCTAAGCCTTTGATACGTAAAGTGTTTACTTCGGGAGATAGGTCGTAAATCTCCAGCAGCGCCACCCCCGTGCCACCCCCCACGCCGGTCACGATTGGGGTGTATGCGCCAGCACTCAGCGTCCGAATCATGGCGGCTTCTAAAGGATCGCTGGGCATTCGATTAAGGCGCCGCAACTCGTCGGCGCTGGCATCGCTCGCCCAATCGTCGTTGACGGCTTGACTCGTGATTTGGGGAATTTCTAGCCGCGGGTTGGCGAGCGGTGTGGTGATGCCCGCCGCGCTGAGCGACGGCCCTTTCACCGCAAACAGCACCCGTTTGGTGCCGCTGCCCTGCAAGACCAGGCCGCCGATCATGGCTTGGTCGCCGGTGCCCACAAAGCCGCGGGTGGCTAAACCCACCATGGGCGGCTGCGCCATGGCGATGAGCGGTAAGAAGAGTAAGAAAACCGCAAAAAACCGTGCGCGTAATGAAAATGGCATGAAGTCAGACCTCTTGTTGCGAAATGAATAAACGCTCCGAACAAGGACACACCGCAGCCTTCGCTAGAAGGCGGGATTTTGGCGGCCCCGCTGCCGTGGCCAGGAGAGGTGGCGGTAGGCCGGTAGCTTTGCGCTCCTGACTTTTCAGTCGGGATTGCCCTTGTCAGTACCTGGTTGTTGTTAAACGCGGCGTCATTAACCGCCGCGTTTGTACGGCGCGCAAAAGCTAAAACCAGGCCATCCCTCGGTGTAAAGGGCAAAAAGTCAGGGCAGTTCGTACATCTCGACGATGCCCACGCCGGTGGCGCCATTCCCGCCGCTCACGATGGGCGTAAATGCTGTGCCGCCGTCCACATCGAGCACGATAGCCGCTTCTAAGTCGTTGGTTGGGCGACTGTTTTCGGGGATTTCCCCCAGCCGTAGCGTCGTGCGCCAATCGTTGTTCGTCACATTGAATGGCGCGGGAATCGCGAGCTGCGGGTCGGCTAACCGCCCAGCAACCCCCGAGATCGACGGCCCTTTCGCGGTGATCAGAAGGCGATTGGGCGAACCGGCCTGCAACGCCACCCCACCGATGAGTTGATTTTCGCCCGCCCCCACCATGCCGCGGGTGGCCAGCCCCTGGATGCGCAACCCGGTCACCGTGGGCGACAGGTCGTAAATCTCCAAAAGACCAATGCCCACGGCGCCGTTCGCACCGCTCACATTGGGTGTGTACAGCCCGGCGCCGAGATCGACCAATAAGGCCGCCTCGCGGGCATCGGTCGGGCGACTGGCTGCGGGAATCTCGCCCACATTCGCCGTGGTGGCCCAATCGTCATTTTCCGCCACGAGCACCGTCGGTTCGCCCAAGCGAAACAAGGCAATGCGCACATCGGCCACCGGATTCACCACATTTTGCTCGGCTAGGGACGGGCCTTTGGCGGTGATGAGGAAGCGCTTGATCCCCGACCCTACCAGTGCCAAACCGCCGAACAGTTGCGCCTCGCCGCTGCCCACAAAACCTCGGGTGGCAATGCCGCGCATCGGCGCGATCGGCGCGCCAACGCCCTCAAAAGCGCCGATATCCACCGTCGCGCCCACCACGCGGGCGAAGCCCACGCCCCGTTGGTCGAAGGGCGCGGCCTCGTTGACATCGCCATCGCCGTCCGCATCCACCCGATCCACCGCGATGGCGGCCCGATTGCCGCCGTCAAGGGCAGGACTGCCCGCCAACAGGGCGCGGGTGCGGGTAAAACCGCCGTTGTCCGCGAGGGGTGCGAGCCGCGGATCAGCAGTCTGCGTGCCGCCGGGTACGGCGTCGTTGTTGGTTTGGCCACGATTATCGGGGAATTGCAGGTTGTTTCCCCCCCGCACGTTGCGGCTGTCCACATGGCTGAGGAGGGCACGCGTCGCATCGGCAAAGGTTTCGGTGGTATTGCGGTCAAAAATGTTGTTTTCCGCCAACAAATCTACCGCTCCGAGCACCGCGCCGCCGGTCCATGCGGCGAAATTGCGGGAAAATGTGTTGCCGATGAGCGCGACGCGCACCGTGCTACCGCCGCTTAACTCCAGCGCACCGCCCAAACCACCGCTGAAATTGACGGTTGGCGTGCGTGTCGTGCGGTTGTCGTCGAAGGTGTTGTTGTAGAGATACGCCGGAACATTGCGCAGACGTACCGCGCCGCCCCGATCCACGGCGCGATTGCCATGAAACAGACTGCCGGTGATGACCAAACCGCGGTTCATTGCGTCGCTTTGCAGTTCAAGGGCGCCGCCGTTACCGGCTTCGCCTCGCGGAACATCGTTTGCGTCGATCAACCCGACGGCTTGGTTCTGCAAAAAGCGGCTGTTGATGACGGTGAGTTGATCGCGGCTCCCAGTGTAGAGGTACAGCGCCCCGCCGGCGGCGCGGCTGCGGTTGTTTTCGAAGTGGTTGTTGACCAGGCGCATCTCGCCGCCGGCCTCGTCGTCGGCGGGACTGACCCGATCGCTGTAAATCGCCCCACCGTAGCCCCGCAGAAAATCGCGGATCTCGCCCGTGGCGAAGCGGGCGGCGAGCACGTGGTTACCTACAAAGCGGCTGCGCTCGATGACAACGCGGCCCGCCAGGTTGTTGATCGCCCCGCCGTTGATGCCCTGGTTGTCGGTGAATTCTGTGTCGTGGACCGTGAGACGGTCGGGGCCTTGGAAAAAAATGGCGCCGCCGGCCTGTTCGCGGTTGCCGCGCAGGGCGCGATTGCGCAGAAAACGGCTGCGGCTGACGGTGAGTGTGCCGTCGAAGCGGCTGTAAATCGCGCCGCCCTCGCTGGCTTGGTGGTCGGCAAGGGTCATCGAATCGAGGATTAGCGTGTGGCGCTGGCCGATGGTGTGAATCGCGCCGCCCGGTTCGTCGCCGGCGTTGCCGTTGCTGAGGATGAGATGACGCAGCGCCAGGGTGACGGGCTGGGCGACGGTCGACGCCACGCGGAACAGCCGCGTGCGATCCCTGCCGCTGAGGGTGAGATTGGGCACATCGCGCCCGTCGATTTGCACGCTTTTGTCGATGACGAGTTCGCTGTCGAGAGGGATAACGCTGGCTGTCGGCAGGTTAAACACCACGGTGTCGCCGTGTTGGACGCGGTTGAGCACGTCGCGCAGGGTGTTAGGGCCGCTATCGGCGGGGTTGGTGACGGTGTGCACCGTGTCGAGCACTGCGAAATAGCCGCTCGTGCTCTGGGGATACGGCTCGTTGTCGAGGGTGAACGCGGCGGGGCGGGTCACCGTGCCGACGAATGCGGGGCGCGGCCCTGTGGCGGTGAAGGCGATGACGCTGCCGACGGCGCCGTCGGGATCGTTGGGTGCGGTGAGTGGCGACCAAAAACGGCGGGTGCGGAAGTCAGCAGTCCCCGAAAACACGGCCATTTCCCCCAGAGTGTAGGCGCCGACGGGCTGGCTGTTGAGGGTGCGGGCGTCGCGATTTTGCAGCGATGCCGCTGCGCTGCCGCCGATGAAAACGTTGCCGAGGGCGTCGGCGGCGAGGGCGGTGGGCGTAAAGCTGTTGGCGCCGCCGGCGCTGAGGCGGGTGACGAGCATTTGGGCGCGTTCTAGCTGCCCGTCGGTGCCGCGCAATCGGCCGAAAACGGTGAATTTTTTGGCGCCGCTGGTGTTGCTGGTGTTGGTGAAGGCGTCGGGATTGATGAGGCGGTTCGCGTCCAAGGGCGTGTCGAGGCTTTGGGGGTCGCGGGCAAACACCGTGTTGCCGCCATCGAAGCTGCCCAGAAAATACAGTTGGCGGTCATCGCCGATTTCCAGGCGCAACCCCTCGGAATCGGCGCCGAGGTTGGCGCTTTGGATGGCAGTAGTGGGAAAATCCCAGCCGCGCCAGGCCAAAATCAGTTGATCCCCTTGGAGATCAAAGGCCCGGAGCACGGGGGTTTTGAGGGTGGCGGTCGCTTGGCGATAGCCGATGACGAAGACTCGCCGCGTGATGGGATCGACCGCCAGATCCCGAGGGATGAAATCCGCGAGGACAAGTCGCGCGCGGCGGGTGCCGTTGGGACTGTAAACCGCCAAGGCGTTGCCACTGAGCGTCGCCACGGTTTGGTGGGGCGCGATGGCCACGCGATCCACCGCGTCGCGGTCTTGCCACAGCGCGGCACCGAGCCCGTCGGGCGGCAGTAGCTGCACGCCGAAGTCGCCGCCGACAACGAGATGCCCCTGGACGCGATCCATAGCCAGGTCGCGAACGACGCCGGTGGCGAGGGGGCGGCGATGGGTGGCGGCGGTGCCGCTGGCGTCGGTGTAGCGGTGGAGCTGGGCTTGGCCGCTTGCGTTGAGGGCGACCCAGCGGCCGTTGTCGAGTGAAGAGGTGACGACGCCGACGGCGGGATGTTCCAAGTAGGTTGCGCGGGTAAACGCCAAATTTTGCGCAAAGCTGGCATCTGCCAGCCAAAAAATCGCCATGAGTGACCAAAATTGCCAAGGCATGAACAGCACTCCTAAAACGGGAAGGGGTAAATCGTCGGCCTGTTGCGGGGCCGTCATGGAATGGGCTTGCCAAGCGAGAAGGCTTTCCCTATCTTGCCGCCCCTCGATTGCGGGGTAGAGCAGCCTGGTAGCTCGTCGGGCTCATAACCCGAAGGTCGGAGGTTCAAATCCTTCCCCCGCTACCATCTATTTTTAATAGCCCTTCACAGGGCTTTTTTTATGACTTCACGGCGTCCATGGGCCAATCACTTCTGCCACTTTTGCGCCCCGTCATCGAAGCCATGGGCTATGACCTGTGGGGCTTCGAATACCAGCCCCGGCGGGGAAATGCGCTGCTGCGGCTTTATATCGACCACCCGCAAGGGATCACCCTCGACGACTGCACGCGCGTGAGCCGCCAGGTGAGTGCGGTGCTCGATGTCGATGATCCGATCCCGGGGCAATACACCTTAGAAATCTCTTCGCCGGGTTTGGATCGCCTGCTGTTTGAGCCAAAGCAGTACGCGGCTTACTGCGGTCAACAGGTGCGGTTGTTGTTGAATACGCCTGTGGCGGGAAGCCGCAAGTTGCTGGGGCGATTGGAGGCGGTGACTGCGGATCAGGTTCTCGTCACCCAAGATCAACAGCAACTGAGCATTCCATTCAGCCACATCGATCGGGCGCGTCTAGTTCCCGATTTTAATGCTCCGACCCACGCGCCCAAGGGAGTGAATTTAGATGAATAACAAAGAAATTTTGAACACCGTTGAGATGATTTCCAACGAGCGCAGCCTGCCCGAGGCGATGATTTTTGAGGCGCTGGAAGTGGCGTTGGCCACGGCGGCGAAGCGGCATTACGACGGGGAAGCGGAGCTGCGCGTGGCGATCGACCGCAAGACGGGGAGCTACAAAACTTTTCGGCGGTGGCATGTGGTGGACGACGCGGAACTCGCCGACGGGTCGCGAGAAATCGCGTTGTCGGCAGTGCAGGCGAAGGGCAGCACCGCCGCGGTTGATGAGGTTTACGAAGAAGAAATCGAGAATGCGCCCTTTGGGCGCATTGCGGCGCAAACGGCGAAACAGGTGATGTCTCAGCGGATTCGGGAGGCAGAACGCCTGCGGGTCGTGGAGGCGTACGCTGACCGCAAGGGCGAGTTGGTGAGCGGTGTGGTGAAACGGCAGGATCGCGGCAGTGTGATTCTCGACATGGGCGACAATGTGGAAGCCATTCTGCTGAAAGAGGATTTGATTCCCCGCGAACTCGTTACCATGAACCAGCGACTGCGCGGCTACTTGATGGACGTGCGTTACGAGGCCAAGGGGCCGCAACTCTTTATTTCGCGCACCTGTCCCGAATTTTTGATGGAGCTATTTCGACTCGAAGTGCCGGAGATTTCCCAGGGGAGCATCGAATTAAAGGGGGCAGCCCGCGATCCGGGGGTGCGGGCTAAAATTGCGGTGAAATCCAACGACCAGCGCATCGATCCGGTGGGGTCCTGTGTGGGCATGCGGGGCGCGCGGGTGCAGAGTGTGTCTCGGGAACTGGGCGAAGAGCGCATCGACATCGTGTTGTGGGACGCGAATCCCGCCCAATTTGTGATTAATGCCATGGCGCCGGCGGAGGTGGTATCGATCATTGTCGATGAGGACGCCCATGGAATGGATGTGGCGGTGTCTGAAGAAAAGTATTCCCAAGCCATTGGCCGCGGCGGGCAAAATGTGCGGCTTGCGAGCCAGCTGACGGGATGGTCGCTCAATGTGCTGACCGAGTCTCAAGCGGCAGCCAAGACCGACCAAGAATCCACGCGGCTACAACAATTGTTCGTCAACGCGTTGGGAATCGACGAAGAGCTAGCTGCCGTGCTGGTGCGCGAAGGCTTTACGAGTTTAGAAGAAGTGGCCTATGTCCCGATCCACGAAATGTTAGAGGTGGCCGAGTTGACTGCCGAGTTAGTGGACGAATTACGTCATCGGGCCCGCGACGCTTTAGTGACCCAAGCCATCGCCCAGGAAGAGCAAATAGAAGAAGGTGACGGGGGCGAACCCGCGCAAGATTTGCTCACCATGAGCGGAATGGATGAAGAATTAGCCTATCTGCTGGCGGGACAGGGTATCTGCACGATGGAAGAGTTAGCCGAGCTGGCCCGCGACGATCTCGTTGAAATTGCGCAAATAACGCCCGAAAGGGCGAGTGAATTGATTATGACGGCGCGGATCCCTTGGTTCGCCGCCGATGGCCAATAGTGGCAGGAGATTCAAGTAGTTATGGCAGAAGTGACGGTTAAACAGTTTGCCGACAGCGTGGGAATTCCCGCCGAGCGGTTGATTTCCCAGCTCGTCGATGCGGGGATTCAGGTGGCTGGCGTGAATGCGCTGATTACTGATAAGCAAAAATTTGAGTTTCTCTCTCACCTGCGCAAAAGCCACGGAAAAACCGAGGGCACGACGGCAGAAGAGCCCAAGCGCTTGTCGATCAAGCGCACGACGCGCTCGGAAATTAAGCTCCCAGGCGGCGCGGGCCCGGTGAAAACGGTCAGTGTGGCGGTTCGCAAAACGCGCACGTATGTCAAGCGCAGCCCGGATGAGGCCAAAAAGCCCGTGGTCGATGAGGCGGCCAAATCGGTTTCTAAGTCTGAAGTGCGCAATCGCGACGGTGAGCGGGTTCGTCCGCCCACCACCGTTGAGCCGACCGCCCCCACGCCGATCGAGTCGGTACCCCCGTTACCCGCCGCACCGGTCGAAATCGCGGTGACGCCCGCGCCGCCAGTCGAAGCTCGACCGCCCACGGTTCGCCGTGAGTTCACGCCCCGTCCCGAGGGGGATCGGCCCCCACGGCGCGAGTTCACGCCCCGATCGGAAGGCGCCGCCCGTCCCGAAGGGGATCGGCCCCCACGGCGCGAGTTCACGCCCCGGCCAGAAGGTGCCCGTCCCGAGGGGGATCGGCCCCCGCGGCGCGAGTTCACACCCCGACCGGAAGGTGCCCGTCCCGAGGGGGATCGGCCCCCACGGCGCGAGTTCACACCCCGACCGGAAGGCGCTGCCCGTCCCG
>DAIUCA010000015.1:0-13745 GCA_036846405.1 Candidatus Competibacteraceae bacterium
CCCAGCCGCCAACCTCTCGCACCAATTCGCCAAAAATCACCGTCGTTTCCCCGTCGTAGTCGTCGCTCAAATCGAAGCGCACCAACTCGATGCCCGAGTCGCGGTTTTCCACCCGCACAAACGCCGATTGCACTTGGCCAAAATGCTGGCGCCGACTCTGAGCGTCGTGAATCGTCACGCAGATGGCGATTTTCTCCACCCGCGGGGCCAAGCGATCCAAGTCGATTTCCACGCTTTCATCGTCCCCCTCGCCCTCCCCCGTGCGGTTATCGCCGGTGTGGCGCACCCCGCCGCAGGGCGACACGAGCTGGTTGTAAAACACGAAATCGCTGTCTTGGCTCACCCGACCGCGGCTGTTGAGCAGAAACGCGCTCGCGTCGAGATCGAAGTTGCCGCCGCTGCCCGGGCGCACATCCCACCCTAAACCCACCAAAATCCGCCGCAGTCCCGGAGTGGCCTTGGAAAGCGAGACGCCCCGCCCCTTCTGAAGAGTTAGTGCCATGAAAACCTGCCTCCACTGTAGTTGATGGACGGCCCGCATCCGCACCGTCCCGACGATTCTCCGTAACGCCGCCCCTCAAACGCAATCTTTGACAACCTTGCCATTAAGCGCAGGGGCGCGACGCGGATTGGTCTGCTCATCGCCCCGTACACCACTGTCGCTCGCAAGGCATCCCATCGCCGTCCCCGTCCATCTGAGTGTTGGGGCAGTTGTGAAGGAAAAACATCGCTTCGTCACAGGAAGTCATCTGTGCGCAGTGGATGCGGCCGTCGCAGATGTAGGCTGGGGACGGTGTTGGTATTGCTTGCTCGGCCGCCGTCACCTGTGTGACACGGCGGGCGTATTCACCGTACCCGTAGGCAGCCAAGCCCATCGCCAAGAGCCACGGAATGGCTCTAGCAAAAAAGTTATGACGTTCTTTGCGGCGGTCGGGAGCTGGCCCACGGGAAAGGGCGGGAAAGGGGCGTTTAACCGCCAAACGTTCTAGACACACCAGGTTTTTCGCCCGCTTCCTGCCGGTGCTGTCGGTTTCGATCTCGAAGGTGAGCTTTTCTCCGAGCCTAGGGCGTATCCCATCCTTGGGAAACACAGAAATATGGAAAAAAATCTGCTGGTCGCCTTGGGCTGGAGTGATAAAACCGAAGCCTCGGTCGTCATTCCACTGGGAAATTTTGCCTTCAAAGCGCATGTGAAATGTCTAACCGCTGTTGCGCAGCCCCGTGGCGAGGCCGTTTAGCGTGAGGTGGATCCCGCGCTTGAGCTGTTCGTCCTGTTCGCCTCGGCGATACCGCCGCAATAGCTCGATTTGCAGGTGGTTGAGCACGTCCAAGTAGGGATAGCGGTTCTGAATCGAGCGGGCCAACTGGGGGTTGTCGGCCAGCAACGAGGGCTGTTCGGTGATGTGCAACACAAACTCTTTGGTTAACGCGAACTCCCGCTGTAGCCGCGTAAAAATCCGTTCCCGCAGGGCGCTATCCGCTACCAAGCCCGCATATTGGGCCGCAATGTCCAAATCGGTTTTCGCCAGCACCATGGCCATATTCGAGAGCAGCACCTGGAAAAACGGCCAATCTCGGTGCATTTGCTGCAACTGCGCGAGTTCGTGGCCCGGCGACGCGAGCCACCCCGCCACCGCGCTCCCAAAGCCGTACCAGCCCGGCAACATGACGCGGCATTGGGCCCAGGAAAACACCCAGGGAATCGCCCGCAGGTCTTCGATGGCCGGCGACGCTTTCCGCGAGGCGGGGCGGCTGCCGATGTTGAGTCCGGCAATTTCGCTAATCGGCGTGCTGTCCCGAAAATAGCTGACGAACTGGGGGTCGTCGTACACCAAATGGCGGTAATGCTGGAAAGCCTGCTCCGATAAGGCGTCCATCACCGCCAGGTAATGATCGGGCGCAGCGGCTTCCCGCGAACTAAATAAAGTCGCGTCTAAAGTGGCAGCGACGAGAATTTCCAAATTGCGCAGGCCCATTTCCACGCGGCTGTACTTGAAGGAAATCATTTCCCCCTGCTCGGTTAGGCGGATTTGGCCCTGCACCGCGCCCGGGGGTTGGGCGAGAATGGCTTGGTAACTCGGGCCGCCGCCCCGTCCTACCGAGCCGCCCCGACCGTGAAATAGCCGCAATTTCACACTATGAGCCTTGGCGACGGCGATGAGCGCTAATTCCGCGCGGTACAGGGACCATCCGGAGGTCAAATAGCCGCCGTCCTTGTTGGAATCCGAATAGCCGAGCATGACCTCCTGCACATCGCCACGAGATTGTAGCCATTGTCGGTACAGCGGTAAGGAAAACAGCTGCTCCAGTACCGCGGCGCCCTGGCGTAAATCTTCGATGGTTTCAAACAGGGGAATGAGATTGCCCTGTAACACGGCGCTTTGGGTGCCGTGGGCGGGAATCAGCAGTCCCGCTTCCTTCATGAGTAAGGCGAGTTCGAGTAAATCCGACGCGCTTTGGGTTTTGGAGATAATAAAGTTGGGTAAGGCGCGGCGCCCATATTTTTCCTGGGCCGTGCGGGCCGCAAAAAATAGCGCCATTTCGTCTTGGGTAAGGTTTTCGTATTCGATAAACGGCGAGTACAGCGGGCGGAGCGTGGCGAGTTCCCGCAGCAGCAAGGCGCAGCGGGCCGCCTCATCTAACTGGCGGTAATCCGCGCATTCGCCGGCCTTGGCGAGCAACTCGGCCACGGTCGCTTCGTGAATCTCGGCGTTTTGGCGCAAATCCAGGGGCATGAGGAAAAAGCCGAAGAGATCGACGGCGCGGCGCAGGTGGCGCAGACGACCGTTGGCCAGCAGCGCCGACTGGTGATGGCGCAAAGAACGGTCGAGCACCGCCAATTCGCCGGCGAGACTGGTGGCATCGGGATAGGGTTCGGCGGGGTGCGGCGGCGGCAGCGCGTTGGGAACGAGTTGGTGGCGCGTGGCGGCCAGGCGGTCTGCCATACCCAGCAGCACCCGACGATAGGGTTCGTCCTGGTGGTAGGCGGAGGTGCTGGGATATTTGGCGACCAAATCGCGGAAATCGGAGGTCATGGCCAGCCAGCGGTCGCTGAGGGGCAGTTCGCGGGCGAGTTCGGCGAGTTCGCGTTCGTAAAAGGCCAGGACGCGCTGGGCTTGGCGCTGCAAGGTGTCCACGAGGACCGTGGCGGTCACAAAGGGATTGCCGTCGCGGTCGCCGCCGATCCACGAGCCAATGCGCAAAAAGCTCGGCAAGGAGCGATGGATGCCTCGTTGTTGCAGCGCGTCTTCCATTTGGGCGTACAGGGCGGGCAGCACGGTGAAAAAGGTTTGATCGAAGATGGCGAGACCATTTTCCACTTCATCCACCACTCGTAGGCGCGTGGGCCGCAACAGGCGGGTTTGCCACAGGCGGAGGATATGTTGTTTGAGCTGCTGTTCGTTGAGGGCGCGTTCGCGGGGCGAGAGGGCGCGGTAATCCCGTTCCATGAGGCAGCGGGTGATGGCAGTTTGCGCGGTTTGGATGCTGCGGCGCAGGACTTCCGTGGGGTGGGCCGTCAACACTGGCACGATGTGGGCCGTCTCAAAAAAGGCGTGTAATTCCGAGGCTTGCCAGCCCAAGCGGGTCGCGTCGTCCAAGGCGTAGGCGAAGTCGCCCGGGCGAGGCGGCGCGTCGGAGAGTTCATAGGCGTGGCGCCGGCGCAGGTGGTGTTGGTCTTCCGCCAGGTTCACGAGGAGCGCGAAGTAGCTAAACGCGCGGATGACGATGATGGCCTGCTCGACGGACAGGGCGTGGAGCTTGGTTTCCAAATCGCTGCGCAGGGCCGCCGGATCGCGGTGAAAGGCGACAGCGGTTTGCCGAATATCCTCGATGAGGGCAAAGGTCGCGTCGCCGCATTGCTCGCGGAGCACATCGCCCAACAGCCGCCCCAACAGGCGAATGTCGTCGGAGAGGGGCGAGTCTTTGGCGTCGGCGGATGCGGGGACGGGGTATTGGAAATCCATAAAAACGGCCTCGTGAGGAGTAAAAGGCCGTTGATGCGGGGAATGGCGGGATTTGTCTAGGGTAGGCTGCCCTGCGGGGCGACCTGGTCGGCATGCTTACCGCCGAGGAATGACGGGGTTAAACGCCCAATTCGACGCCAAAACACCGTTGATAGTATTCGGCAACGGTATGGCGCTCGTTTTCGTCGCATTTGTTGAGGAATGTGAGTCGGAATGCGAGGGCGACCTGTCCGAAAATACTGACATTTTCCGCCCAAGTAATGACGGTACGGGGACTCATCACGGTCGATAAATCGCCGTTGATAAAGCCTGCACGGGTTAAAGCGGCGAGTTTGACCATATTGCTGAGAATCGTCGGGCCTTCCTTGGTTTTTGCCAATTCCGGGGATTTTGCCGCCACAATCCGAACTTCGCTCTCGTGGGGTAGGTAATTCAGGGTGGCGACGATATTCCAGCGATCCATCTGGCCCTGGTTGATGGGCTGCGTCCCGTGGTACAGCCCGCTGGTATCTCCTAGTCCGACGGTGTTAGCGGTCGCAAACAGCCGAAAACAAGGATGGGGACGAATAACCCGACTTTGGTCGAGTAAAGTGAGTTTGCCGTCCACTTCGAGCACTCGTTGAATCACAAACATCACATCGGGACGCCCCGCGTCGTATTCGTCAAACACCAGGGCTACGGGCCGTTGTAAGGCATAGGGCAAGATTCCTTCCCGATACTCGGTTACCTGGAGACCTTCCTTAATCACAATGGCATCCTTACCCACGAGATCGAGACGGCTAATGTGGGAATCCAGGTTGATGCGCACGCAAGGCCAGTTCAAACGGGCGGCGACCTGCTCCAAATGACTGGATTTGCCGGTGCCGTGGTAGCCCTGAACGAGTACGCGGCGGTTGTGGGCAAAGCCGGCCAAAATCGCGAGGGTCGTGGCCGGGTCAAAATGGTACGCATCGTCCCGATCGGGCACGAGTTCGGCGGGTTCGCTAAACGCGGGGACCGTTAAATCGCTATCAATGCCAAAGGTATCGCGGACGGAAACGCGTAAATCGGGGGTGTCGAGGGGAAAGTGGCTCATAAAACTCGGCTGTCGTTAAAGTTCGCGGCCATCTTAGGCCACAGCAATGCCCCAACCTCCCACCCGCGGAACATCGTCATGCAGATTCAAAACACCGCCTATCGCACGATTTGGCCTGTCAAGGCCGGTCACAGCATCGCCATTATCGACCAAACGCGACTGCCATTTGCGTTTGAAATCAAGCACTTAACCAGCGTGGAAGACTGCGCCCGCGCGATTACCACCATGCAGGTGCGGGGCGCACCGCTCATCGGCGTGACCGCCGCCTACGGTTTGGCCCTGGCTTTGGTGGATGACGCGAGCGATGAATCCCTCGCTAAATCAAAGAGTTACCTGCTGCAAACGCGCCCGACGGCGGTGAATTTGCGCTGGGCCTTGGCGCAAATGAACGCGGTCTTGGCGAACTGTCCCGAAACCGAACGAGCAACCGTCGCGTGGCACAAGGCGGGCGAACTCGCCGAACACGATGTGGCCGTGAATCGGCAGATTGGCGAATACGGTGTGCAATTGATTCGCGAACTGGCGGCGAAAAAAGCGGGCGCACGAATTAACCTATTGACCCATTGCAATGCGGGTTGGCTAGCGACGGTGGATTACGGCACGGCGACGGCGCCGATGTATTTAGCGCATGACGAAAATATCGATTTACACGTCTGGGTAGACGAAACGCGCCCGCGCAATCAAGGCGGCTTTTTGACGGCATTCGAATTAGGCGAACATGGGGTCAATCACACAGTAATTGTCGATAATGCCGGCGGACATTTAATGCAGCGCGGCCAGGTGGATTTATGTGTTGTCGGCACCGATCGGGTGACGGCCAATGGCGATGTGGCCAACAAAATTGGCACTTACCTCAAGGCGTTAGCGGCGTTTGATAACGGCGTGCCGTTTTACGTGGCGTTGCCTACTTCGACCATTGATTGGACGCTGACCCATGGGCACACGATTCCGATTGAAGAGCGCAACGCGAATGAAGTGCGCGAGATTATGGGCAAAACCCGCGATGGCCATTTAGAAACGATTCGCGTGATTCCCGATCATTCGGCGGCGTTTAATCCGGCATTTGATGTGACGCCCGCCAAATACATTACCGGTTTTATTACCGAGAAAGGGATTTTCGCGCCGAATGAATTAGCCCAATTACAGGGCTAATGACTGGGCCCGCGGGCGGGCACGCGAATTAGCGTTCCCGCGTGGCTGAAAAGGTCACCTCGGGAAACCGTTCCTGCGCGAGTTGTAAATTGACACGGGTGGGCGCGATGTACACCAGCTCGTCCAAATGGTCGCGGGCCAGGTTATCGAAGTTACGGCGTTGAAATTCCTCGAGTTTTTTCTCGTTGTCGCAGCGCACCCAACGGGCGGTGGTCACATTCACGGCCTCAAAAGCACAGTCCACGCTGTATTCGCTCTTCAGACGATAAGCCGCTACATCGAACTGCAGAATGCCCACCGCCCCGAGAATGAGGTCATTACTGTTCAACGGACGGAATAGCTGGGTTGCGCCTTCCTCGCACAGCTGTTCCAAGCCCTTCAACAGCTGTTTTGTCTTCAATGGATCGCGCAGACGGGCACGGCGGAACAATTCGGGCGCAAAATCGGGGATTCCGGTAAAATACAAGGAATCTCCCTCGGTAAGCGTATCGCCAATGCGCAGGGTACCGTGGTTGTGAATACCAATAATGTCTCCGGGATAGGCTTCTTCGACCCGTTCCCGTTCGGCGGCCATAAAAGTTAGGGCATCGGCAATTTTCATTTCGCGATTAATTCGCACGTGCCTCACCTTAATGCCGGGCCGATACACCCCGGAACAGACGCGCATAAAAGCAATGCGGTCTCGATGTTGCGGATCCATATTCGCCTGAATTTTGAATACAAATCCCGAAAATGGCAATTCTTCGGGGGAAACAGCGCGTTTGTCACTCTGCCTTACGCCTGGCGGTGGGGCATATTCCACAAAGCCGTCTAACATTTCCTGCACACCAAAATTACTAATCGCCGCGCCAAAAAAGACAGGGGTGAGCTTACCTGCCGCATATTCTGCAATTTCAAAGGAATGACTCGCTCCTTTCACTAATTCGAGTTCATCTCGCAGATTTTGGGCAAAATCTTTGCCGAGAATGCGATCCACATCTGGATGGTCTAACCCTTGAATAGTTTGGCCTTCATTGCGGCGACCATCTTTTTTCGGGTCGTACAGGTGAATAAAGTCGTGATAAAGATGGTAAACGCCCTTAAACTCACGGCCCATACCAATCGGCCAAGTAATGGGCGCACAGCGAATGCCTAAAATCCGCTCCACCTCATCCATGACTTCCATGGGATCGCGGCCTTCTCGATCCAACTTATTGATAAAAGTAAAGATCGGCGTATTTCGCAGCCGACAGACCTCCATCAACTTAATGGTTCGTTCTTCGACGCCTTTAGCGCAGTCGATCACCATCAAGGCCGAATCCACTGCTGTTAGCGTGCGGTAGGTGTCTTCGGAAAAGTCTTCGTGACCCGGCGTGTCGAGTAAATTGACGATGCGCTCGCGGTAAGGAAACTGCATCACGGAGGAGGTGACCGAAATTCCCCGTTGTTTTTCCAATTCCATCCAGTCAGAAGTCGCATGGCGGGTTGCCTTGCGACCTTTTACCGTGCCAGCGAGCTGAATTGCGCCCCCGAAAAGCAGCAATTTCTCGGTTAACGTGGTTTTTCCCGCATCTGGGTGGGAAATAATGGCAAAAGTGCGGCGTTTATTGAGTTCTTGAACAAATTCATTCATTGGGCTGATTTTCTGATTATTTTGCGAATGGTGAGGCGATCTCCGAAAAATCCTTATTTTTCTGGCGATTCAGGATAAAGCGGTATGAGTGGATGGGGTTCGTGATTGGATGATTCTACCAATTTGTGAGGTTTTCTCAGCACCGTGTGCCAATTCGCTGTGGCATTGCTGTAACAGGCACGGTCGAGTTGCTCTAGCCAGTCGTTCCATTGGGGCACGCGCACGGCAATTTCCGCGAGCGACAGGGGCGGATCGTAAGGCCAGTAACTCGCGGCCCAAGCCAACAGGGTTTTTCTGACTTCATGAGGATCGTCGCCTTGCAATAGTCGTTTGACTTGGCTGAAGGAAGGTGTTTTTACGGCGGGTTTTTGGGTATTAGTCGCATAATTTGCCGTCTTAATACTGCGACGCCAACCAAGTAAGGTGAGTAACCAGAGACTGAGCAAAACAAGGGTAGCCAGGTGCCAAAGCTGATAATCGGCGTTAAAGCGGAAAAACTCCCATAAATCGGAGATATTTGGCAAAGATTGGATTTCTGTGACTGATGTCGGTAATTCCTTTACGGGCGTCGCTGCCAAGGAATCGGACGGGGTTACGGGTAGTTCTGCGGTGGTTGTAGGAGGTTCATTGCCCGCATTGCCGCCAGCGCCAGGAAATACGGTAATGGTTTCACTGGCTACTGCTGCCGTTTGAGCGCGGTTGTTCGCCACATCCCACCAGTAAACAGTAATCGCGGGTAAGGAAAAGCTGCCCATCTTGGTGGGTAGTACCGTTAACCGTTGTTCTAAGCGTCCAATCAGAAAATTTTGGTCTTGGCGCGTACTGCGCGTCGGCGGTTCGGTATAAAATTGGAGGCCAGCGGGTAAATCCCAGCTTAAATCGGGAATTGTAGTGGCATCTTGGCCTTGCATCTCCACAATTACGGTGCGCACTACCGGTTCGCCCACACGGAAGGTGGGACGCTCTTGTGGCCAATTGGCGCGAATACCCACGCTGTGGGCGGGAATCCACGGCGATTTAGCCTGGGCCGGAATTGCCTGGACATTAAGCGTAAATGCCTCGCTATTGAGGACAACCCGCCGACCCGCATTAAAAAGTAAGGAATTAGAACCAAATTGCCGTTGATTGGGGCGATTCTGGGCAATGCGGCCGTCAAAAGTGAAGGGTTGCAGGGTGATTTGCCCGCTTTTAGGGGGGAACATGGCATATCGCCGTTCGATCATTCGGTAAGGAAATCCCTGTCTTTCCACGCGCATTTCTCGATCATCGCCGAGTTTATGCCATACCGCTTGGCTGTCATCCACAGGCACGGTGAGACTTCCCGGTAATAACGGTAAGTCAGCGCGCACAAGTACCCGTTGGCTGATCGTTACCTGCTGTTGTACGAAGGGATTTTGCGGTTCGACGGCCAATTCGACGAGAGCGGGGGTGCCCTGTTGGTCGTCAATAGCTGCCAATACGGTAATGCTGAGGGGATTGGTCTTCTCGCGGCCGATTTGTAAGGCGGGAATGGTGAGGTTGCCTTGACGCTTGGGTTCTAGGGTCACAATGCGCACATTTTTCTGCTGTAGGCGCTGCCCTACCTGTTGGATTTGCTGGTGTACTGCTTGGCCGTGAATGAAAAAGTCCGTGGTCAGCACGCCGGCATCGAATTCGGAGTGATTGCCATCCACCTCGATAACCAGGTTAAAGGTTTCGCCTTCGTAAACCGTTTCGCGGTCAATCGTGGCTTGTAATGCACCCCATGCGGGGGCAGAAATGAGCCAAAAAACCAATGTCATTTGGTAAAGCAGGGAAAAATGTCCCATCATGGCGATTACTCCCAGGTGCCGCGTCTTGCAACGCCAATATTCAGAATGAGTAATGACAGTAAAAGCCACACGCCATGGTCAACTGGACGCTCTTGTGTTTCGTCTGTTTGCAGAAATTCGGGATTTTCCACGGAATGTAAGAATTGAAGCTGCTGCAAATCTTCATCGGTTTCGCGCAGCATCGTCCAAATCCCACCGCCATCGGCGGCAAGTTGGGCAAAATCATCGGGATTGACTTGGGATAATAGGGGGTTTCCGATCATGTCCCGCACAAAGCCGCCGCGACCGTCGGGAATGAGGGAGCCTACCGTGGTTCCCACGCCGAGAACGCTCGTGAAATATCCCCGCTGGGCCAGTTGGCGCGCAATACGCCGATCCTCGGGGACAATTTGGGCGTCGCTTACCAGTAAGATATGGCCATGTCCAGCGGTAATGTCGGCCTGTTCTAGCAGCTCAGCGGCTATGAATAGCCCTCGGTCCACGCGACTGCCCGCCACCGGCATGATTTCGGGGGAAAGTAAGGGAAGTAATAGCTCAATCGATTCTCGATCACGGGTGAGTGGCGAAACGACGAAGGCTTCCTCCGAGAAGCTCACCAATCCGACTTGTTCATCGCCCAGACGACGCAACCAGTCGGTGAGCTTAAATCGCGCCCGAGTTAGGCGATTGGGCACTAAATCGTCCGCCAGCATGGAGGGCGACAGGTCGAGGACGATAACAATGCCTATCTCGCGGGTAATGAGGGGCACGGGTTCCTTACCTAAGCTGGGGCCAGCCAACGCAATGACCGCAATGAGGCCGCTGAGTAGCCAATGAAATCCACGGGAAGGATAGGCTTTCGTGACCATGAGCGGTTGCAAATGCGGATCACAGACCACAACGGCGCCCGAGCGACGGTAGGTGTAGGCAATGAGCCAAAGAATCCCCCCCGGTAATGCCAGCCACAGCCAATTGGGACGCAGTAATTCGCCCCCCTGTTGCCACCAAAAAACCAGGAAACCCGTCAATAGTAGGAAAAAAGTCCATAAAACGAGTTGGTTTAGCCATTTCATGCGGTGAGTACTCGTCCTAATCCCAAGAGATAGCCGAGGCACAAGGCGCCGAGTAATGGCCAGTAATACAATTCGGTTTGTGGGCGGTAGCGGGCCTGTTCCCGTTCTATCGGCTCGATTTCATCCAAACGGGCGTAAATACGGGCTAAATCGTCGGTGGTGCGGGCGCGAAAGTATTGGCCGCCGGTGGTGGTCGCAATTTGTTGGAGACTGGGTTCGTCGATGTCCGAGGACGGATTGCCCCGCCCCCAGGGCGATCGCACATTACCTGCCACACCGATGGTATGAATCCGCAGGCCGATCTGTTGCGCCATGTCCGCCGCCCGCGGGGGGTCGAGGACACCCGCCGTGTTGGCCCCGTCGGTAAGGAGGATGACCACCCGCTCGCCGTCCTTGTCGCGCAGACGTTTTACCGCCAAACCGACGGCGTCCCCGATGGCGGTGGCTTCGCCGGCCATGCCGACCTCCGCTTCCCGCAGCCAGGCGGTCACCGTGCGGTGGTCGTCCGTCAGGGGGACTTGGAAAAACGCGCGGGTGCCAAAGAGCAGTAAGCCGATGCGGTCGCCGGTGCGGCGGCTAATGAAATCGCTCACCAGGGCTTTAACGACTTCGAGTCGGCTGACCGGTCGGCCATCCAGCAGTAAATCGTGTTCCTGCATGCTGCCGGACAGATCGACAATGAGGACGAGTTCCCGTCCTTGTTTTTTGAGCGGTACCGGTTCGCCCAGGTAAATGGGGCGGGCTGCGGCGGTCACCAGACAAATCCAGCCCAAAATCACGAAAAGCCAACTGAGATTGAGGGATAATCCTTGGCGGTAAGGCGATAGCTGGTGAAAAAAGGGCACTTTCAGGCTGGGACGGCTGGGAAGGGATTCGGGCAAAATCCAGCGGAGTAAGAATGGCAAGGGAAGCAGCAAAAACATCCACGGCCACAGGAACGCGGTGGGCCACAGAAAAGGCGGCATAGAATTACCTCGGGCGGTGATGCCACAGCCAATGCCTGGCCCATTGCACTAAATCGGCGGCGATGGCGGCATCGGGTTCGAGCGGTTCGTAGGCGGATTGGACGAGAAAACGGCCCTGGTCAGCGGGTAAAGGTGCCGTTGGCGGCGAGGTATCGGTTAAAAATTCCTGCCACGCCCAGCTATGGAGCGCCGCGATGCGATCCCGTGGATAGCGCATGAGGGCGACCCGCCGCAGCACGCGGTTAAGGCCGATGAGCTGGTAGCGAGGCGGCAGATCGAGAAATTCCTCAAAGGTGCGCTCGACTTGGCGTTGAAACTGGCGGCGGCGGTGATAGGCCCGCCATCGGCGCACGATCCACCACAGCAGCAACCCCGCCGCCAGCGCCGCGAGCCAGTAAATCGGTGGCGGCGGCCAAAAACCCGGGGGGGGCGGCGGGATCACGTCTTGAAGGTCGAGGGTCGGGCGTCCGGACAGGGCTTGGGCAAGGGCCATGGAGGGCCACAGCCCGAGCCACGGCGCCGTATATACAAGGTGTGTCACAAAATGCGTGGCAGATTTCACAGGGAGAGTCGGTGGGCCAGGTGGGAAAGTTCGTCGGTGGTGCGCACCGTGTCGAAGCGCAGGCCGTAGCGCTGGGCCTGGGCCGTAAGATGCTGCCAACCGGCCCGTTGATCCGCATAAAACGGCTGAAGCGCGCCGCCGCGCCACCGTTGGGAGCGGTCGCCGTCGCTTAAACGCAGCACGCCGCGAAAGGCGGTTTCTTCAAAGGGATCAATCACTTGGGCGAGGCGACAGTCGATGCGCGCGCGCACATGGGCGAGCTGTTGCAGTAGCGCATCGTCCCAACGGCTCGCGTCGCCCAGCAACCACAGTTGGCCGCCCCGCAGCTGTGGGGTGAGCTGTTGCAACGCCTCCTCGAGGGACCAATCGTCCGCCGGCTGGAGCGCTACGAGGCTGTGTACCAACTGAGTCACGCCCTTGGTGCCGCCTTGGGGCGGGCGGGTCTGGGCGGGGGTCAACCACCCCACGCGATCCCCCCGCAGGGACGTGGCCCAGCCGATGAGGGCCGCGAGTCGCGCCAACTGCACCACTTTTAGCGCCCGGCGCGTGCCAAACCACAGGGAGCTGGTGGCGTCGATCACTAGCCACACGGGCATTTCTCGGGCGTCGCGGTAGATTTTGGTGTGCATGTGGCCCGTGCGGGCGGTGACGCGCCAATCCACGTGGCGCACCTCGTCGCCGGGCTGGTAATGACGCGATTCGTAGTAATCCAAACCGCGTCCGCGCCGCCGACTCACCCCCAATCCTGCCCGCGCCGCCGTCGCTTGGCCCAAATTCAGCCGCCGCGCCAGGTCTCGCAGGGCCAACAGCTCGGTTTGTTCGAGCTGTGCCACGGGTTCGTCTGGCGCAGGCGCGCCCCGAACGGCGACCGTAAACGGCTTAAACCAACGTCCCCACACGGTTTATGGCACCGGCACGCGCTTAAACAGCTCGCGAAGCACCTCATCCGCATCCACGCCGTCGGCCTCCGCTGCGTAGGACAGGATCAAACGGTGGCGCAGCACGTCCGGCGCGACCGCTTGCACATCGTCCGGCGACACGTAATCCCGCCCATGCAGCCACGCCCGCGCCCGCGCACAGCGTTCAAGGGCGATGGTGCCTCGGGGACTGAAGCCCGCCGTGAGCCAACCGGCCCAATCTTGGCCGTACAACGCGGGTTGCCGACTCGCCCGCGCCAGTTGCACCAGGTATTCCTCCAGGGCCGGCGCGAAATACACGGTCAAAATCGCCTGTCGCGCTGCAAACACCGCCTGTTGCGTCAACAGCGGCGGTGCGGCAGCGGGGGCGGCGGTGGTGATCGCCGGCAGATTGGCCGTGATCGCACCCTCGGCGGCGGAATTCGCCCGTTGAGCATCGTCTGCGATGAGCGCCGCCCCCTGTTGGGCCACGGCGCGATGCCGCGCCAGGTGCAAAATCTGCTTTTCCGCCTCCGCGTCGGGGTAACCGATGCGCACGTGGAGCAAAAAGCGGTCGAGCTGCGCCTCCGGCAGGGGATAGGTGCCCTCCTGTTCCAGGGGATTTTGCGTCGCCATCACCAAAAACAGCCGTGGC
>DAIUCA010000015.1:13755-26383 GCA_036846405.1 Candidatus Competibacteraceae bacterium
CAGCGGGTAAGTGGTGCGGCCCACGGTGATTTGGCGCTCTTCCATGGCCTCCAACAGCGCCGACTGCACCTTGGCGGGGGCGCGATTGATCTCGTCGGCGAGGATGATGTGGTGAAACAGCGGCCCGGGCTGGAAGACAAACGCCTCCGACTGGGGACGGTACATGTCGGTACCGGTTAAATCCGCCGGCAACAGGTCGGGGGTGAACTGCACCCGGTGGAAATCCCCCTCCAATCGCTGGGCGAGCGACTTGACGGCGGTGGTTTTCGCTAAACCGGGGGCCCCTTCCACGAGCAAATGGCCGTCGGCCAACAGGGCGATGAGCAGCCGCTCGATGAGGATTTCCTGACCGTAAATGCAGGTGGCGAGGTCGTCGCGGAGTTGGTGAAACGCGGCTTGAAGGTCGCTATTCATGCGGGGCTATCTCGTTCTGGGCGGTAGGGCGGTGCAAGGCGATTCAGTCTAGGCGAGGGCTTTGGGCAACTTGCGGCGACTAACGGTTGAGTAACAACAGTCCACGGTGGTTAGGGCGACTTGCGAGTGATTTATTCATAACGCTGGAGCACAAGGCGAAATAATTCCTCTCCACGCCGCACGCGCACCAGTTGAATGAGCAAATCGTCGTGGGCCGGCGCGAGCCATAGTTCCAAGTAGCGGTTGCTGCCCGGCTGTTGTTGGCGGAAGCGGCGTGTGGCAAATGAACCCAGGGGCGTTTCGACGGTTTCCGGTGCTAATTCGCGTAATTCGTGTGCCTCGATTTGGGTATTTTCTATGAGCGCCTGTTGGGAAATGAATAACGGGGATTGGTTCGCTCGGCGTAATTCGTAAATCAGCTGCAAATGCACACTCAGCGGGTCAAAAATGCGCCCCGAAATTGATGGCGCTAATTGGCGTTCATCGGCTAATTCGTCCGCCACGAAAGACAGTTGTCGCCCCTGGGGATGAAAGACGATTTCTAAGCGCTTTGGCCCGCGACTGCCCTGTTGATTTCTTTGGAAAAACAAAGGCTTAACCCCCTGGCTGGTAAACGTTCCCTTCGCGATTTCCGCACTGTTGCGGGGTGCGAATAGCCCCGCTAGCCCCGTCGATTCCATGGTCAGCGTGAATTCGTACGCCCCGTCGGGAGACTGCTGTAATCGCAGGCGCCCTTGGCCTACGGTTAATCCCTTCGCGAAGGCGGCGTAATGGGCAGTAAATGGCTTTGGAAATAAGGAATCGGTGGCGGGTGTTTCCAGTGCAACGACTTTGCTGGATAAGGCCATGAATAACAGTGCGAATAAGCCAATGAATAATCCCAAAATGAACGCTCCAATCGCCGCGATTAACAGGTAAACGAGTAATTCAGCTGCCCGATCCCACAGGGAAGATTGCATCACCATGACGATGTCGATGCGGGATAAATCAGTGGTTGTCGAAGCACATTGCCATCGAAATACACCCCATCGGCGCGCCATTGCAGCCGCCCCGCCGCCAGCCAGGCCAGCACCTGGGGATATAGCTGGTGTTCGTGGGGCAACAGCCGCGCCGCGAGACCTTCGGGGGTGTCGTCGGGCAACACGGGAATTTTGGTTTGGGCGATCACCGGACCGTCGTCCAAATCCGGGGTGACGAAATGCACCGACGCTCCGTGTTCCGCGTCGCCCGCCGCCAACGCGCGGGCGTGGGTGTGCAAGCCCTTGTATTTCGGCAGCAGCGACGGGTGGATGTTGACCATCTTTCCTCGGTATGCCGTCACCGTGTCCGCCGCCAACACCCGCATAAACCCCGCCAAAATCACGCAATCCACGGTCCACGCATCCAGCGCCGTCCGCAGCCGGGCTTGAAAATCGGCGCGGGGCGCGTCGGCGACCACTTGGGTGGGAATGCCGGCGGCGCGGGCGTACTCCAGACCGGGCGCGTCGGCGCGGTTGCTCACCACCGCCGCCAGATCAAGCGTCAATTCGCCTCGGGACATGGCCTGCACAATCGCCTGCAGATTGCTCCCGCGACCGGAAATGAGGGCCAATGCCCTCATGGCTGGGGGTCGTCGTCGAGGCCGATGACCTGGGGCGCGCCTTGGCCGGAACGCACGTCGCCGATCACAAAGGGCCGCTCGCCCGTGGCGGTGAGCACGTCGAGGGCGAGATTCACGTCGGTTTTGGCGACGCACACCACCAGGCCGACGCCGCAGTTAAAGGTGCGCCACATGTCCTGGGCGGGGATGGGCCCTTGCTGTTGCAACCAGGCAAACAGGGCCGGTCGGGGCCAACTCTGGGGGTCGAGGTGGGCGACGGTGCCCTGGGGCAGCACGCGGGGCACGTTTTCCAGCAAGCCGCCGCCGGTAATGTGGGCCATGGCTTTCACGGTCACCGATTTCATAAGCGAGAGCAGCGGGCGGACATAAATGCGCGTGGGAGCGAGGAGCGCGGCGGCCAGAGTGCTGTCGCCGAAGGGCTGGTCGAGGGGAATCTGGTGTTGCGCGAGTACGCGGCGCACGAGGGAAAAGCCGTTGGCGTGGACGCCGCTCGAAGCCAGACCGATGAGCACATCGCCCACCGCCACTTGGGTGCCGTCGATGAGGCGATCCCGCTCCACGATGCCGACGCAAAAGCCGGCCAAATCGTAATCGCCCTCGGAATACACCCCGGGCATTTCGGCGGTTTCGCCGCCGATGAGCGCCACGTGGGCCTGTTCACAGCCGCGGCCGATGCTGGCGATCACCTGGGCCGCCGTGTCCACGTCCAGGCGACCGGTGGCGTAGTAATCGAGGAAAAACAGCGGTTCGGCGCCGCAGACCACCACGTCGTTGGCGCACATGGCGACCAAATCCACGCCAATGTGGTCGTGACAGCCGGCGTCGATGGCCAATTTGAGCTTGGTGCCCACGCCGTCGGTGCTGGACACGAGAATCGGTTGGCGATAGCCGCTGGGCAGCGCGAATAGCCCGCCAAAGCCGCCGATGCCGGTGAGCATGCCGGCGCGGCGGGTGGCTTCCACCACGGGCTTGATGCGTTCGACCAGACGATTGCCCGCGTCGATGGATACGCCCGCGTCGGCGTAGGTGAGCGGGGTTGGCTCGAAGGGCGTCATACAGTTGGGTCTCCACAGAAAAAAAGTTGATGGCCCAGTGTGGTTGCAATCGCGACGGCTGCAAATTGGCGGTGCGCGGGGCGTTTCGCGGTTACCTGGGGCAACATGGCCCGATGCAGTTTTTCCAACCCTTTGAATTGATTAGCCCATCTCATGAAATCACCCTTCGATAAATCGCCCAAAAACGCCCAGTTTCGCCATGCGGTGGAAAACGCGGCGCGGGCCTTAGCCCGTCAGCGCCCCGACCAAGCCCTCGTGGAAGTCCCGTTGCCCGCCGACGGCCCTGCCGAATTTCTCGAACCCGGCCCGTGGCGGGGCATGGCCGATGCCCTCGCCCTGCGCAAGCGGTTTCACAATACGAGTACCCATAGCCAGCGGGCCCCCACGGAAGGCCCAGGGCGGGCGGCGTTTGAGGTGCTCGAACAACTGCGCTGCGAAGCCTTGGGCGTGCGGGAGTTTTGCGGGATTACGAGCAACTTGCAGGCGAGTTTGGCGAAACGGGCCGTGCGCCAGGGCTTCCATCGGGCAACGCAGCAAACCCAGGTGCTCAAGCTGGACGCCCTGCGGCTGCTGGCGTTTGACGCGCTCATCGGGCCGTTGCCGGTGGAGGCGGAGCCGGCGGTGGCCGTGTGGCAGGAGTTTTGTGACGCCCACCGGCTAGAGGTCGCGCAATTGGCGAATCATCTCCACGACCAGGCGGCCTTCGCGCGCCAAGCGAAGGCGATGCTGCGGGCTATGGATTGGCTCGCGCCGGCGGATAGTCCTGAGGAGGACGCGGACGCGGAACAACCGGAGTCGGCGCCCGACGACACGCCCCAAAGCCACGAGGAGGCGGGGGAATCGGCACCGGATACGGCCGATGGCGAGGGCGAGCAGGAAACCGACTCCACCACAGTGGAAGGCGCTGCCGAGGAGGTGGCGGACAATCCCCGTAGCGGCAGCGAGGAAGCGGGGCGCGGCGCACGGCACACGGTAAAACCCCAGGCGGCGCCCTTGTATCGGGCGTTCACCACCCAGTTTGATCGGATAGCGACGGCGGCTGACCTGTGCAACGAGGCGGAGTTAGCGCGGTTGCGGCTGCTGTTGGACCAGCGGTTAAGCCATCTCCAGGGGATGATCGGGCGGCTTGCCCATCGGTTGCAGCGGCATTTGATGGCGCAACAGCAGCGGGCGTGGGAATTCGATGTGGAAGAGGGCTATTTGGACGTGCAGCGCCTGCCGCAGATCGTGATTAACCCCTTGATGCCGCTGAGTTTTAAGCGGGAACAGGCCATGAAGTTTCGGGACACGGTGGTCACGTTGTTGATCGACAATTCCGGCTCCATGCGGGGCTGGCCGATTTCCGTGGCGGCGATGACCAGCGACATTTTGGCCCGCACCCTGGAGCGCTGTGGCGTGGCGGTGGAGGTGCTGGGATTTACGACCGTGGCGTGGAAAGGCGGCGAGAGTGGGTCGGCGTGGGCCCAAGCCGGTAAACCCGCCGGTCCCGGGCGGCTGAACGATTTGTTGCACATCATCTACAAGTCGGCGGACCAGCCCTGGCGGCGCAGTCGCAAGAACCTGGGGTTGATGCTCCAAGAGGGCTTGTTGAAGCAAAACATCGACGGCGAAGCCTTGCAGTGGGCCTATCAACGGCTGCTGGCGCGGCCCGAGCAGCGGCGCATTTTGATGGTGATTTCTGACGGCGCCCCGGTGGACGACGCCACGTTAGCCGTGAATCCCGCCCATTTTCTCGACGCGCATCTGCGTCAAGTGATCGAAGAGATCGAAAAACGCCGCCTGGTGCAGTTGGCGGCGATTGGGATTGGCCACGAGGTGGGCAGTTATTACCAGCGGGCCGTCACGATTCACGAGCCAGAGCAGTTTTCCGTCACCTTGATGATGGAAATGGCGTCGTTGTTTAGCGAAAGCCGTTAGAGCTTTTCCCGATGGACGGCGGCGATGGTGGCGTCCACGTCACTGCTTAAATGCTGCTCGATGCGTTTGAGGGCCGTGTCGTTGATGGTGGGGTCGAGGGCGACGGCGACGAACGACCATTGGGCCTGGTGGTGGGCGTCTTGGTAGGCGCTCTCGCACACCGACACGTTGGGTTGTTTGCCGAAACGTTCCCGCAACCCCCCCAGGCGTTGGCGTTTTTCTTTGAGCGAACTACAGCCGTGGAGCTGCAATTCCACCACCATCAATTCGATGTACATGCGGGGGGCGTTGTGGGTCATGGGGACAGGCTCGGCGAGGGAAATCACGGGGCTAGCCTAAGCAAGCGAACCCCTCATGCGTAAGACGGCTTGGGCGATGTGCACTGACTACCTCAGGCTGTGGGGGAACGGGTACAAAAATGACTGACCACCGCGTCGTCCACCTACAGGAGTCCCAACCACCATGGCCCCACCCCGCTGCCACCCCCGCGATCTCATGGGCGAAGCCCTTCGCCAAGACATTCTGGGCAGCAAACAAAGCCTGCCACCGGTGCCCAACGTGCTGGCGAAGGCCCGCCAAATCGCGAGTTCCCCCCGATCGAGCCTTGCCGATCTGGCAGCAGTGCTCGAAACCGATTCGGCCCTCACGGTGCGCGTGCTGCGCCTCGCGAACACGGCCTATTACCGCCGAGGCGCCCCCATCAGCAGCATTCAACAGGCGTGCAGCGCCGTGGGAATGCAGTCCCTCTTGTCTCTCGTGGTCATCATCAGCATGGAACGACTGTGTGCGCGGCCCTTGGAAAGCTACGGGTTGCGTCCCGAGATCCTGTACCGCCACGCCCTGGGCGTCGCGTTTGCGGCGCGCATCATCGCGTTTTTGCGGATGCCCACCTTGGCGGAGGATGCGTTTACCGCCGGCGTGATCCACGACATGGGCAAGATGATTTTGGATCCTTACCTCGGTGGCGCGGGGCGTGAAATGGCCCGCATCTCTCCACGATGAGGCGCTTTGTGTGGTAGAACAGACGGCCTTGGGGCTTCATCACGCGGAGATTGGCGCGAGTTTTTGTGCCCATTGGCAGATGTCTGAGATTCAAGCCAACGCCGTGCGGCACCACCACCAGCCGGATCACCCAGAGGCGCATCCCCTGGCGGCGGTGATTCACCTGGCGGATTACCTGGCCCACAGCTCTGCGGATCAAGATCCGCGGGATGTGGAATACAGCCTGTCGAAGCTGCGATTGGCGCCGGAAGATTTGGATTACCTGCGCGACGAGATGACGGCGGCGGTGGCTGACGCGGGGGGATGAGACGGCGTGCGTAAATGCGCGTAAGCGACTGTGACGATTTGGGCGACTTGCGGCGATTTCCGAGCGATTACGTCAAAAATGTAAAAGAACAGCGATATAAGCTGCCCCTTACAACACCCGCGTTTGCAGGAGTACCCCTGACCATGGCTCAACCCGCCCGAAACCCCCGCGATCTCATGGGAGAAGACATCCGCCAAGACGTGCTGAACGCCAAACAAAGCCTACCGCCCGTGCCGGGCGTGTTGGCAAAGGCCCGTCTGGTGGCGAGTTCTCCCCGTTCCAACCTGTCCGATTTAGCTGCCGTGCTCGAAACCGATTCCGCACTCACCGTGCGCGTGCTGCATTTGGCGAACTCCGCGTACTACCGTCGGGGCGCGCCGGCGAGCGGCATTCAACAGGCCTGTGTCGCCGTGGGCATGCAGGCCCTGTTGTCGTTGGTGGTCATCATCAGCATGGAACGCCTCATGTTGAAGCGCTTGGAAAGCTACGATTTGAACCCGGACATGCTGTTTCGCCATGCGCTAGGCGTTGCATTTGCGGCGCGGATCATCGCGTCGCATCGGGTGCCGGCGTTAACAGAAGATGCGTTTACGGCCGGTGTACTCCACGACGTGGGCAAGATGATCCTCGACCCCTATCTGGTGGCGCGGGGCGTGAAATGGCCCGCCGCGCTGCAAAGCCGCCACCTGTGCGTTGCCGAGCAGGACACCTTGGGCATCGACCACGCCGATATGGGTGCGAGCTTTTGCGCCCATTGGCAGATGCCCGAAGAGCAGGTCAACGCCGTGCGCTATCACCACCATCCCGATCACGAAGATGCCCATCCCCTAGCGAATGTGTTGCATCTGGCCGACTTCCTGGCCCACACCGGCGGATTAGGCCCCGATGTGAATGAAAACGGCGAAAGCTGTTTTCTGGTGGATGATTGCTTAAAGAAGCTGCGATTTACGGAGGAAGACCTGGAGCCGATTCGCGAACAAATGATGGAAGCCGTCGCCGACACCAGTTCCAAGATGTTTTCATCCCGTTGAAGCGGCGGTTGTTACGGCGACGTCGTCTTAAGCCAATCCACCACGGCGCGAATCTGGTTCGTCGGCATGAGGGTCGGCGCATGGCCCACGTGGGAAAACTCCACCCGCTTCACGCGGGGCCGCGTGGCCATGTCGCGGGCGATGTCTTCGGGTAACACGTCGGAATCCGCACCGTGCAACAGCAGCACGGGACAGCGCACCGCCGTCCAGTACGGGTGTAAATCCAAATCCTCATCCACGACCGCCGCAAAGGTGGTGGTGATCGCGGGGTCGTAATGCACGACAAAGCCGCCGTCTGGATGGACGCGCACGCCATGACGCGCCAAATGCGCCCAGTGCTCATCGCTGATCGTCCCAAAACTCACGAGTGCTTGGCGAAAATACGCTTCGGCGGCGTCGAGGTCGGCAAACCGCGCCGGCGGATGGAGATAATCGGCAATGCGTTTGAGGGCCGCGGATGGCACGCGATAACCAATGTCGTTCAGCACGAGGCTGCGCACGTGGGGCTGGTTCGGGGCGTCGGGGGCACTGGCGTAAATCATCCCCAACAGGCCCCCCATGGACGTGCCAATCCAATCCACGGTCTTTAGGCCGCAGGCGGTCATCACCGCGTACAAATCCACGAGATACTGGGGGTAGCCGTACTGGTCGGGATCGGCGAGCCAGCCGCTTTCGCCCCGCCCGACCACATCGACGCACACCACAAAATGGTTGCGGGCGAGGGCTTGGGCGAGGAAATCGAAATCGCGGGCGTTACGCGCCAGGCCGTGGACGCACAGCACCGCCGTATCGCGGGGTTCGCCCCAGGTGAGGTAATGGAGCAGGTGGCCGCCCTGGGGACTGGTCATCGTCTGAAAGCGGGGATTTATCATTATTCTGGTCGTCCTCGGTGGTGAATGGGTGGGTGTTGAGATGGCTGGTGTACTGCAATCCGCAGGTGTTGTAAGCGCGATGACCCTGTTTTCGCGGGTGTTGGGCTACGGGCGGGACGTGGTGGTGGCCGGCGTGTTTGGCGCGGGGGCGGCAAACGACGCCTTTGTCATCGCTTTCCGCATTCCGAATTTACTGCGCCGCATGTTCGCCGAGGGGGCCTTTTCCGCCGCGTTTGTGCCGGTATTTGCCGATTACCGCGCGAATCAGTCTCCCGAGGCGCTGCAACAGCTGGTGAATCGCGTGAGCGGCACGCTGCTGGGAGTGCTCCTCCTCATCACGACCGCCGGCATCGTCGCCGCCCCCTGGGTGGTGACGGTGTTTGCGGCGGGGTACCTCAACCAACCCGCGCAATTCCAACTCACCGTCGATCTGCTGCGGCTCATGTTTCCCTATTTGCTGTTCATCTCGCTCACCGCCCTCGCCGGCGGCATTTTGAACAGCTGTGGCCGCTTTGCTGTGCCCGCTGTCACGCCCGCCCTGCTCAATCTCGTGTTGATTGGCGCGGCCCTGTTAGCGGCGCCCCATTTCCAAGAGCCGATTTACGCCCTCGCCGGCGGCGTTTTCCTAGCGGGACTACTGCAATTGGCGTTTCAACTGCCCTTTCTCTGGCGCTTAAACCTGTTGCCGCGACCCCGCTGGGCCTGGCAAAGCGCCGAGGTCCAGCGGGTGTTTGGCTTGATGGTGCCCATGCTCTTTGGCGCGTCGGTGACCCAAATTGGCTTAATTATCAACACCTTAATGGCGAGTCTTTTAGTCACCGGCAGCGTGAGTTGGCTCTACTACGCGGATCGTTTAATGGAATTTCCCCAAGGATTGCTCGGCGCGGCCCTTGGCACCGTGTTGTTGCCCCAACTCGCCCGCCAGTTCGCCACCCACAACGAAGCGCAATTTGCCGCGAGTTTGGATTGGGGCCTGCGCATGGGCCTGTTGGTGGGCGTGCCATCGGCCATTGGCTTGGGGCTGCTGGCCGAACCGATTCTGGCGGCGTTATTTCAACGGGGCGCGTTTACCGCCGACGACGCCCGTCAAAGCAGCCTCGCCCTCACGGCCTACAGCTTGGGCCTGGTGCCTTTTGTGCTCATTAAGGTCTTGGCGTCGGGATTTTTCGCCCGCCAAAACACCAAAACCCCGGTCAAAATCGGCCTTGTGGCCTTGGCGGTAAATGTGGGGACGGCGGCAGCGCTCATGCCCTTTTTGGCCCATACCGGCCTGGCGCTGGCGACCAGTTTGGGGGCGTCAGTGAACGCCATGCTGTTGTTGATCCTCCTGTATCGCCAGGGCATCTACCGTTGTTCCGCCCATTGGAGACTGTTTCTCGTGCAACTACTGCTGGCTAACACCGCACTTTTCCTGGCGTTACCGCCCCTGTTTGCCTACCTCACGGCCCTGATGTCGTCCCGTTTGGGCGTGTTGGCGCTGTTGATTCCCCTGGCGGTGTTGGGTTACGGCGGCCTACTGGTGGGATTGGGGCTGCGGCTGCGGCACGTGCGCCCGTGACCCTGCAGTTACGCCGTCATTTTGGGCCACTACCGCCGTCGCTGCGGGGGGGTGGCCTCACCATCGGCAGCTTTGACGGGCTGCATCGCGGCCACCAAACCCTGATCCGCCACCTCATCGCCACCGCGCGACCCGCCTGGCTCGTCACCTTCGAGCCGTTGCCCCGCGAATTTTTCCTCGGCGACCTGGCGCCGCCACGGCTAACCCGTCGGCGAGAACGCTTGGCTTTATTGAACACCTTGGGCCTGGATGGGGTGTTGCTGCTGCCGTTTAACCGCGCCCTTGCCGATCTGGCGGCGACGGATTTTGTGGCGCGGCTGGTGGATTGGGCCGCGCCGACCCACATCGCGATTGGCGACGACTTTCGCTTTGGGCAAGGCGGCCAGGGCGACGCCGCGCTGTTGACCACCTTGGGCAGCCATCACGGTTTTCGCGTCCTGCGCCAAGACACCCAACAGGATGACCACCAGCGCATCAGCAGCACGCGGGTGCGGGTGGCCTTGCAGAGCGGGGACTTTGCGCAAGCGGCGCGGTTACTCGGGCGGGATTACGCCCTGTTGGGCCGCGTCCACCACGGGGACGCTCTGGGCCGCCAACTCGGTTTTCCCACCGCAAATCTGCCGTTAAACGGCCCGCCGCCGCCCCTGCGCGGGGTGTATGCCGTGCGCGTGGACAGCAACGATGCCCCGCTCCACGACCAGCCGGCCGTCGCCAACCTCGGCACGCGCCCCACGGTAAACGGCCAACAACTGCGGCTCGAAGTCCATTTGCTGGATTGGCAAGGCGATTTGTATGGCCGTCATCTCACGGTGCGTTTCTGCCACGCCCTGCGTCCGGAACAGCGCTTTAGTTCGCTCGACGACCTTCGCCAACAACTTCGCCGCGATGTGGCCCAGGCGCGGGCATTGTTTGCTCACGAGGTAACTCCATGAATTTGCAGCAAAAATTACCGTTATTGCCCTGGCTGGGCCTAGCGCTGTTAGTGATCGTGCTCGACCAATTCACCAAGCAACTGGCCCTAGCGTGGCTGTTGCCGTACCAGCCCGTATCGGTGATGCCCTCGTTCAACTTCACCCTCGCCTTTAACTACGGCGCGGCGTTTAGCCTGTTAGCGCAGCAATCCGGCTGGCAGCGGTGGCTGTTCATGGGCTTGGCGCTCATCGCCGCCGTGGTTTTTGTGGCGTGGCTGCGACGACTCACCACCACTCAACGACGGCTGGCCCTAGCTTTGTCGCTCATGCTCGGCGGGGCGTTGGGCAACGCCATCGACCGCCTGATCCTCGGCTATGTCATTGATTTCATTGATCTTTACTACGGCGGTTGGCACTGGCCGGCGTTCAATCTGGCGGACGCGGCCCTGTGTGTTGGTGCGGGGCTGTTGCTCCTCGACCAAAGCCTGGCGCCGCCGCCATCCCCTCCCAACTCCCACGAGAGAGCCAATTAATGGACGTGCATTTAGCGAATCCCCGGGGCTTTTGCGCCGGCGTCGAGCGGGCGATTGCCATCGTCGAACAGGCCATCGAGCGCTTTGGCCCGCCGGTTTACGTGCGCCACGAGGTCGTTCACAACCGCTTTGTGGTGGATGGCCTCAAAGCCAAGGGCGCGATTTTTGTGGATGAACTGGACGCGGTACCGGACGGAGCGATGGTGATTTTTAGCGCCCACGGGGTGAGCTTGGCGGTGCAAGAGGCGGCGGCCCAGCGGGGATTGCGGGTGTTTGACGCCACGTGTCCGCTCGTCACCAAAGTGCATGTGGAAGTGCACCGCCACGGTCGCCAGGATCAAGAAGTCGTGTTGATTGGCCATGCGGGTCATCCGGAAGTAGAAGGCACGTTGGGCCAATACCGAGCGGAATCTCGGGGGCAGATTTATCTGGTGGAATCGGTGGCGGATGTGGCGGCGTTGCAGGTACAGCAGCCCGAACAGCTGGCATACGTGACGCAGACCACCCTATCGGTAGACGACACGGCGGCGATTGTGGCGGCGTTGGAAGCGCGGTTTCCGCAGATTCAAGGGCCGAAGCGAGGCGATATTTGTTATGCGACGCAAAATCGCCAGGACGCCGTGAAACGCCTGACCGAGGCTTGCGACGTGGTGTTGGTGGTCGGCTCAAAAACCAGTTCTAACTCCAACCGCCTGCGGGAATTAGCGGCCCGGCGGGGCACAGCGGCGTATTTGATCGACGGCCCACAGGACATTGATCCCCAATGGTTTTCGGCCACCTCGCGGGTGGGCGTGACTGCGGGGGCGTCGGCGCCGGAGGTGTTAGTGCAGGCGGTGGTAGCGCGCCTGCGCGAACTGGGCGCGACGGCGATTCACGAACCGGCGGGGATTGCGGAAGACGTAACATTTGCATTGCCCAAGGCCCTGCGGGGCGAAGCCGCAACGGGGAGTTGAATCACGAGGCAGGCTTGTATAGATTGCGCGGCTCTGTGAATCAGCCCTAAAGCAAGACACAGAACAATTCGGGGTATAGCTCAGTTTGGTAGAGCGCTGCTTTCGGGAGGCAGAGGTCGCACGTTCAAGTCGTGTTACCCCGACCAAAATCCCCACCCCTCATTTTTTGAACAACCTCAGAAGCGGTTCCTACTTGCTTTGGCGGTGACGACTGCCACCCAGCTCACGGGGGTTTCGTCTGCACAAAGCGCGATAGATGAAAGGCGCAGAGACGGATGTCTTCCGGCGACATTGTCTCTGGCTGGCGGTTGATGGCGTCGGGAAGTGATTTCGGATTCCGAACCCAAATGGGGCTGAGTGGTGCTCAACGGTTCATGATTTTTCCCTCTCCGAACCCAGTAAGCTCAAGAAACTGTCATTACCTGATTTAGCACTACCCAACGAGGCTTACACCGCAAAAACCGCCAGCTGGATC
>DAIUCA010000016.1:0-20136 GCA_036846405.1 Candidatus Competibacteraceae bacterium
GGGCGGCGTCCGCCTGGGGATAGGGCTGACGACAAATCGTTTCGCCGGTCGATCGTCCGATGTGTGCCGCCAACGGCGTGACCCGCTGCCAAATCTCCTCGGTGATGAACGGCATGAGCGGGTGCAACAGCCGCAGCAGCGTTTCCAACACGGTAATCAGCGTGTGGCGCGTGCCCCGTTGAATGGCCGGATCCACGGCGTCGTCGGTGAGCACCGGCTTCGACAGCTCCAAATACCAGTCACAGAAGGCATGCCAGGCAAATTCGTAGATCGCCTGGGCCGCTTGGTCGAAGCGGTATTGGTCAAACGCGGCGTTGGTGTCGGCGATGGTGTGTTGCAGCCGCGACACAATCCATTCGTCCGCTTGAGTTAACCGAATGTCGCCCGTCAAGTCGTGACCTTCCACGTTGCTCAACACATAGCGGGCGGCGTTCCAGAGCTTGTTGCAGAAGTTGCGATAGCCCTCTACGCGGCCCAAATCGAACACCACATCCCGACCGGTGGTGGCGAGGGACGCAAACGTGAACCGCAAAGCGTCGGTGCCAAAGGCGCGAATGCCGTCGGGAAACTGTTGGCGGGTGGCTTTTTCGATTTTGGGGGCCAATTGGGGCTGCATTAGGCCCGTGGTGCGCTTTTTGACGAGGGTTTCCAGGTCGATGCCGTCGATAATGTCCAGGGGGTCGAGCACGTTGCCCTTGGATTTCGACATTTTCTGGCCGTCGGCATCGCGCACCAGCCCGTGGATGTACACGGTGCGGAAGGGCACGTCGCCGCAGAAATGCAGCCCCATCATCACCATGCGGGCGACCCAGAAGAAAATAATGTCGAACCCGGTCACCAACACGCTGCTGGGATAAAACGCCTGGAGCGATGGGGTCTGCTCGGGCCAACCCTGGGTCGCAAACGGCCACAGAGCCGAGGAAAACCAGGTGTCGAGCACGTCGTTGTCCTGGCGGAGCGGCATGTCGGCGGGCAATTCGTAGTGTTCGCGGACATCGGCTTCGTTGTAGCCCACGAAGATTTCCCCCGCCGGGCCGTACCAGGCGGGAATCCGGTGGCCCCACCAAATCTGCCGACTGATGCACCAGTCTTCGATGTTATTCAGCCACTCGAAGTAAGTTTTATCCCAGTTGTCGGGCACGAATCGGATGCGCCCGTCTTTCACCGCCTGGATCGCGGGGGCGGCCAGGGGCGCGGCTTTCACAAACCACTGGTCGGTTAAATAGGGCTCGATCACCGCGTTGGTGCGGTCGCCCCGCGGCACTTTCAGCGTGTGGGGTTCGATTTTTTCCAGCAGATTCAACGCGTCTAAATCGGCGATGAGCTGTTTGCGGGCCACATAACGATCCAAACCCCGATATTTTTCGGGCACCTGGTCGTTGAGCTTCGCGTCGATGGTGAACACGTTGATGAGCGGCAATTGGTGGCGCTGGCCCACGGCGTAGTCGTTGAAATCGTGGGCCGGCGTGATTTTTACGCAGCCCGAACCGAAGGCCGGATCCACATAGTCGTCGGCGATGATGGGAATCACCCGAGCCGTCAGGGGCAACGAAATCGTTTGGCCGATGAGGTGGCGATAACGCTCGTCGTCCGGATGTACCGCCACCGCCGTGTCGCCGAGCATCGTTTCCGGACGGGTGGTCGCCACCACCAGATGCTGGTCGGTGGCGGTAATGGGATAGCGCAGATGCCAGAGATGGCCCTTTTCCTCGTGGCTTTCGACTTCCAGATCAGAAACGGCGGTGTGGAGCACCGGGTCCCAATTCACCAGCCGCTGGCCGCGATACAACAGCCCCTCCCGATACAGCCGCACGAACGCTTCGCGCACGGCCCGCGAACAAACGTCGTCCATGGTGAACCGCTCCCGCGACCAATCCAGCGAAGCGCCCATGCGGCGCAGCTGCCGCGTGATCGTGCCGCCGGACTCGGCTTTCCACTCCCACACTCGCCCGACGAAGGCCTCGCGGCCCAAGTCGAAGCGACTTTTGCCCTGGGCGGCGAGTTGGCGTTCTACGACCATTTGGGTCGCGATGCCCGCGTGGTCCGTGCCGGGCTGCCACAGGGTGTACGCGCCGCGCATCCGCTGAAGGCGAATGAGGCCATCCATCAAGGTGTCCTGGAAGGCATGGCCCATGTGGAGGGTGCCAGTGACATTGGGCGGCGGAATCACGATGCAAAAGGGCGCCCCCTCGCCGTGGGGCGCGAAATAGCCGCGCTGTTCCCAAAATTGGTACCAGCGGGCTTCGAGGGCTTGGGGTTCGTAGCTTTTATCCATGGGGAGAGCGTCTTCAAATGCGGGGGAAATGGCGGGTGAAACGGCGGCCAACGGGCGCGGCCTCACTCGCCGCCGTCGTTAACTAAACGAGTCGGCAATGATACTGGCGTACCAACCCTCGGCGTACACCGCCTCCCGCGCCCGAAAATCGCGGCTTTCGTCGGCGGGACTCACGCCCCCCGCGCCCGCCACCGCCGCGAGCTGGCCGTTTTCCCCCCGATATACCCCGCTCACGGAGATGCTGTAGTCCGGCGCGATGAAGCTGTAACAGGTATTCACCAACAGCGGCGCGGGCGGCGGCAGGTCGTGGAGTTGGGCGACGAGGCCCGCCGCGCATTGCTTCGCTTGGCCGTTGGCCGAATGGGCCGATTTGGGCATGGGCTGCATTTTGGCCGCGTCGCCCAGCACGTGGATGTGGGGCACGAGGGCCGATTCAAAGCTCGGCAAGGTGACCGGACAAAAGCCCGTGTCGTCGGCAAGCCCCGTTTCCACGGCGAGATCGGCGGCCCGCTGGGGCGGAATGGCGTTGATGACCGCCCCGGTGTGGCGTTCAAAGCCTCCTTGGGTCACGAGGGCGTCGCCGTCGATGGCTTCCACCAAACCGCCGCTGCTGCCGCTCACCCACTCGATCATTCCCGGGTATTCCGCCGCCCAAGCCGCCTGAAATAGCTTCTGTTTGGAGAAGGTTTCCTTCGCGTCGAGGATCAGGATTTTCGATTTGGGTTTGTGGGCTTTGAGGTAATGGGCGATGACCGCGGCCCGTTCGTAGGGGCCGGGCGGACACCGATACGGCTCGCCGGGCACGGTGATGAGCACCAGACCGCCGTCGTCCATGGCTTCGAGCTGGCGGCGCAGCAACAGGGTTTGCGGCCCGGCCTGCCAGGCGTGGGGCATGCGCTGGTCGTCGTAGCCGTCCCAGGGCTTGAAGGCCACCCCGGGACTCATGACCAACTTCTCGTATTGCAGCACCTCGCCGGTGGCGAGGGTCACGGTGCGCGCCACCGGATCCACCGCCGTGGCGCGGGTCGTCATGACGGTCACCCCGTGGCGTTCCCGCAGGGCGGTGTACTCCCAGGTGATGTCGGTCATCTGCCGCCAACCGCCCAGGACGGTATTGCTGAAGGGGCAGGTCATGATCTGCGGGTTCGGTTCGACGACGGTGACTTGCAAGGTGGGGTCGAGAACTTTCAGATATTTCGCGCAGGTGGCGCCGCCAAAGCCGCCGCCAATGATGACAATGTGGGGCGGCGCGCTGCGGGCAAACCCCGATCTGATGGGCAAAATCCCCGAAATAGCGGCGTAAGTCAGAAAATTGCGACGGTGCATTACTGCATTTCCTCCGCAATGTAGGCGGTAATGCGGGCGATGTCGGCGTCGGTGTAACCGCGGGCCAGACGATTCATGAGGGTGGCGGGGCGCGTGCCGTCGCGGTACGCCTTCATGGCGCGTTCCAAATAATCCTGGCTTTTACCGGCGAGCGACGGCATGGCGCCGGGGCTGCGACCACCGTCCCCGTGGCAGGACAGACAGCCGATGGCGGCGGCGAAGGCTGTGAGATCGGTGGTGGTGAGATCGCGGGGAACCTCCCGCGCGGCCACACTCCCGCTCATCAAAATAACCAGCAATAACAAGGGCATAGGGAAATCTCGGACAGGGCAGTTCCCTTCCTTTTACCCCAATTCGACGCCCCGATTTAGAGCGATTTGGCCTATCTTCCAAGCCTAGGGAATGGGGGCATTCCCATTAGGCCGTCGCGGGCGGCGCGGCATATTTGCGGGCCAATAACCGTTCCAAGGGAATAAATCCGAAGGGAATTACCGAAGTGAGCAACGCGAATAACCACATTTGAATCGACCACCCCTTGAAATGGCTCACCAACAGGGCAAACCCGAAGTAAATCGTCCACAAAATGCCGTGTATCCAGCCCACCAGCGGGACGATCTCATAATTATTGGCGTAATACTTCAGGGGCATGGCGATAAATAATAAAATCAACAGGGATAATCCCTCGATAACGCTAAAAATCCGAAAACTGGTCAACATAACGGTGGGCACTCGAATAAAGATGATGGGGAAATGAATGGGGCCGCACAACGCGGCCCCGAAATGTGGTGTGCCGCGCGTTAATCGGCCAGCGCGGGGTAATCGGAATAGCCCCGTTCGTCGCCGCCGTAGAAGGTGGCGGGGTCGGGCTCGTTGAGGGGGGCATGGCGGCGCAGGCGCTCGGGCAGATCGGGATTGGCGATGAAGGGCCGGCCAAAGGTCACCGCGTCCGCGTGGTGGCTGGCGATGACGGCAGTGGCGGTGTCGCCGTCAAAACCGCCATTCGCCAGATACAGGCCGCGCCACCGCTCCCGCAGGCGGGCCAATAACGCCATGTCGTCGGCGGTTGGCTGACTGCCGGGAAAGCGTTCCACCACATGCAAAAACGCCAATTTCAACGAATTCAGGCCGTCGATGGCCGTGGCAAAGGTGGTTTCCGGATCGGCGTCGCCCATGTCGTTGAAGGTGCCGGTGGGCGAGAGGCGCACGCCCACTCGGTCTGCGCCCATGACATCGGCCACGGCGGCGGTCACGTTCCACAAAAACCGCGCGCGATTGGCCGGCGAACCACCGTATTCGTCGGTGCGCTCGTTGGTGCGGGACTGCAAAAACTGGTCGATGAGATAGCCATTGGCCGCGTGTACCTCCACCAGATCAAAGCCCGCGTGCTTCGCCCGCTGGGCCGCCGCGGCGTATTGCGCCACCAACTCGGGAATCTCGGCCCGTTCTAGGGCGCGGGGCATGGCTACGGGCGTCATGCCGCTGGCGGTAAAGGTTTGGCTATTGGCGCGAATGGCCGAGGGCGCCACGGGGGCTTGGCCATCGGGCAACAGGGATTCGTGGCTGATGCGGCCCGCATGCCAGAGCTGGAGCGCGATCCGCCCGCCGGCCGCGTGGACGGCATCGACGATTTCCGCCCAGGCATCCTCATGGGCCGCGCTGTAAATGCCGGGGGTGTTGAGATAGCCCTTGCCCAGGGGGGCAATCTGGGTGGCCTCGGTGAAAATCAGTCCGGCGCTGGCCCGCTGCCGGTAATACTTCACCGCCATGGCGTGGGGCGTGCCGTCGGGATGGGCGCGGTTGCGGGTGAGCGGCGCCATCAACACGCGGTTGGGCAGGGTGATCGCTCCGAGTTGGAGCAGTTGGAACAGTATGGAATGAGTCGTTTTCGGCATAAAATTCTCCTAAAGTCAGAAAACAGCGTAAAAAAAGGTCGCCATCTAGTACGGCACAGGGACGGCGTCCTGTAAGGTCGCAATCAATTCCGTCGCGGCGGTTCCGCTGTACTGGGCGGTTACATCCAGTCGCAAGCGGTGGGCAAGAACCGGCACGCACAGCGATTGCACCCACTCAGGCGTCACAAAATCCTTACCGTGAAGGAGGGCAAGGGCCTGGGCGGTTTTCATCAAACTTAAGGACGCCCGGGGACTCGCGCCCAGTTGCACCTCGGGCAGCGAACGGGTCGCCGCCACGAGTTCCGCAATGTAACGGCGCAGTTCCCGCGACACGGCCACCTGTTTTACCGCCTGGCGCAGGTTGTCGAGGTCGGCGCGGTTCGCCACGGAGGTCACCTGGGCCAGGGGCGTTTGGTGGTGCTGTTCGAGAATCTGCATTTCCTGTTCGAGGGTCACGTATCCCAGGCCAAAGCGCAGGGCGAAGCGGTCCATTTGGGCCTCCGGCAGGGGATAGGTGCCTTGAAATTCCACCGGATTTTGGGTCGCTACCACGAAAAAATGGGCGCCCAACTCGTGGCGCTGGCCATCCAAACTGACTTGACGTTCTTCCATGGCTTCAAGGAGCGCCGATTGGGTGCGGGGACTGGCGCGGTTGATTTCATCCGCCAACAGCACGTCGGCAAACAGCGGCCCGCGATGAAACCGAAATTGCTGTTGCTGCGGATCGAAAATCGACACGCCCAGCAAGTCCGCGGGCAACAGGTCAGGGGTGAACTGGATGCGCTGGAACGGCAGATCGAGACTTTTCGCAAAGGCTTTAGCGAGGGTGGTTTTGCCGGTGCCGGGCAAATCTTCCAACAGCACATGGCCGCCACTGGCAAACGCCGCCAACAGCAGCGAAATCGCGTGATCTTGGCCTTGCATCACCCGATTAAGCGCCGCTTTCAGGCGATGCAACGTGGCGTGGGCCGCCGCGAAATCAGCGGTGTCGGGGGGAGCGAGGTTCATGGCGCCACCGTGGGTGGGTGTTTCGCCCAAAACGGCCGCAGCACCGAGAGCCAATGGTCGGTCATGGCGGGTGTGAGTTCGTGGCCAATGCTCGGCAGCACGTGGAGTTCGCTGTGGGGCAACTGGGCGGCGGTGTCTTGGGCGACGATGAACGGCACGAGCGGGTCGGCGTCGCCATGAATCAGGCACGTGGGCTGGGAAATCGTCGCCAAATCCAGCGGTGGACTCGCGACCGTCGCCGCCCACTGACGACGCACCCCCGGCCCGTAGGCCCAATCTCGGTAATTCGCCTGGAGCTGTTGACGCCAAGCCACCTGGTCATAACGACCGGGCGCGCCGGCGATGCGATCAAACCAGCGGGCCAGCCGCGCTGTGCGCTCGACTTCGCCCTGGGCGGGGGCTTCGCAAAAATGCAGCAGCAACCGCGCTTGCGGCCAATACCGTCGCTGGCGCAGATCCACGCCGCCGCTCATGAGCAGGGCAAGGCTACTCACCCGCGCCGGCTGTCGCGCCGCCAACCGCAGCGCCACCATCCCCCCCATGGACAGTCCCACCAGGGCTGCTTGCGGCACCTGGAGCGCCTCCAGCAACTGGGCGGCGTCGTCGGCGAGATCGTCCAAGGTATAGGGCACCGGCGGGCGGGTTCGTCGGAGGGTGTGCCACAGCAGCGATCCCACGGAGGGCAGTTTGGCGTCCCGCAGACGGGTGGAACGGCCAATATCTCGGTGGTCGTAGACGATGACGCGGTAGTCCGCCGCCAGTTGGGACACAAAGCCCGCAGGCCAGAAGCCCAGTGGCGCCCCCATGCCCATCAACAGCAGCAGCGGCGGTGCGGCGTCATCGCCGTGGATCTCGTAATGCAGCGTAATTTCTGGCGTAGACGGCAGGGTTTTGAAGGGCATGAAAACGCTGCCGGCCTAGCGCAACAACGAAGGCGTGCGGCTCAAGCCCGCCGTGCCGAGGGCAAAGCGCACCACTGGTCCTTTCGCAATCCCCAGACGATCCGCCACGCGCAAACCCAAACCCCGGAGCAGCTTCACCGGCGGCAAATCGTTGCTGAACACGCGATAAAACAGGTCGATGACCGTCTGCATGGCCAGGTTGTCGGCCCGACGCCAGCGTTCGTATTCCGCTAACAGGGCGGCGTCGCCCACGTCGCGGCCCTTCTCGGCCGCAGAGTGCAGCACATCGGCGAGCGCCGCGGCGTCGAGAAAGCCCAAATTGACCCCTTGACCCGCCAGCGGATGCACCGTGTGGGCCGCGTCGCCGATGAGCGCGACCCGTTCGCCCACATAACGGTGGGCGTGGCTACGGCGCAGGGGAAAGCGCACGCGGCTCGTGAGACCGGTCACACCGCCCAAGCAGGCGGGAAACTCGGCTTCGAGGGCGCGCAGGAATGTGGCTTCGTCTAACTCCAGCAGTTCTTGGCAGCGCCGGGGCGATTCGTACCACACGAGGGCGGCCCGTTGACCGACGAAGGGGAGAAATGCCTGGGGACCGCGGGGGGTAAACCGCTGCCAGGTGGTGTCCTGCTGGGGGAGCGTGGTGAGGGCGCTGGTGACCAGGGCGTGGTGGTCGTAATCCCAGGCGTGAACCCCGATGCCCGCCGCCGTGCGCACCACGGAATTCGCGCCATCTGCACCCAACAGCAGCCGGGCGTGGAGCGTGTCGCCGCTGTGGGTGTGGATGGTGACGCCGGTGTCGGCGATGCGAATGCTTTTAGGCGCGTCGTTGCGCACGGTGACCGACGGCAGTTGCGCCAAGCGGGTCAAGGCGGCCTGTTGAATCAAGCGGTTTTCCGCGAAATAGCCGAGCACCGGCACGCCCACTTGCTCGGCATGGAAGACGGTTTCGCCGCCGCCGTCTTCCCAGACGCGCATGTGGCGATAGGCGCAGGCCCGACCGGTGGCTGTCACGTGGGGCCACACGTTCAGATTTTCCAACAGTTTCACGGTGCCGAGGCTAAAGGCCGACATGCGCACCTCGAAGGGCGCGTCGTCGGGGAGTTCGGCGGGTAAGGTAGGTTCGAGGACGGCGACCGTGTAGGGCGTGGTTTGGGCGAGGGCACAGGCGAGGGACGCGCCCACCATGCCGCCGCCGTTAATCACGATGTCAAAGGGGGTCGCTGAGACCGAATGGGCTGAAGCCTGGGGCACGGAAGGGCACTCCTTAAATTTGGTGCGGCATACAAAAACACCGTCGTTGGAAAGCCAACGACGGTGTGCTGTTCGCCGAGCGGGCCGAAAAAACGATTAATTCGCCGAGGGAACCGTCGTCGCGGGCGGCGTAAACAGGGCTTCGAGGGCCACGATGGGATACACCAGGTCGTCTTCGGCAAAACACGACAGGGCAACGGGTTCCCAACGCGCGTCCGGCAGCGGCGCTTGTTGGTGATCGGCCACCAGGGTGCGGGCGGGAATGCCATCGAGCACGACGCCGCCCCGTTGCACCGTGTCGCCGTCGCTAAACACCACCACGCCGAGCAGAGTCACCGTGTCGCGGGCTGTCTGGCCGGTGAGCCACGCCGCTACATCGAACACCGGCAGCACTTCCCCTTGCCAAATGGCCACCTGTCGGCAGTAACGCGGGGCGTGGGGAATTGCCAGCAGCGTGGGGTTTTGGATGAGGTGGATCATTTCTCGCTCGCCGACGGCGAGGTGGTAACCGTCGCCGAGGGACAGTCGCCAAGCCGGCGCCTGGTCAATTTCAGAAACTGCTTCACCACCTTCTGCACCGGGGTCGGCGGCGGCGGGGGCGTCAGTTTCTGCTGTTGTCTCGGCGACGGCTTGGGCCTGGGGGATTTCGGCAGCGTTTTCGGCGACAGGGAACGTTTCATCGTCAGCAGCAGGGGCAGGGGAAGTCATGCAGCAGGCTCCGGCGGAGTGAGAGAGAGGGCCGTCCGCACGTAGATCACGAGGTCCTGCGGATCGCAGACCCAGTCGGCGGTTTCTTCCCGCAGAGATAACACCGCCACGGGCACCGTCGCTGTCACCATGCAGGCCGGCAAAGCGACGAATTGCAGGTCGCCAAACAGCAAATCCAAGCGATCCACGTCCAGAAACAGCGCGCCCACTTCGCTAGCGACCCGCACGGTGCAGGCGGCGTCTTGGGGGCTGGCGGTGACCTGGAGGTTGGCATCCAGGCGATACCGGGGTTGGTCGGGCGCGTCCACCTGCTTCACCGCCGCGCTGGGCAGCAGCAGTCGGCGGTCGCCAAAAATGAGCGCGCGAAATAATTCACCGGAATGCTCCCCCGGCGTGAGATCGACGGCGCTCATGCGACCCCGCTAAAGGCTTCGAGATGGCTCATCAATTCGGCCTCGCTAAAGGGTTTGGTGAGATAAAGACTCACGCCCACCGCCTCGGCTTCCGCCTTGTGCTTGCTGGTGGAGCGGGAGGTAATCATCACGATGGGCACGTGCTGCAATCCGGCGCGGTTGCGCACGTGGATGGTGAGTTCCAGGCCGTTCATGCGCGGCATTTCCATGTCCACCAGCAGCATGTCCATGGGGGTTTTGTCGAGGACGCCCACGGCTTCTAGGCCGTCTCGCGCCTCGTGGACCTCATATCCGGCGTCGGCCACAAATTGGGCCAAGCTGCGCCGCGCACTTAACGAGTCATCCACCACCAAGGCCCGCCGACGGCGCACCTGCGGTCGAGCCGCCGCCACGGCGGCCTGTTGCGGTGCGCGGAGCAGTTCCGGCAAATCGAGCACGGCGCTCACGCTGCCGTCCCCGAGAATGGTCGCGCCGAGTACCCCCGGCGACGGTGGGACATAGGCGCTCAAGGGCTTTACCACCAAATCCCGCGCTTCTCGGATGGGACCGACGGCGATGATTTGTCCCGCGCCGGTGTCGTCGCGCACCAGCAGCAGCGTGGGCAACTTGCCTTCGTGGGCCTCGTTGGGCGCCACACCGAGCAGCTGTTCCAGGCGATGGAGCGGACAGCGTTCCTTTTCCATCTGGTAGTAATCCGGCCCAAGCTGGTCGAGTTCCGGATACAGAATCTGTTCGATGCCCCGGTCGGCGAGGGCAAACAGCTGGTCGCCCGCCTCCACCAACAGGGCGTGGGTCGAAATCAACGACACCGGCAGCCGTAGCTCAAAGGTCGTGCCCTCGCCAAGTGCCGAATGCACCAGCAACCCGCCCTTAAGCGCGAGCACCTGCTGGTACACCACGTCCATGCCGATGCCGCGACCAGACACCTGGGTCGTGCCGACCTTGGTGGAAAACCCGGGCTGCAAAATCAAGCGATCGAGCATGTCGTCGGTAAGCACTTGGTCGGCGTCCACCAGCCCGCGCTTCTCGGCGATCTGGCGAATGGCTTGGCGATTCAAACCGCCGCCATCGTCCCGACAACGCACCACGATGTTGTTGCCCTCCCGCCCAAAACTCAGCTCGATGCGCCCGCTCGCCGCCTTGTTGCGACTCGCCCGCACCGCCGCCGACTCGATCCCGTGGTCGATGGCGTTGCGCAGCATGTGCATCAGCGAATCCACCAGACTGTTCAACACATCGCTGTCCACGAGGGTCGGTTCCCCGCGCACCACGAGTTCCACGTCCTTATCCACCAGGCGACAGGTTTGGCGCACGGCCCGCTGTAATCGCGGCACCACCGTGCGCACCGGCACCATGCGCGTGCGCAGGGTGGTTTCTTGGCTGTCTCGGTGGAGCTGGATCTGGTCGTTCAACAGGGTTTCCAAGGCGCCAAATTGGGCGTCGAGGGTCTCGTCGAAGGTTTGCGCGTCGTCGGCAAGCTCCACAATCCGCCGACTCACCGTGTGCAACTCGTTGTATTGGTCGAATTCCAGTGGGTCGAAGTCTTGGCCCGCCGAGCGCGACAACGGCGACAACACGCCGCGCACGTCCACCAGCTGTTCGAGCTCCGCCGCCAGCCGCTTGAGCATCTGGGTTTGGGCGCGAATCGCTTGAGACTGCTCGTGAATCGTGGCAATCCGAGCCTCGATTTGGCCGGTCAAAATGATCGACTCCCCCACCTGCCGCAGCATTTCGTCCACCAGGGGCGCGGGCACCCGCAGCATGGGAATGGCGTCCAGCGCCGCCGCTTCTTGCGTGGCGGCCTCCTTCGCCGCCTCTTGGGTCGCTGTCTCCTGAGAGGCGGCAGCAGTCGTCGCCCGCGCCGTCGCCAGTGGCGGCAACTGCGCCAAGCTCTCGGGGCCCGCCTCGTCGATGCGATTCGCCCAATCGAGCACCGTCTGCAAAATCGCTTGAGACTGGTGCGGGGCGGCCCCCTGGCCGAGGAGCGATTCCGTCATGGCTTCCAGACAATCCGACGCCTCCACCATCAACTCCGCCAGGGGCGCCGGCGGTAGGGTGTTCGCCTTGGCGAGGGCCTCGAAAATGTCTTCCAGATGGTGGGTGAGATTGGCGATGCCCTTCACGCCCACGGTGTTGGCGGCCCCTTTCACCGTGTGGGCGATGCGCTGGGCCGCCGCGAGATCGGTCACGCCCCCCTGACCGCGCACGAGTTTTTGCACCGCCGCCGCAAATTGGCCCATTTGGTTGGGCAATTCCTGTAACAGGCTTTCGAGCAAATCCGGATTCACGTCGGCGGGAATCGCCAACGACACATCCGCCGCCGTCGCTTCCCGCACGCGGGCTTCGACTTCCGGTAGTTCTAGCGCCGGCTTTTGATCCAACGCCGCCAACAGCAAAGCCGCCCCGTCGGCATCCAGGGGCTGTGACCACTCGCTACGCTGTAAAAATTGCACCAGGGCTTGGCTGGTGGCGCGGTCAAAGGCATCGAGATACGCCAGCACCAGGGGCGGCCAATCCAGCAGCGCCTGCAATGCCGGTTGGGCGTCGTCGCTCGCCGCGTCCAAGGGCAGCAACTGCGCCTGTAATCCTTCGCCAAACTGCTGCAAACCGAGCAAATTCAAGGTGGACACCGCTTCGGCAAAGCGCCCCACGGCTTCGGTGTACTCGTCGAGGACCGACTGGCGTTCCGTCGGCGGCAGCGCGGCGATGGCTTCCGCCTGCTCGGTTAAATCCACCATCTCCGCCTGCAAAATCGCCATCAACTCGCGGTTGAGCGTGGCGTCCTCGTCGTCGTCATCTGAGTCGTCGGCAGCAATGACCGCGTCGTCGTCATCTGAGTCGTCGGCAGCAATGACCGCGTCGTCGTCATCCTGCGTCACCGCCGCGTTGATGAGTTCAGCGATCACCGCGTCCTCGTCGTGGTCGGCGGCGAATTCGGCGGCGACAACCGCGTCGTCGTCGGCGAATTCGGCGATGTCCGCGTCGTCGTCATCCACGGCCACCGCATCGCGCAACGCGACCCAAGCGTCGTCGTCGCCGCCGACCATCAGCGTGTCCTCGTCGGCTTCAACCGGATCGGCGGCCAGCCACGTGAACAGTTCTTCGAGAATGGCGTCGTCTTCGGGCGCGTCGGCGTAGCTCATGAGCAGCAACGGGCCGTTTTGCAGCCAATCGCGCACCGCGTCCGTCGGCGACAGCGTATCCAACTCGGTCAACCGCCCGTGCAAATCGCCGCAGATGGCGGACAAACCGCCGTGCTCGACCTGCGACGCCAACGCGCCGATGGCGGCGACCTGGCGCTGATACCGCGTCAACCACATCGCGTCGTCATCCGCAGTCGTCGCCAGCGCCATGAGGGCCACGATCGCCTCGGTCAATGCGGTTTGCGCGTCTTCTTCAGCCGCGTCGGCGACGGTTTCGGGCGCATCGGCGACGGTTTCGGGCGCATCGGCGACGTTGATGTGCAGATCTGTCGTATTCCAAGCGGGGTCGGCGAGCCACGCGAGGCGTTCTGATTCCACATCCATGTCCTCAGGGTCGCTCAACAGGCCCATGGCGACGGCGGGCCAGTTCTCCAACAACAGCCACTGGGCCTCGTTGTTGACGTCGAACTGGCTCAAGCGAATGTGGGTATCGCGGCACAGGGCCGCGAGGGGGGGATATTCATCGGCGGCGACCTGCGCGAGCTGCTGCACAGCCTCGTGATAGGCCGCCAATCCCGCGTGGCGGGTTTCTGGATCCGCGAGGGTGGTAAACGTCATATCCACCAACGCGGCCAGTTGGCTTTCTAACTCGATGCGGGTCGCCATGGGGGGCTACGCCGCCTCGTGAGTGGCAAGACGGGTTTCGTCGTTGTCCGTGTCGGGCAGCTGGAACACCCGCACGGAGGTGAGCAAATCCTGGGAGAAGCGCACCAGGTTGTCGGTTTGCAAGGTCTGCTCTTGGAGCTGCTGGCTGGTTTGACGGGTGGATTCGCGAATCACCTCCGCCCGTTCCCGCAGCTGTTGCGACACCACAGCCTGTTCTTGCGAACGGGCGGCAATCTGGCGCACGGCGGCCACCAGGTCAGCGGTCGAACGTTCGGTGGACAACATCTGTTGACCGGCCTGTTCTGCGAGCCGCGAGCCTTCCACTACCTGCGCAATGGTGTTGTTCATGGTGTCGAGGGCGTCGGCGGTTTCCGCCTGAATCGTGCTCACGAGGGTCGTAATCTGCGCCGTGGCGTTCCGCGCCTGTTCGGCGAGGCGCTGCACCTCGTTGGCCACCACCGCGAAGCCGCGACCCGCTTCCCCGGCGGAGGCCGCGTGCATACTCGCGTTTAACGCCAAAATCTGCGTCCGTTCGGCAATCGAGTTAATCAGGTTCACCACGCCGCTAATTTCTTGGGACCGTTCGCCCAAACGCTTAATCCGCTTTTCCGTCTCGCGAATGGTGTCCCGAGTGGCGTTAATGCCGATCACCGTGTCGTTCACCGTGTCTTGCGCATCGCGGGTGGTTTCGATGGTGCGTTCGGCGGCCTGGTTACATTCGGCGGCGAGTTGGGCAATGCGCTGCATCACCTCGGCCGCGCGGGTGAGTTCGGCGGCGGTTTCTTCCACCTGACGCTGTTCTTCGTCGGCCACGGCGATCACGTTATCCGACTGGCTCTTCACCTTGTCCGACGCCTGGGCGACCCGCTCTGAAATCTGGTTCACCCCGGACAGCACGCGGGCGGTCTCGTTGGTAAGCAGATTTAAGGCGTCGGCGACGGGGCCGGTCACGTCTTCCGTTACCGGCACCCGCACCGTGAGGTCTTTTTGGCTGAGCTGATACACGGCCTGGAGCAGGGAAATAATCGAGTTGTTGAGGACTTCGTTTTCCCGCTGGGCATCGGCCAGAGACGACACTCGGTCTTGAAGCAATTGGTCGAGGGCTTGGGACAATTGGCCCAACTCGTCGCGGGTGGTGAGGCGCGTCCGCACCTCGTAGTTACCGTCCGCCACCTGTTGCACCGTGTTGGAAATCAAGCGAATCGGGCGGGAAATTGAGTTACGAATCACGAGGCCGAGGAAAATGGCGACCAAGGCCCCCAAACCGGCCACAACGGCGCTCACGACGGTGAACTGTTGGCTTGCGGCGCGGGAGACTTCGAGCTGTTGGGACGCGACAAACTGGTCGCTGGCCAATTTCCCCTCCAAGTTTTCGTAGTAGGGCGCGAGGAGGGCGTCGAGGTCGTTATTGATGAACAGCTCCAAATTGCGCCGTTCCCGCTGGGTGAACAGGGTGGCGAGCTGGTCGAAGGCGCGACGAACCTCCACGAGGGCATAGTCGAAGAGATCGCGGGTGGTTTCTTGTTCAACGGGGGTAAGCGTCGCGAAGTACTGCTCCCACCGCTGATCGAATTGACGCCGCCCTTCGGTGAGCTGGCGCTGGGCCACGTCCCAGGTAATGAGGCCGCGATACATGTCGATGGCAGGTTTTTCTAAATCGTCTTCGACGATGCCCAACAGCCCCTGGTCGATGGTGAGGTAGTTATTCAACCCCCGTTCGTACACATCGAGGGTGGTCAAGCTGGTGGAGAGGGCGAGGTAGCCAGTGATGGCCACCGCCGCGAGCACCGCAATCTGAATCGCGATGAGAAGAGAAAGACGCGCGGTAATTTTCATGAGTTGCCCTGCAAGTTGGAGTCGCTAACGCGGATCATCAGCACGCCAATCGGCTGGTTATTCCGATTGCGGTCGCGCACGGGAATGCCAATCAGAATGCCCACGGCGTTGTTGTCTTCGGTGATCGGATTCACAGCGATGCCGCCTTGGCCGCCGTTAAACGCCTGTTGCCAGGTGGCGTCGGTGGCGAAGTCGTAGCGCGGGGCGTTCGGCGCGGCGGCCACCAGTGCGCCCGTTTGATCTACCAGATAAGCGTGGGTGTACGCCTCGTTAGCCGCCAAAAATCGCCGCAATAGCTGGGCGGCGGGACTGATTTGGAGGCTGCGCTTAAACGGGTCAAAGGCGCTGCTGGCTTGCCAAGCGGCGTCGCGCTCTTGGCGCTGGCTGTCGGTCAAGCCTTGGGCGTCTTGTTCAGTCACCGCGAGCACGAGGGACGGCGTAAATCCCAGGGTTTCGGCGACGGCGATTTTGGATGCCAGCCGCGCTTGGAGATCGACGGTGGGATTGGCGTTTTGGGCGATGGCGGTGCCCATGAGCCCGAGCGCCAGGGCCATTGCGCCAACGAGCGACGGCAGAGAACGGGGAATGCGGTGCAGGGACAAGGGATTCAACCTCAAGCGGGGGGAAGGGCGGTGCGTAGTCCCGTCAGGCAGCGACGGTGGTCGAAGGCAAGCCACACGAGACCGGACTCGTCGAGGAGGGCCTGGTTCACGGCGGGTTCGAGGGAGGGCGGCAGGGGCGGCAGGGTTTCGAGGGCCTGCTGCAACCGCACGGCTTGGGGAAAATCGTCGATCAATAGGCCAACGGCCTGGTCGCCCCGTTCAAATACGAGGGTGCGGGGCCGACGCGGACGGGGCTGTTCACAGGCGGCGTAGAGATCGACGAGGGGCAAAATCGTGCCCCGCAGGTTAAACAAGCCCACCAGCCACGACGCCGTGTGGGGTAGGGGGTACACCTGCCCGGGCTCGACCATTTCGCTCACCATGTCGGCAGCAATGAGCAAATTGAGGGTTCCCAAGGCAAAGCCGTACCGCAGCTGAGTGAGCGGCGCGGCCCCAAGGGTTAACGCCACCTGCGGCGCAAAGCGTCGCAGCGCCGCCGTCGGTGTGAGCCGTTGCATGGGGAATTACCCGAAGGCTTTGAGCTGGTCGATGATGGCGTCGGGCTGGTAGGGCTTAGTGACATACGCTTTGCCCCCCTGCATTTTGGCCCACAGCACGTCGGCTTTCTGGTTTTTGCTCGATACAAACACCACCGGAATGTCTTTGGTGGTGGGATCGCTCGCCAACAGCCGACAGGCCTGATAGCCGTCCATGTCCGGCATCACGATGTCCATAAAAATCAAATCGGGTTGCAGGGATTTCGCTTTCTCACAGCCGTCTTTGCCGTTAGTGGCGATGGTTACTTGACAACCCGCCTCCGTCAGGATGTTGCGGATATTGGTAATTTCGGCGGGCGAATCGTCCACCACCAACACTTTTTCGATAGGCATGGAATCACAGTCCTCGCAGGGGTATTTGGTGTGTTGTGTCTAAAGGGTACCGAGATATTTCTTCACGGCCTTGCGGAATGCCGCCTGGTCGACGGGCTTAGTGAGATAGGTGTCGCAGCCCGCCATGGTGCCGCGAATGCGATCAAAGGTGCCGGACTTGCCGGTGAGCATGATGACGGGGGTGTCTTTCGCCTGCTTACTGCGTTTGATGGTTTTGCACACCTTGTAGCCATCCACCCCGGGCAACATGACGTCCAAAAAAATCAGGTCGTAGGACGCCTGTTCCACCCGCACCAACGCTTCTTCGCCAGTCTCGGCAAACTCGGCGCTAATGGATAACAGGCTCAGTTCGAGGGAAATCTGTTTGCGCACCGAGGGGCTGTCGTCGATCACCAACGCCCGAAAAATTCGCCCGCTGTCGCTCGTCGGCGTCGCCGCCCGCACTTTTTCCTGAAGCGCGGCGATTTCTTGGGCGTCGATGGTCGGCGCGTCGCCATCGCTAATCGTGCGTTTACTGCCCGCATCGAGTTCTTGAATGGCGAGCTTATCCAACACCCCCAACACGCGGGTCGCCACAAACGGGCGATGCACCGAATACCGATGTTTTGCATCCGGCGCGTCTTTGCTCACCATGACATAGGGAATGGCCGCGTTATCGCGGTGTTGGCCGCGAAAGGTGCGCCAAGACGCAATCGCCGCCGGATTATCCGCATCCACCAACAACACGTCGGCCTCCGCACGCATGCCCCCCTCCCGCAGCTCATAGGTGCGCGGGCGGTGTTGCGAGAGCTTGAAAATGTTTTTCAGAGCGCGTTGTTCTGGGTCAGATAAACCCACCGGCACGACAGCAAATACTTTTTTCTCGCTCATCGACGGTTACTCGCGGTAGGAAACTCGGTTAGCAGCAGGGTGACCAGTCACACCGTAGCAATGGATCATTGGCGGTCCGCTCAATTCTGAAACGATCGCCAGTATAGGGCGTTCCCGTCCCCCGCAATGCAATGTTTCAATTCGCATGCTGGCGGGGTGAATCGGGGAAAAATTTTCCCCATCAATCAACTGAATCCCCTCGGCAAGGAGTTTTTAGATGAACCATGTGGATTTCACCCGCGATCTAGTGGCGACATTGACGCTTAACCAGGTGGCCGAGAAGTTGGCTGCGGTCAATCGGCTGTGGCACCAGCGCCATCAGTGGTCGCCACCCACTGCCGCTGTGCCTCGGGTCGCATTGACGCCTGGTTATCCCGTGGGCCTGCGATTGTTACCGCCCCAGCAAGTTCCTCAGCGCCATTTGAGTACCCGCGAGGGCCGCGTGGCGCTGCTCCACGCGGTCGCCCACATCGAATTCAATGCCATTCACCTGGCCCTCGACGCGATTTATCGCTTTCCCGATATGCCGCCCCAGTTTTATGGGGATTGGTTTGATGTGGCTGCCGACGAGGCGCGCCACTTTGCCTTGCTTCAAACCCGGCTCCAGGCTTTGGATAGCGCGTACGGCGCCTTGCCGGCCCACAACGGCCTGTGGGACGCCGCCGAAAAAACCGCCCATGACGTCCTCGTGCGCATGGCCCTGGTGCCTCGCGTCCTCGAAGCCCGCGGCCTGGACGTGACCCCGGGCATGATTGCCCGCCTCCAACAGGTGGGCGACCTCGACACCGTCGCGATCCTCCACACCATCCTGCGCGAGGAAGTCCGCCATGTGGCCATCGGTTCCCATTGGTTCGCGTTCTGTTGCGAACAGCGCCAACTCGATCCCCGCGCTACCTTTCGCCAGCTCCTGCGGGAGTACCGCATGGCGGTTCGCCCGCCCCTCAATACCGTCGCCCGACTTCAAAGCGGTTTTTCCGCCGATGAACTCGCCGATCTCCTGGCCGATGGCCAATCCCTTCGCGGCTAACCCGCGCCCATCCGCTCTACGATGTCTTTTTATGAATAATTCCCCGATTGAAACTGCTCTCATTGCGCTCCTTACCGACATGACCCGCGATTGGGGCCTTACCTTGACCCGTCCCATCGACCTGAATACGCCCCTGGTGGCCGACCTGGGCTTTGCCTCCGTCGATTTCATGCAGCTCATCGCGAGCCTCGAAAAAACCTTCCACGTCAAACGCCTGCCCTACGAACAGCTGTTGATGCGGGACAGCGCCTATGTGAGCGAACTCACCCTGGGCGAAATCGCCGCCTTTCTCACACGCCACGGCGTCCAATCGCCGGGCCCTTGACCATCGCCCCCATTTGGCGAGTGGCCGTCGCCGGGCCGTTTTGCGAACCCCTCGACTATCGCGCCCCCGCCGATACCCCCGCGCCGCCCCCAGGTACGCGTCTCGCGGTGCCCCTGGGCGAACGCCTTGTGGTGGGGGTACTCGTGGCGGTCGCCGACCACAGCCTGCTGGCCGACCATCGGCTCAAAACCGTCGTCCACATCCTCGACGACGGCCCGTTATTCGATAACACCTTGTTTTCATTGATGAATTGGGCGCAGCGCTACTATCACAGCGATTTTGGCGATCCCTTTCTCACCGCACTCCCGCCGCCCCTGCGCAAGCCCGTGGCCGCCGTGCTGTCGCCCCGCGCCGCGAAGGCCGCCGCCCAAGTTGTGCCCCACGCGCCCGACACGCCGCCACGGCTCACGACGGAACAACAGGCCGCGTTAAACGCATTCCTTAGCCACGGGGACGGCTTCCACTGCGTCCTGTTGGAAGGCATCACCGGCAGCGGCAAAACCGAGATTTATCTCCAACTCACCGCCCACGCCCTCGCCCGCCAGCGACAGGTTCTCGTGCTCGTGCCGGAAATTGGTCTCACGCCCCAGCTGGTCGAACGCTTTCGCCGACGGTTTGCCGTGCCCATGGCCCTGTTTCACTCCCGCGTCACGCCCCAGCGGCGCACCAACGACTGGCTTTTGTGCGCCGCTGGCACCGCCCGCATCGCCATCGGCACCCGTTCTGCGGTGTTCACGCCGCTCCCCGACCTGGGCCTCGTGATCGTCGACGAAGAACACGACCCGTCGTTTAAGCAAACTACGGACTTTCGCTACCACGGCCGAGATTTGGCCATCGTGCGCGGGCGACTCAATGGCTGTTTGGTGGTGCTCGGCTCCGCGACGCCGGCCCTCGAAACCCTGCACAACGCCCACAGTGGCCGCTATCAGCACCTGCACCTGCGCACCCGCGCCAACACCGCCGCCCTGCCCACCCTGCGATTCCTCGACATGCGCCGCG
>DAIUCA010000016.1:20146-26321 GCA_036846405.1 Candidatus Competibacteraceae bacterium
CCGCGAGCCGGCCCGCGATGGCCTGGCCCTCGCCGCCCTCGATGCCCTCGACACCGCCTTGCAGCGGGGGGAACAGGCGCTGATTTTCATCAATCGTCGGGGCTTTGCGCCGGTGTTGCTGTGTCCCCGCTGTGGGTGGCACAGCCGCTGCGACCATTGCGCAGCCCATCTCACCCTCCATCGGCGCCGCCAAGTGCTGCGCTGCCACCACTGCGCGACGGAAACCGCCATTCCCACCCGCTGTCCGGCCTGTCAACACGCGCCGTTGCGCCCCGTGGGTACCGGCACCGAGCGGCTCACCCAGCTGGTGGCCGACCATTTCGCCGCGTATCCGCATCTGCAAATCGACGCCGACCACCCCGCGTGGCTCAAACGCCGAGACGAGATCGAACAGGGCACCATTCCCCTGCTCATCGGCACGCAAATGTTCGCCAAAGGCCACGATTTTCCCCGTCTGCGCCTGGTGATCGTCGTCGGCACCGACGGGGCGCTCTACAGCGGCGACTTTCGCGCCGCCGAACGGCTCGCCCAACTGGTGTTGCAGGTGGCGGGACGGGCGGGGCGACGGCCAGATCAGGCCGGACAGGTCTGGGTGCAGACCCAATTCCCCACCCATCCCCTGATGTTGGCGTTGAAATCCCACGATTACGCGGGGGCGGCGGCGCAGTTGTTGGCGGAACGGCGCGAGATGGGCCTGCCGCCCTTTGCCCACCAAGCCCTGTTGCGGGTGGACAGCCCCCGCAGCGACGCCGCCGAACGCTTCGCCCAACAGGCCGTCGATGCCGCCGCCGCCTTCGCCGATGGAACGGTAGAAATCCTCGGCCCCGCCACGGCGCCGATGGAACGGTTGGCGGGCCGTTACCGCTGGCAGGTGCTGTTGCAAGCGATTCAACGCCCCTATTTGCAAGGATTTTTGGCGGCCTGGCAGCCGTCGCTGTACAAACTGCGGCCCACCGGACAGGTGCGATGGTCCCTCGATGTGGATCCCAGCGACCTGAGCTAACCCCGCTTTCTTCGAGAGGCTATCGCCATGATTAAAAACGAACGCTTTGTGAGCCGCTTAACCCGCCGCACGCTGGCGCTGATTTTGGCCGGCGGTCGCGGCCAGGGGCTGTTGGATTTAACGAAAAATCGTCCCGACGCCGCGCTGCATTTTGCGGGCAAGTTCCGCCTCATCGACTTTCCCCTCTCCAACTGCATGAACTCCGGTGTGCGCCAAATCGGCGTGCTCACCCAATACCGCGCCCACCCGCTGATTCATCACCTCAACAAGGCCTGGAATTTTCTCGACAGCGACCGGGGCGAGTTCATCGAAGTGTTGCCCGCGTCCCTCGACAACCAGGGGTATGCCGGCACCGCCGATGCGGTCAGCAAAAACCTGCGCACCATCCAAGCCTTTGACCCGGAACTGATTTTGATTCTGGCGGCGGACCACGTGTACAAAATGGATTACGGCCCGCTCCTCGCGGCGCACCGGGAAAAAGAGGCGGATTTGACGATTGGCAGCGTCGAATTGCCCCTAGCGGAGGCGCGGCGTTATGGCGTGGTGCAGGCAGACAGCGACGAGCGCATTACCGCCTTCCACGAAAAGCCCGCCGAGCCGATCCCCCTGCCCCACCGACCCGAGTACGCGCGGGTATCCATGGGGATTTACGTGTTTACCCCGCGTTTTTTGCTCGATTGCCTCGCCCGCTATCAACCCGCCGACTTTGCCCGCGACCTGATTCCCCATTTGGTCAACGACCACCGGCTGTTTCTGTACCCATTCCGCGATAGCCACGGCAAACAGCCCTATTGGCGGGATATTGGCTATGTCAACGGCTATTACCAGGCGAATATGGAGCTGTTACAGCGCCAGCCGGAACTCGATTTGTACGATAAGGAATGGCCGCTGTTGACCCACCAATGGCAGATTCCGCCCGCGAAATTCGTGTTTGAGGAGTTGGGGCGGGTGGGTCGTGCCACGGATTCTCTCGTGTCCGGCGGCTGCATTTTGTCCGGCGCCATGGCCCATCAATCCCTGCTGTTTAGCGGCGTGCGTCTGCATTCGTACGCGGAGGTGAATCAGTGCGTGCTGCTGCCCAACGTGCGGGTGGGTCGCCATAGCCGGCTCCATCGGGTCATCGTGGATTCCGATGTGGACATTCCCCCGAACACGGTGATTGGCGAAAACCCTGCCGAAGATGCGGCGCGCTTTGCCGTCACCGACCAGGGCATCGTGCTGGTTCACAAGCCCTGGTAATCCTCAAGAAATCAACGATTTACGCGTGGCCAGCGGCAGCGATGACCGTTGTTGCGCCACCAACAGGGTTTCGATGGCGTTGGCGGGCTGGGGCATGCTGAACAAAAACCCCTGGGCCTCTTCGCAACCGCAGGCCGTGAGAAATTGCCGCTGTTCGTCGGTTTCGATGCCCTCGGCAATCAGACTCAACTTCAAGCTCTTGGCGACGGCGATGATGGCCTGGGTAATCGCGGTGTCGTCGGCGTTTTGCGGCACGCCCATGACGAACGAACGGTCGATTTTTAAGTGATCCAGCGGCAGTTTTTTCAAGTAATTCAAGCTCGAATAGCCCACCCCGAAGTCATCCATCGCCAGGTGAATCCCCTGGGCCTTAAACGCGGCCAGCACCTCTCGCGTGCGTTCGAGCTGTTCCATCATGGTGCTTTCGGTGATTTCTAATTCCAGGCTCGTGGGCGCAAGCCCCGTGGTAGCGAGCACCTGGGCGACCTGTTCCGCCAAATTGCCTTGGCTGAACTGGCGCGGCGACAGGTTCACCGCCATGCGGATGACCGGCAGTCCCTGTTGCTGCCATTTGGCCGCCTGTTTACAGGCAGTTTCCAGCACCCAACGGCCCAGGGGCACGATGAGGCCCGTGTCCTCCGCCCGCGAAATGAACTCGGAGGGCGGCACCAGGCCCCGTTCGGGATGTTGCCAACGCACGAGGGCTTCCACGCCGGCAATCAACCCGCTGCGCAGGCTCACCCGCGGCTGGTAATGGAGCACGAATTCTTGCCGTTGAAGCGCCTGGTGGAGCTGTTGGGTGAACAGCAGTTGATCTTGGGCGCGATAGCCGATTTCACGGGTGAAAAAGCGATAGCCGTTTTTGCCGTGGTGCTTCACGAAATACATGGCGGCATCCGCGTTGCGCAGCAGGGCGTCGATGTCACGGCCATCGTCCGGGTAATGGCTAATGCCGACACTCGCCGAAATCCGCACCTCATGGCCCGCCAACTTGAACGGCAATTGCAGCGCGGTCACCAGCGATTGCGCCTGCTGTTCCACCTGGGCCTTGTCGCCAGCCTCGTGCAGCAGCACGGCAAACTCGTCGCCGCCCAGCCGCCCCAACACCACGTTGGCCCAGGGCAGCTGGCGCAGCCGATTCGCCGTTTGATGGAGCAATTGGTCGCCGACCCCATGACCAAACGAGTCGTTCACCGCCTTAAATTGATCCAAATCGATGAAGAGCAGCGCAAACGGTTGGTCGTTTTGCCGTGCCTGTTCCAGCGCCGTGCGGGTGGCTTGTTGGAAAGCGCGGCGGTTGAGGAGCCCGGTTAAGGCGTCGTGGGCCGCTTGGTGGGTCATGCGCTCTAAGGCGCTGTGGGTTTCGGTCACATCGACGAGCGTGCCGCGAAACCCGCCCATGGGCTGGCGACGGGGTTGGCCGTTCAGCCGCACCCACCGCACGGTGCCGTCGGGTTGGGTCAGCGTGCAGGGAAAGTCTTGCAACGGCCAACCGGCCTGCAAATGGCCTTGTAACGGGTTCACCGCCTCGGCGTTGGCGGACGATTCCCGCAGCGCCTTCTGGTTCACCCCCATTAATAAGGTGTCGATGGGCTGATTGAGTAGCGATTCCACAGGCTGGCCAAACAGCGTGTTGGCCCGAGGCGACAGGTACACCAGCTGGCCTTGGTTATTGGTTTCCCAAAACACCTCGGCGCTGAGCCGGGCAAAGTCCGTGAGACGGCTGTCGGCGAGGGCGAACTGTTCTTGCTTCTGGCGATAGGCGGTCACATCCATAAACAGGGCGATCACCGCACCCCCGTGGCGTTGAAAATCCACGGTGAACTGTTGGCCGCTGTCGTCGAGCAACAAACTGTTGGCGGTTTGGCCGTCGTCGAGCTGCGTCCACACCCGCTCGCCCCGCAAACCGAGCTGTTCAAACCGCAGGTCGCTGACTTCCAACCCATCCACCCGCCGCCACCGTTGAAACGCGCCGTTGCCGTAGCGCAGTTGGCCTTGACGATCGGCGAGGGCCACCGGCAAAAACAGGTTGTCCCAGATGGCCTGTTGTTGAGCGAGTTGTTGGCGCAGGGCATCGAGGGTTTGTTGATGGCGTTTTTGCTGGTGCTGCTGGTGCTGCTGTAACTGCCGCCGCAGCAGCGTTGCCTCTTGCCACCGGGCCGCCGGTGGCGGATCGGCGAGACTGGTGCGCAGCCAGGTGTCGAGGGCAGCGGCTTCTTGACTGGCGAGGCGCATGGCGGTGTGCCACAGGGTTTCCCGCAGCCAAAACAGGCCCGCCGCCACCAACAGCCAGCTTCCCATAAGGCCCAAGGCGATCCACGGTGTGGGCGCGATCACCCCCAACGCGAGGCTGGCCACGGCGAGGAGCAGCAACAACCCGATGATGCCGCGAAGAAGTGGGCGATCGAGGCACACAGCGAGGGGAAAAACAGGCGGTTCCATAGACGAATCATCAATCGAGAGGGAATGGCGGAAATAGTAGCGTCTGTGTTTCCGCAAACGCGCGGGTTTGTTGCCAAGGGATTTACGCGGTTCACGCTGTCAGTAGGGATTTGCCCTTTTGGAGCACCCATTCCCATGTCTACTTTCCGCGCCATTCTCGTCGACGAATTTAATCAACCGCCCCGCCTGGCTTCTCTGGAGACCACGGCGCTATCGGCGGGCAATGTCACCGTCGCCGTCCAGTATTCGGGGCTGAATTACAAAGACGCGCTTGCCCTCACCAGTCGCGGCAAAATCATCCGCCGCTTTCCCTTCGTGCCCGGTATCGACTGTGCTGGTCTGGTGGAGACGAGCGATGACCCCCAATTTGCGCCCGGCCAAGCGGTGCTGCTCACCGGCTGGGGCGTGGGGGAACGCCATTGGGGCGGTCTCGCCGAAAAGGTGCGGGTGAGCGGCGATTGGCTGTTGCCGCTGCCCGACGGCCTCACTGCCCACCAGGCCATGAGCTTGGGCACGGCGGGTCTCACCGCGGCGCTGGCGGTCATGCGTTTAGAAGAACACGGCATGGCACCGGCGAAGGGGCCGGTGCTGGTAATCGGCGCGAGTGGCGGCGTGGGCAGCGTGGCGGTGATGCTCCTCGCCCAACGGGGCTGGCGCGTGACTGCTGTCACCGGCCGTGAACAGCACAGCGCGTGGCTGCACTCGTTGGGTGCGCAGGCCGTGTTGTCGCGGGCCGAGCTGCTGGCTAACCCGCGCCCCTTGGCGTCGGAACTGTGGAGCGGTGCGGTGGATGTGGCGGGGGGCGCGACCCTCGCCGCCGTATTGAGCCAATTGAGCTATGACGCACCGATTGCGGTGGTGGGTTTGGCGGACGATGCCCAATTCGCCGCGTCGGTGTTCCCGTTCATCCTGCGCAACGTGGCGTTATACGGCGTGGATTCGGTCATGTGCCCGGCGGGTCGGCGCCAGCGGGCGTGGGCCTTGCTCGCACACCACCTGGATGCGGCGCAACTGGCGGCGGTCACCACCACGATTCCCCTCGAACAGGTGCCGGCGGCAGCGGCGGGATTGCTAGACGGCGAGGTGCGGGGACGATTGGTGGTCGCCGTCGGGGAATAATCGCAAAATGCCAACTTTTCGCTAAAAGCCCCCGAAAAGGGGCTGTTTTACGCCCGAATCATGTGGATTTGGCGGCCTTGCGGACGGTGTTGGACGGTAGAACTTGGAGTGAATGTTAGCAGTGTTCAGCTTTGGGCATCACACCAGGGGGAAAACCAAAGATTTCGGGCTTGCAACCGCAGACGCGGACATTGATTCTCAAGAATTAAAGAAGGCCGCCACGAGGAACGCGCTGAATTTTGCGCATCAACTGCTCCAGAGCTGCGTGAAAACGGTGCAATCCCTCACCAACGACCAAACTACCCGCGCTCGACGGCTCGTTTCGCGCGGGGTTGTTCTTACTGTGGCGGGCAATGTTTTGAAATGATGCGG
>DAIUCA010000017.1:0-26135 GCA_036846405.1 Candidatus Competibacteraceae bacterium
TCATCGAGCGTTCCCACGCTTGGGTTGAACGATGCAAGTCGTTGATAAAGAACGCTGAACGCACCCTCTTTTCGGCCAACTCAAAGCTCTAGTTGTGCTTTATCCGATTGATGATCAAACGGGCTGCCAATTTCTAATGATCAGATATCAAATGGGTTCTATACATTCACTTCGGAGAGACTCGTGTCTGATAAATCAATAGCCATTGCGCCTATTTCCGTAGACCTTCCGGAAGAAGCCAAAATTCTATACTCATCAGAAGATGCCGTGCGAATGGCGGGAATCAATTTACTCGCTGCCGCAATAGCTCAAGACGGCTTTATCGTGGCAAGTGAGTATCTTGGCTACATAAATCACGCCTCACACCTTTTTGGTAAAGCTGCGGTCTCTGAGACGAGCCTGCGCGTAGCTCTGTTGCAAAAGCTATCGAGTCCCCCAGATCTGATTGCTGCAATCGATGGTTTCGTCGATATGCTTTCTAGTCGATATGTCACAAGCTCGCTCGCCAATGACATCTTACTTACGGTCGTTCAGTCCCTCGAGCATCCCGATGAACATAAATTATCCCGAATCGACAAAGCGATTCGAGCGCTCCCTGGAGGTGCGTCGGCCGAGTTGAGGGATGCGCGATCTAGACTGGGCCGCTCCTCCAAGACGATGTGGGCTCCTTTGTTCGGTTACCGACGATCGCAGGGCGATCAGACTGCAATCGACTCGCCGACTTCACCACTTGGGCTTGTGACGGAAACCAATAAGCGCGCATTTTCCGGCGAAGAACTCGTGTCAGCCGTTCGCCAAATCGCAGAGACGATAGGCGATTCATCGCTGAAGGAAAGCGCAGACGAATTCCAGCGATTACTCAAGGTCGATGAGTTTCGTATCGCTCTGGTTGGCGAAATGAAACGCGGTAAGAGCTCGCTATTGAACGCGCTGGCTGGTGAGATGATTAGCCCGATTGGGGAAACGATGGCGACAACCGCAGCCGTGGTCGAGCTGGCGTACGCAAATGCGCCCAGCTACAGCGGTCAATGGATTTGTGAAGGCGACATCAATTTCATTCGCGAGAGGATTCAATCCCGCAAGAGCAATGTATTCGTGCAAGAGTATTCCGATCACTTCGAATCCTTGCTCGAACACCCTGATTTCACGCCTGGTGCCAAGATAGACGGCATCTTTTCGCTCGATGATCTGCCTAGGTACTTATCGGCGACGACATCCGGAAGCATGGCCGCGGTGGTCGGCAAGGTCACCGTTCGTCTACCTCTGCCGATGTTGCGTGGTGGTGCAATCGTAGTGGATACCCCCGGCATCAATGACCCAATACAAGTACGCGATGAGATGACTCTCCGTCATGCGCAAACCTGTCGTTGCATTGTCATGGTGATGAGCGCAATCCAGCTAGGAACTGATTCGGAAGCCTCCTTCCTTCGCCGCTTAGCCGAGTCTGGAGTCGCGCTGCGGTTGGTAATTGCCATCACCCACATCGATCTCGTCACCGATCGCCAACCGGCGGAACTGAAGACCTATCTATCGACCTGGTTAGAGAAGATACTCCGCGATCTCCCGACAGGTAAAAAGCTGAGCAGTTGTGCCCGTGTGTGCGTGCTCGATGCTGCCAAAGCGGTGCAGCGAGTCAGGCGCGGCGACAAACCAGACGCCCAGATGAGCGAATTCCTGGCAGCAATCCAGGAGCAGATCAATGCGCTTGAACAGGAGGATGAAAAGCACGAGAAGATGCTTGGTCTACGTCGTCGGCTTCAAGAAAAGACGCAAAATGCGATCGTCGGTTATAGCCAATCGCTCGATCAAGTCATTCCGGATGAGTCGGCCTGTGCTGCAATCCGCCGTCAAGCCGACAGTTTCACCACCCTGGTTGATGAGTTTCTGAATATGTTGCGAGAGCGGCTGAAGACGGTCAATCGTCGGTTGGAGTTGCAATCCGAGGGTTTTGCTAAAGATTTAGTCAAAGCTAAAGCGGCGATTGCGACAGAGGTTGAGTTGGCGTATCGACGAGAAATTCAATCTCTTGGTGATCTGTATGCCAAGCGGGATTGGAAAGAGTTTTACAACTCAGTTGTCACCGAGATTGTAGCGAAAGAGTTTGCTGGTTTGAGCGAACGCTACAGACAACAATTCGATCTCTGGAACCTTGAATTAGAGGGCTTTTGCAAGGAGATGGACCAACTGCTCCCAGCGAGCGTCGAGCGACTCACCCAGGCACGAAGCGAACTTGGGGATGTGTGCCCCGGCATGCGCAGGTATACGGCCATCATGTGTGATGTCGATCGGCTGGGTAAGCGTCTGAGTAACATTGGGGGCTGGGGTTTAAGCACCGTAGCCGTGGTGGCGATCGGTACAGCTAGTCTATTTCCGCTATTACCTCAGATCGGTGCCGTGGCGCTCTTGTCCTTCGTCAGTGGCAAAATGCTGGGCGTATTGTCCAAGCCCGAAGAGCGCAAGGAGAAATTCATTCGCTCGCATACTGAGGATACGATGAAGAGAATCGATGAGTATCTGGGTAATGTGGAGAACAAGTTTAATGCGGATCTGAATAGTATCGGGAGTCGATTTACGACATTGGCACGCATGCGCTACGAGCCGTTGCTCAAGGAATCTATGCTGGCTGCGATGGAGGCCAAGCTCAACGCCAAGGTGTTCGAACGTGTTCGTAACGATACAGTGTCCTATCTGCAGAAGATGAGCGATGCAGCTTATAGCCCATCCAAAGCCGATCGATTTTGAGCTTTGCCCAAGCGTGCTCGATGGGATTCAGATCGGGTGAATAGGGCGGCAAATAAAGCAGCTTGTGTCCTGCCTCGGAGCGCGAGCAGCGTCTTCCCCATCAACGCTCCGATCACATTAGTGCGCCCCTTGGCATTCCAGTCATGATGGCCGTAGCAGCGTTTTCCTCTAGGGGCACAGACATATCGACATTGAGGATATGAACCTCGCCATGCAACGGGCGATTGGTGGGACCGCAGCGGTGGCGAGTGTGCAGAAAAAATTAGGGGGAGCGCCCGCAATGGACGCTCCCCCCGAGGGGACAGAAAAACAGGGATCTATTGGCGTTCCCAGGTCTTCAGCAGCAGTTCGAGGATCTCGCCCTGGGGCCGACGAATCGTGGGGACATCGAGTTGCATCACGCCTTGGAAGCGATCAAATGCGCTGCCGTCGCCCACGATGGGTAGTTCGGTGCTCGCCGGACGGAATAGATATTCGTCGCGGGCTTTTTTCTGCGCGGCCACACTTAACAGAAAGCTCTGGAAGGCTTTGGCAGCGTCCCGCTGGTCGGCGCTGCTCCACGGCACATCCAGAATGTAGTAGGGATGATCGTTCCAGACGCTGCGGCTGGGATACACCACGGTGTACTCGCCCCAACGGCCTTTGCCCTTCTCAAAGTTGGCTAGAGCCAAGTTTTCGTAGGTCATGACGCCATTGAATTGGCTGGGGCCGTCCCGCAGAAATTGGGTCATCAGATTGCCGGTGCTGTTTTCTTGGGCATCCAGATTGCCTTTTAAGGTTTTCAGCCAAGCCAAGAAGCCATCGTTCATCACGTGATCCGCCGTGGGACTGCGCACGAGGCCGTGGAAGTCGTAGGCCATCAGCACCAGGCTCATGAGGCCGCTGTTGGATTTGCTCGGATCGGTAATCGCAAAGGTAAACGGCCCCCAAGCGGCCTTATCGGCGATGGCTTTCCAGCCGGTGGGTTCGGCGAGGGCTTCGGCCAGGGTTTTGAAGTTGGTTTCGGGATATTTGGCTTGGAACGCGGTGAAGCGATCCTTCCACATGACAACCACCATGGGGCTGAGCACCAGGGGCGCATCCGACGCGATGGCGGATTTGCCGTGGTTTTTGGTCCAAGGGTCGTCGAGCAGCCCTAAAATTTGGCTCGACGCCGGCGACCACACGTGGATGCGCTTGTCTTCGGCGAGCACGGCGCGGGCGCCTTCTACCGAACCCAGGGGAATCAACTCCAGTTTGATCGCCTTGCCAGCAGGGGTTTTAGCGAACTCTGCCGCCGCCCAGGTGAGCCAATCGCGCTTTTCCGTGCCATAGGCGACCCCCAGGGTGACCGGTCCCTTGGTCCATTCATTCATCAGTTTCTGGCCTTGATTCACGGCATCTTGGGTACCGGCGACGGTTTGGCCCCACAGATCCGACAGGGTCGCGGTCCAATCGGCCTTAGCCGACGGCGCAAAAACCAAAGCACAGCCCAACAGCAATAACAGACGAGCAGTGTGTAGACGCATAGCAATCTCCGGAGAGGTGAATGAAATGATTTAGTGGGTGGGTTTTTCGGGGGTAACCGAGACTTCGTCATCATCGTCGTGAATATCGGTGCCGTGGCCGGCAATTTTGTCCATCCAAACCAACATCACCCCAGATACCACAAAGGTGAGATGGATGCCGGTTTTCCAAGCGAGTTGTTCGTTAGTGAAATCTTGAACATTCACGAAGGCTTTCAACAGCTCGATGCCGGAAATCGCCACGATAGAGGCGATGAGCTTAATTTTAAGGCCGGAATAATCGACTTTGCCCATCCATTCTGGACGGTCGATGTTTTTGTCGAAGTCGATTTTCGAGACGAAGTTTTCGTAGCCCGCGAAAGTCACCATCAACAGCAGATTGGCCACGAGGGAAATGTCCACCAGGGTGAGCACCGCCAGAATCATCTCGCTGTCGGTGCTGCTGGGCACTTGAGGCAGGATGTAAAACAGCTTTTGCATGAATTTGAACAGCAAAATGGCGATAGCCACGATGAGGCCCACGTAAAACGGCGCGAGCAGCCAACGGCTGGCGAAGATGAAGTATTCGAGACCGTGTTCAAGCTGTTTCATAAAAGTTCTTAAGCAGTTCAGGGAAAGTGCTAGAGATTGTACGGTGTGAACTATGAAAAAATCCGCAGCGCCACGACATTTGGTGGCGACTTGCCCACGTGTTGAAAAGGGTGTTTATGCGTCGTCAGTTACCGCTGCCCATGTGGCTGAGCTTTCCCCATCCTTGTAGCTATTTGGATCATCAAATGGCCCGCACCCTCATGGTGGACGGGTCGGTGACCCAACAGTCGCTTTACAACCAGTTGGCCCAAGAGGGCTTTCGTCGCAATGGCAACATGGTGTATCGCCCGCATTGTAGCCAATGCCAACAATGCCAATCGTTGCGGGTCGATGTGGCGCGATTTCAATTGAGTCGCAACCATCAGCGGGCCTTGCGGCGCAATCGCCATTTGCAACTGCATCGGCGGCCCTTCGATTTCTACGAAGACCATTACCAACTGTTTTTGCGCTATCTCATCCATCGGCATGAAGACGGCGCCATGAGCCAAATGAGTCGTCTGGAATATCGGGATTTTCTCGCCGCCACGTGGAGCGACACCTGGCTGTGGGAATGGCGCGATGCCGATGCCCTGCGCATTGTGGCCGTGGTGGACGAATTGAAGGACGGTTTGTCCGCCGTGTACACTTTTTTTGACCCTGATTTTGCCGCCGATGGCCTCGGCAATTTTGCGATTTTGCAACAAATTATCGCGGCCCAACGGCGACCGCTGCCCTGGCTGTATTTGGGTTATTGGATTCGAGACAGCCAGAAAATGGCCTATAAAAGCCGTTACCATCCCCATGAAGTGTTTATTGTGAACCAGGGGTGGCGTTCGCCCCCTACCTACTAGCTCCGGAGTATCGATGTCGAAAGAAGATCATTTAGAGATGGAGGGAACCGTCGTGGATACCCTCCCTAACACCATGTTTCGCGTGGAATTGGAAAATGGCCACAAGGTGACCGCCCATATTTCGGGGCGGATGCGTAAAAATTACATTCGGATTTTGACGGGCGATAAAGTGCGCGTTGAACTCACGCCCTACGATCTCACCAAGGCCCGCATCGTCTATCGCGGCAAGTAATCGCCGCGATAGACGGCCACCGCAATTAACTGCTGGTGTTATCCGTCGCCACGGCTTCTTCAATAATGTCTAAATCGAGCTGTCCCTGGCGGACGTCGATCATCACCCGCCCGCCATTGACGAGCTTGCCAAACAACAGCTCGTCGGCGAGCAGTCTTTTCACCTGATCCTGAATTAACCGGCCCATGGGACGCGCGCCCATCTTGCGGTCGTAACCGCGTTCCGCCATCCACTGTTTAGCGGCCATCGAGACTTCCAACGACACATGTTTTGCTTCGAGCTGTGCTTCGAGTTCGATGATGAACTTGTCTACCACCTGCAAAATCACCTCGCCGTCTAACGGGGCGAATTGAATGATCGAATCCAAGCGGTTGCGGAACTCGGGCGAGAAGGACTTTTTAATCACCTCTAAAGCGTCGCTGCCGTGGTCGTCGGTGGTGAAGCCAATCGCGGCACGGTCGATTTGGTCAGCCCCCGCGTTGGTGGTCATCACCAGAATCACGTTACGGAAATCCGTCTTGCGGCCGTTGTTGTCGGTCAAGGTGCCGTGGTCCATCACCTGGAGCAGCAGGTTAAACACATCCGGATGGGCCTTCTCGATCTCGTCTAGCAACAACACCGAATGAGGATGCTTACTCACCGCATCCGTCAACAGACCCCCCTGGTCAAAGCCCACATAGCCCGGCGGCGCCCCAATCAACCGCGACACCGTGTGGCGCTCCATGTACTCAGACATGTCAAACCGCAACAGCTCGATGCCCAACACCTTCGCCAATTGCCGCGTCACCTCGGTTTTGCCCACGCCCGTCGGCCCGGAAAACAGGAAGCATCCAATGGGCTTCTGCTCGTTGCCCAGCCCGGCCCGCGCCATTTTGATGGCATTGCCGAGCACGCCAATCGCCGCGTCTTGGCCGAACACCACCAGTTTCAAATCGCGCTCCAGATTGCGCAGGGTGTCGCGATCCGACGACGACACGCTCTTCGGGGGGATACGCGCGATTTTCGCCACCACCGCCTCGATTTCCGAGACGCCGATGGTTTTTTTGCGCTTCGAGGCCGGCAACAGCCGCTGACTTGCCCCCGCCTCGTCGATCACGTCGATGGCCTTATCCGGCAAATGGCGGTCGTTGATGTACCGCGCCGCCAGCTCCGCCGCCACCCGCAACGCTTTGGTGGAATATTTCAGATCGTGATGATCTTCAAACCGGCTCTTCAAGCCCTTCAGAATCTGATAGGTCTCTTCCACCGTCGGCTCCACTACATCGATTTTCTGAAACCGCCGCGCCAACGCCCGATCTTTCTCGAAAATGCCGCGATATTCCTGGTAGGTCGTAGAGCCAATGCACTTCAACTCGCCCGACGCCAGCACCGGTTTAATTAAGTTCGACGCATCCATCACGCCGCCCGAGGCCGCGCCCGCGCCGATAATCGTGTGGATCTCGTCGATAAACAGCACCGCGTTCGCGTCTTTGCGCAGCTGGCTCAAAATGGACTTCAAGCGCTTTTCAAAGTCGCCGCGATATTTGGTGCCCGCCACCAATGCGCCCAGATCTAACGAGTAAATCGTCGCCTTTAAGAGCACTTCCGGCACCTGGCCATCGACGATCATCCGCGCCAAGCCCTCGGCAATCGCGGTTTTGCCCACGCCGGCCTCGCCGACGAACAGCGGATTATTTTTACGGCGGCGGCAGAGAATCTGAATCGTGCGTTCCACCTCGTAGCGCCGTCCGATGAGCGGGTCGATGCGGCCTTGGCGGGCCAACTCATTCAGATTCGTCGCAAAATTTTCCAAAGGCCGGTGGCCGTTGCCTTCATTGGCGCCTTCTTCATCGTTGTTTTGTGAGGACATCTCGTTTTCATCCGACACTTTGGAAATACCGTGGGAAATGTAATTCACGACATCGAGACGATTGATGTCCTGCTGCTTCAACAAATACACCGCGTGCGATTCCTGCTCGCCGAAAATGGCCACCAGCACATTGGCGCCGGTGACCTCGCGGTTCCCCGACGACTGCACGTGGAGCACGGCCCGCTGCAACACCCGCTGGAACCCTAGGGTCGGTTGGGTTTCGCGGGCGTCATCTGTCGCCAAAATCGGCGTGCTGTCCTTGATGAAATGCTGCAAATCCCGCCGCAGGCGATCCAAATTGGCCCCACAGGCTTTCAGCACCTCTTGGGCCGCCGGATTGTCCAGCAGCGTCAACAACAGGTGTTCGACCGTCATGAATTCGTGGCGTCGTTCGCGGGCTTCGCGAAAGGCGAGGTTAATGGAGTACTCCAGTTCCTTACTCAACATGGGAAAACCTCATTTAATTTAGTGATCCGCCGGAACGGGAAGGGGGATTTAGGCTTCTTCCAGCGTGCACATGAGCGGATGCTGATGTTCGCGGGAGAATTCATTGACTTGAGACACCTTGGTCTCGGCGATTTCGTAGGTATACACCCCACACACGCCTTTTCCCCGCGTGTGTACGTGCAGCATGACTTGGGTCGCTTTTTCGCGATTCAAGTTGAAAAACTGTTCCAGAACCCGCACGACAAACTCCATGGGCGTGTAGTCATCGTTCAACAGCAGCACCTTGTACATGCGCGGCCGCTTGAGCTGCGGCTGCGCTTTTTCGGCCACCGATTCCGGAGAATCGCCGAGCGGTTTGTCAGGGGGGGTCGATCGCTGAGACATCGCTTATCCGAAGGGTCGTGGGGCTAGGGTGAAAACTGTTTTCTAGGATGTATACGCCAAAGCCAAAGTTTCGATCAACACGCCCCCGCGATGCACTTTTGTATCACTTTGGTTTGCACGACTCGATGGCCCGCCTCTCCTTGGTATGACTAACCTTTTGCCGATTTTTTGGCGACTTTCTTAAGCTGCGGGTGAATACGACAAAACCTATACAATTATCGGACAACCGCCGCTGTTTTAAGAAAGCGGCGGTGGCGCCGCCAGGTCTTCACCCAGGATCCGCAGCATCGCCGCCGTGGCGCCCCAGATGAGGTAATCGCCGTAGCGCATTTCGTAAAACGATCGCCATTCGCCCCGCCAGAGCCGCTGGCGCCGCACATAGCAGGCGGGGTCGAGGGCCAGGTGGAGTGGCACCTCAAAAATCGCCGCCACCTCCTGGGGATCCGGGGTGAGTACCAGGGGGGGCGCCACCTGGGCGAGCACCGGGGTCACGAGAAAGCCCGTGCCCGTGAGGTAGGGCGGTCGTTGGCCTAGCACGGTGACCTGAGCCGGCGCCAAGCCAATTTCTTCCGCCGCTTCTCGCAGGGCCGTGGCGGTTGGATGGGGATCTTGCGGTTCTACCCGCCCGCCCGGAAAGCTCACCTGGCCCGCGTGATGGGCGAGATGCGATGCCCGTTGGGTGAGTAGCACCGTGGGGGTGTCCCGCATCACCAGGGCAATCAGCACCGCTGCCGGTACCGTGTTGTGCCCTGGGTCCACCACCGTTCCATCGACCTGGAAATCCCCCGTTAAGTCGTTGTCCCTCGGCGCCGTCGCACTCAAGCGGGCAACGCGTTCTAGCCAATCGCTGTGGGTCACGGACAAACCGCAAGGGCAAAGAGTCGCCGAAAGTTGGCGGTGGTCTGGGTCGCCACCTGTTCGAGCGATGCGCCCCGCTGGGCTGCCACAAAGGCCGCGACCTCCCGCACATAACGGGGCACGTTGGGCTGGCCCCGATAGGGCATGGGCGCCAGATACGGCGCGTCGGTTTCCACCAAAAAGCGGTCTGCGGGCACAAAAGCACTGGCGGCGGCGTTTTCGTGGGCGCTTTTGAAGGTCACCACCCCGGAAAACGACACGTAAAAGCCCAAATCAAGCGCCTCGCGGGCCTGTGCCACGGTGCCGGTAAAACAGTGAAATACCCCGGTCACGCCTTGGTTTTGCAGCATCGCCAGGCAGTCGGCCCAGGCGTCCCGACAGTGGATGATGAGCGGCCAATGCCCCGCGCGGGCGATGGCGATCTGCTGTTCAAAGGCCACGCGCTGACGTTGACGGTCTTCGGCGGTTTTGCCGTGAAAGTAATCCAGGCCGGTTTCCCCCACGGCCACCACGGCCGGTTGGGCCAATTGCGCCTGCAATACGGCCAAATCCACACCTTCGGGGGGAATGTCGCAGGGGTGAACCCCAGCGGAAAACGACACCCGCCGATCGCCATTCACCGCCGTTCGCATGGCATCAAAACCCGCCGTGTCCACGGCGACGCACAGAAAATGGCCGACGCCGGCGGTTTGGGCCGCGTCTAGGACGGCGCTGAGGGATTCGCCTGTCGCCGACAGTTTCAAGCGATCCAGATGACAGTGAGAGTCGACGAGCATGGCATCACATGGTGTAGGTGGGCCGTTCGACGGCCCGCATCGCGGCCATCATGGCCTCGATTTTCTTGTTCACCGCCTGGGCTTCCTCGCCCTTGAATTGCACGCCCACCCCCTGGGGCCGCGCTCCCTGGGCCTTGGCGTTAATCCACACCACGGTGCCGGTGAAGCCATAGCGTTCCGTATCGTCGGGCAGGGTCAACATCACAAATAGCTCCTCGCCCAGCTGGTATTTGCGGGGGGTTTGGATGAACACGCCGCCGCTTTTGAGGAACGGCATATAGGCCATGTAGAGGGCGTTTTTGTCTTTGAAGGCGAGGTTGACGACTCGACCGCCTTTGGCAGCGTCAGACATGGGCATCTCCGGAAGTGAGCAGGGGGTGGAGCAGAGCAATGAGTTGTAACGGGCCATTGACCGAACGGCCCAGCTGCTGGCGCCAGGCGAGTAATCCCCCGTGGAATTGCCACCAGGCCGCCAAGGGTCGCCGACAAAAGGGCCGGGGCTTCGGGCCTTGGGCCAGGCGGTGGACGATCGCCCCATCGCACCAGGAGAGCAGCCAGTCGGCAGTCACCGCCGGCGATTTGCCCCAACTGTCGGCCCATTCAAAGGGATCTCGCTCGCCGGCGATCACCTGGGCGAGTTCGGCAAAAAACTGTTGGCGGGTCTCCCATTGGTGGGCGAGGGCCAGGGCCGCCAGCGGTGCCCCGTGGGTCAAACCCAACAGCGACGCCGCCTCCCGCGAGACGCCCACCGCGGCCAATTGGCCGGCGAGCCAGTGGTCTGTGGCGGCGTCGGTGGGGGCGGGCGCGGCGCAACGTAGACGCTGACAGCGACTGTGAATCGTCGGCAACACCCGCCCGGGCGCGGCGGTGGTGAGCAACAACAGGGTGTTCGGGGGCGGCTCTTCCAAGGTTTTGAGTAGCGCATTAGCCGCCGCCGGCAACAGGGAATCTACCTGGGGCAGCAGCGCCACCTTCATGCCGCTGAATTGGGCGGTTTGGGTGAAAAACCGCGTGATCTGGCGCACTGCGTCCACGGTTAATCCCTCGTTGGGGCGAGTGATCGCGCCCGCGCCAACCACCGCCTCGTCGGCGGCCCGCTTGTCTGGGGGCTGCCACAGGTCGGGATGGGTGCCTTGGGCGAGAAACCGACAGCGGCGGCAGATACCACAGGCGGCCCCCGCGCGATCTTCGCGGGCATCAATCGGCGTGTCGCACAGGAGCGCCGCCCCCATCGCCGACGCCAAATGCCACTTGCCCACGCCCTCAGGGCCGGTGAGCAGATAGGCCTGGGGCAGCCGATCCCGCGCCCGGGCCTGTTGAAATTGTGCCCACTGCCCGTGTTGCCACGGCAGCGGCCCAGGCAGCAGCGTCGCGGCGCTCATGGACACATCCCGTCATCTAACAACGGCCAGCGCGGCATCACCTGGGTCTCTATCCAGGCGGCAATTCGCGCAGCGACCGCGTCCGGCGCATCGGCGGTGTCGATCACCACATGACAGGGATGTTGCGCCACGCGCCGAGCGTATTCGGCGGTGACCCGCGCGAAAAACGCCGCCTGTTCCCCGTCAAAACCGCCCAAAAGGCCCCGTTCCACCCGCCGTGCCGCCGCCGTGGCCGCGTCCACCGTGAGCCAAATCACCGCGTCTGGCTGCCAATCGCAGCCGACCCAGCGTTCTAGGGCGGCGATCCGCGCGGTCGCCACCCCCTCGCCGCCGCCCTGGTAGGCGTAGGTAGAGTCGATAAAGCGGTCGGTAATCACCCAATCGCCCGCCGCTAGGGCCGGGGCCAGGTGGTCATGCCAGTGGTCGTGGCGGGCCGCAAACAGCAGCAACAGGGCGGTTTCGGGGGTTATGGGCGTGCCGTTCCACAGGCAAGCGCGGATGGCTTCCGCCCGAGGCGTGCCGCCGGGTTCGCGGGTCACGAGCACCCGCCGCCCGGTCGCGCGAAGCCAGGTGGCCAGCTCCTGGACATGATGGCTTTTGCCCACGCCGTCGATGCCTTCTACGGCGATGAGCGGCCCTCGGCGCGGGGGCGTCATGGAGATTGGGCCTCATCGTCGGTCACCGTCGGCGCGACGGGCAGCGCGGGGGCCGCGTCATCGGCGACGGGCAGCGCGGGAGCCGCGTCATCAGCGACGGGCAGCAGCGCGGGGGCGGTCGCCGATGCTCCTTCGGCCACGGTTGTGGGGACGAAGTCGTCGGCTGTGGGCACGGCGTCGCCGGTGAGAAAGGCCGCCGCCAACAGCCGACGGGTGTAATCCGCTTGGGGCGCGGCGAACAGCTGTTCACAGGACGCCTGTTCCACCACGTGGCCGGCCTCCATCACCACCACCTGGTGGGCCAAGGCCCGCACCACCCGCAGGTCGTGGCTGATGAACACATACGCCAGCCCGCGGCGGCGCTGTAGATCCTGCAACAGCGCCATGAGCTGGGCCTGTACCGACACATCGAGGGCGCTGGTGGGCTCGTCGAGCACCACCAAACGCGGTTCGAGGATCAAGGCGCGGGCGATGGCCAGGCGCTGACGTTGGCCGCCGGAAAACTCATGGGGATATCGGTGCACCGTGCTGGGATCGAGGCCGACTTCTTCTAAAACCTTGCGCACCCGACGCAGACGGTCGGCGCGATTCAGGCGCTCGTGGACCAGTAAGCCCTCGCCCACCAAATCGCCCACGGTCATGCGGGGATTCAACGAGCCGTAAGGGTCTTGAAACACGATTTGGAATTGGCGCCGCCGCCGCCGCAGGGCCCTGGCCGACAAGGTGTGCAGGTCTTGGCCGTCGAAGATCACCTGGCCCTCGTAGGGCACGAGGCCGAGCAGCGCCAGGCCTAAGGTGCTTTTCCCCGAGCCGCTGGCGCCCACGATGGCGAGGGTTTGGCCCGCGTGAACCGTCATGCTCACCCCATCCACCGCCGTGAGGGATTCGCGCCCAAAGCCCCACCCGCGTTGGGGACGGGGAAAGCGCACCCGCACCGCGCGGGCAGTCAGCAGCACCGGAGCGTCGAGAGTGGGCGCGGTGGCTAGTCCCCGAGGCTGCGCGGCGAGCAGTTCCTGGGTGTAGATGTGTTGGGGCTGCTGAAATACCTGGTGGGTCAAGCCCTGTTCCACGATGGCCCCGTGCTGCATCACGCAGACCCGTTCCGCCAACCGTTTCACCAGCAGCAGGTCGTGGCTGATAAACAAAATGGCCATGCCGTATTTCTGCTGTAACCCCTTGAGGAGCCACAAAATGTCCTGCTGGATGAGCACGTCCAGGGCGGTGGTGGGCTCGTCGGCGATCATGAGGTCGGGTTCGTTGGCGAGGGCCATGGCGATCATCACCCGCTGGCGTTCGCCGCCGGAGAGCTCGTGGGGCAGCGCCTGGGCCTTTTGCGCTAGGCCCACCTCCGAAAGGAGCGCCATCACCCGCTGGTGGCGTTGCGGCGCCGATAGGGATTGGTGGATCGCGAGGGCTTCGTCGAGCTGTTTGTGTACCCGATGGAGCGGGTTGAGGGAGGTCATGGGTTCTTGAAACACCATGGCGAGGCGATTGCCCCGCAGGTGGCGGCGCTGGGGTTCGGCCATCGCCAGCAGATCGTCGCCGCGAAAGCGAATGTGGCCGCCGAGAATGTCGGCGTTGCCCGGCAGCAGTTGCAGCAGACTCAAGGCCGTCATGGATTTTCCCGAGCCGCTTTCGCCCACGAGGGCGAGGGTTTCCCCCTCGTGGATCGTGAACGACACGCCGTCCACGACCTTCACGCCGCTAAACGCCACGGTGAGCTCGTGGACGCTGAGGAGCGGATTGGGGGCGGGTTTACGCAGTAAATGGGCGCTGCTGTTGGACATGGGACAGGTCTCGCTTACAGCCGGCGGGTGGCCCAATCGAGCCAATGGCGCGCGCCGTCGCTCAGGTGGGGCGCCAGGCGGTCGTACACCTGGCGATGATACTGGTTGAGCCAGTCGCGGGCCGGGTCGCTGAGGACGCTCAGATCCACGAGCCGCCGATCAAAAGGACACAGGGTGAGGGTTTCAAAGGCCAACATGGGCCGATTGCCGCCTTCAATGGGCTGCGGCCCCACGGTTAACACCAGGTTTTCTAGGCGAATGCCATAGGCGTTTTCCGCGTAATAACCCGGCTCGTTGGACAGCACCATGCCCGCCCGCAACGGGGTCATGGCGCGGGCGGACAGGCCAATCGGGCCTTCGTGGACGCTCAAAAAGCAGCCCACCCCGTGGCCGGTGCCGTGGTCGTAATCGAGGCCGTGTTGCCATAAATGAATCCGCGCCAAGCCGTCGAGTTGGGCGCCGGGGGTGCCCTCGGGAAACCGCGCTAAAGCCAGGCTAATGTGGGCCATGAGCACGTGGGTGAAGTGGCGGCGCTGCTCGGGGGTCGGCGCGCCGATGGCCAGGGTGCGGGTCACGTCTGTGGTGCCCAAGCGGTATTGGCCGCCGGAATCCAGCAGTAACAGGCTGGCTTCGTCCAAGCGGCGGTTAGTGGCGGCGGTGGCGCGGTAATGCACCACGGCGCCGTTCGGCCCAAAGCCGGCGATGGTGGGAAAGCTCGGGCCGATGAAATCGGGCTGTTGTTGGCGGTATTGCAGCAGCTGGTCAGCGACGGCGAGTTCGTCTAGCTGGCTAGGGTCTTCCCGATCCAGCCAATTAAGCCATTCCACCAGGGCGACCCCATCCCGCACATGGGCAGTGCGCATGCCGTCCTGTTCGACGGGATGCTTGATGGCGCGGGCCAGGGCCACCAGGTCGTCCCCCTCGTCGATGACCACGTCGTGGCCCTGGAGATGGTCGCGTAGCCCACCGCTGGGCTGATGCACCCGCACCCGCTTGCCCCGCAGCCGCGCTAATGCGCCGTGCCACGCATCGGGCGGGGCCACCCGCACAAAGTCACCCAAAGCCTTGGCCAACACCCCATCCACCTGGCGCGGATCCACGAAGAGTTCCACGGTCGGGCCGCGTTCGGTGGGCCGATGGAGTATGGCGCGGGCCAGCACCAGGGGCGTGTGGGCCACATCGCTGCCGCGCAGATTCAGTAGCCAATTCACCGTCGTGGGATCGGTGAGTACCTGGGCGTCGAGTTGCGCCCCGTGAAGCTGTTCGCCCAGCCGCTGGCATTTGGCCGCCGCCGACTCCCCCGCGTATTCCAGGCCCTGAATATAAGCCGCTGCAGCCGACCGCGCCGGTCGCTCGGCCCACAGGGGAAGCAGGGGATTTGCGTCTAAAAACACCAGTTCGCCCCCGCGGGCGGCGATGACCCGTTGCCAGGCTTCCAAGGTGCGTTGGGGATGGCACCAGGGATCGACGCCAATGCGGCCCACCCGCGCCAGGGCGTTCAGCGCGGCGACCGGGCCCCGATGAACCCCCGACGGCACGTTCACCGGCGGCGCGTCTGCCGGCGGTTGGGTAGGAGACGCCACGGCGAAGCAGCAAGGATCCACCTGGGCCTGAGCTTGAAGCGGATACCGCCCATCCACCCACAGAGTCGAACCCTCCCGGTGAAGCAGCGCCAAGCCCGCCGAGCCGGTAAAGCCGGTGAGCCAGGCGAGGAGTTCCGCGTCGGGGGGGAGCTCTTCGTTGAAATAGGCGTCCTCGTGAGGCACGAACAGGCCGTCGAGAGACAGGGCCGCCAGCGCTGCCAGGGCCTGGCCATGGCGTGTTGCCAAGTCGCTCAGGGCGACGGGGGTCTCGACGGTCGGCGTGGCGACGGCGGGGGGGGCGACAAGCGGAGAAGCAGCAGAAATCGTCATGACTGGGCCTGGAAGAAAGAGAGAGGGGAGAACTGATTTTTTCGGCCATGGCCGCGTCACAGCCCCAGACCACAGGAATCCGTCGGGGTTTTTCCTCGGTTTTGCTCCCTGGCCTTTTCCCCTGCCCCCCCACGAGGCGTTCCATGAACATTTTGTCGATTCAATCCCACGTGGTGTTTGGCCACGCCGGCAACGCCGCTGCGGTGTTTCCCATGCAGCGATTAGGCGCCGAGGTGTGGCCGATTCACACGGTGCAATTTTCCAATCACACGGAATACGGCCATTGGACCGGCCAGGTATTTCCCGCCCCCCATGTGCAAGACCTGGTAGACGGCATCGCCGCCCGGGGCGCGTTTGCCAACTGCGCGGCGGTGCTGTCCGGCTACATGGGGGACGCCAGTCTGGGCCACGTGATTCTCGACGCGGTGGCGCGGGCGCGGGCGGCCAATCCGGCGGCGATTTATCTCTGCGACCCGGTGATGGGCAATCCGGTGAAAGGCTGCGTGGTGCGGCCGGAGATTCCGCCGTTCATGCGCCAACACACCGTGCCCGCCGCCGACATCGCCACGCCCAGCGCCTTGGAACTGGACATGTTGTCGGGCATGACCGTCGATACCTTTGACGATGTGCTGGCGGCGACGGCGCAGATTCACGCCCTAGGACCAAAAATCGTGGTGGTGAAAGGGCTGCGCTATTCGGATAAAGACCCGGAGGTGGAACAGCTCCTCGCCAGCGGTCCCGAGGGCGTGTGGTTGGTGACGACGCCGCGCTTGCCCATTGAAAAGCACCTGGTGGGCGCGGGCGACGTGATCGCCGGCACCTTTTTGGTGAGCTATTTGGCGAGCCATGATGTGCCATACAGCCTGGTGCGGGCCGCCGAGTGCATGTACGCCGTGGCGGAGGCGACCCACGCGGCGGGTGCGTGGGAATTGCAGCTCATCGCCGCGCAAGACCGCCTGGTGACGCCCACCACGCGGTTCACCGCCGAAAAAATCGCGCCATAAAAAACGCCGCGTGAGCGGCGTAGGTTGGCGAATCCCCAGAGTCTTTAAGGTGATGTGGACGCGGCGGGCGGTCGTGGCGCCGCTTGGAATGTGGGTTGCGTCGGCGGCCCAGCTTGGAACGGGGGTTGCGTCGGCGGCGCGGCTTGCGCGGCAGATCGCAGGGTGACCGGCGGCGCTGTGGTGGATCGCGCGGCGGGGGTCACGGGCGGTGGGCGGCGCGCTAAGCGCGATTCACCCACGACGGTTGGCCACACCGGCACGGCGACGCCCGTGCTTTGGTCGAGCACCGTAGCCAGCATGTCCGCCGAAATCTCGGCCTGCTGTTCGGCGGCCTTAGCCTGCACCACGGCGAGCACCGCCTCCCTTGTGGGTTTGTCCTGGGGAAGCTCTTCATCCGCCAGGGGGGCGTGGATTTCCACAAACAGCGAACCCGCCAGCCAACCCGCCTTCACCGGCTGATCCACGAGATTGACGGGGGTACCCACCGGTACCAGGTCGTACAGTCGGGCGATGTCTTCGGGATACATGCGAATGCAGCCGTGGGTCACCCGCATGCCGATGCCGATTTCCTTCGCCTGGTTGACCCCATGGATGAGATAGCTGGGCAATCCCAGATAGAGGGCATGGCGGCCCAGGGGATTATCCGGCCCGGGTGGGAACACGTCCGGCAAAATCTTCCCCTCTTCCCGGCGGTACCGATCCTTGATGGATTGGGGCGGATACCAGGTGGGGTCTTGCTTCTTGCGGGCCACCTGGGTCACGCCCAGGGGGGTGTTCCAATCCATACGGCCCACGCTGATGGGGTGGGTGATGACCACCGGCGATTGGTTCGGCGCGGCTTCTGGATAAAAGTACAGGCGCATTTCCGACAGATTCACCACGATGCCTCGGCGGGGCGCTTTGGGCAGCACATACCGCGTGGGCAATACCACCAGGGTGCCTTCGCCGGGCAGCCAGCGGTCAACTTCTGGGTTGGCATTGACGATCTCGTTAAATCCCAAGCCATAGCGACGGGCAATGTCGCTCAAGGTGTCTTCCTGGCGGGCACGGGTGAATTGCACCTCGCCCACCACATCCACATCCGGCGGCGGCAGGGCGTAGGTGGCCGCCTGGGCCGAGCTGCTTAACCACAACAGGGTCAATAAAAACCGATAGTTCATCAGGAAATCCTCAAAATGTTGCAATGCAAACTCTACTCAGTGAATGGTACCTGGCGGCGGTCGTGCTGCAAGGAGTTGCCGCCCATGCGGCGCGGGACAACCGCCGCCCTTCCCCCATTCCCGATCGAGGTCATATTCCTATGGACATCGTCATTAAGAATCTGCCGGCCCATGTGGATGACGCCGAGGTACAAGGACTGCTCAAGCCCATGGCCGAGGTGAGCCACATTCAGTTTTTCCAACCCGACCATCCCGACCACGGCAGTTGCGTGGTGTTTTTAGCGAGCGGCCGAGAAACGGCGTATCGGATTGCCGAAAGGCTCAATGGCCAGTTCTGGCGCGGTCATGAACTGTTTGCGTATGTCCCCCTGTACGGCCAACGCCCCATTCACGAGTAAGCTCGCCGCTCCCGTTTCTTCCTCAACCAAGGCGTTTTTATGCTCGATTTATTGCTGTTTATCGTCGGTTTGGGGCTGTTAACCCTCGGCGCGGATCGCTTCATCGAAGGGGCCGTCGGCATCGCCAAGCGCTACCAAATCAGTCCCCTCATCATTGGCATGGTCATCGTCGGCTTTGGTACCTCGGCACCCGAACTCGCCGTGAATGTCTCGGCGGCGCTGAAGGGCACCACGGACGTGGCCTTGGGCAACATCATCGGCAGCAACATCAGCAATATCGCCCTCATTTTGGGCATCTCGGCGCTGCTCAACCCCCTGCGGGTGGATAGCCGCCTGCTCAAGATCGAAGTGCCGGTGCTGGTGGCCCTGTCCACCCTGCTGTGGGGGCTGGCCTATTTCGGTGGCAGCTTGAACCGTCTGGACGGCCTGTTGCTGCTCATGGCGCTTGTGGGCTGGAACTTGATGATTTTCACCAGCGGCGCGGCTGAAGTCGATGAAACGCCCGAAGCGCCCAGCTCCCTGCTGTGGGCCTTGTTGTATCTGGCGGGGGGCCTGGTGGGCCTGGTGTACGGCGCCCAGCTCATGGTGGACGCCGCCGTGAATGTGGCCCGCCAATTTGGCCTATCCGAACTGGTGATTGGTCTCACCATCGTCGCCATCGGTACTTCCCTACCGGAACTGGCGGCCTCGGTGGCGGCGGCCCTCAAAAATCAGGCAGAAATGGCCGTGGGCAATGTCATCGGTTCCAACGCCTTCAATATCCTGCTCGTCTTGGGGGTCACGGCGACCGTGACCGATGTCCCCGTGCCAACCCAGGCGCTCACCATCGACTTCCCGGTGATGCTGATTTTGACCGTGCTCCTCGTGCCCATCATGACCACCGGTAAAACCATTAGCCGTCCCGAAGGCGGGTTTTTACTGGCCTGTTTTGTAGCTTATGTGGGCTATCAATTGGGCCTTGCTAGCCCCGCCATGCCCATCCCCTAACTCAACGGGCGACGGGCGGCGTCTTGGCGTGGTCTCCGATGGCTGGGCGGGCTAGAGCGTGTTCGATGAGTTCGATCAGCAGATGAATCACATGGAGATGGAGCACTTGGATGCGGTCGGCGTACTCGCCGGCCGGGGTGCACAGGGTGTGATGGGCCACCGCCTCCAGCGGCGTGCCCCCATGACCGGTCAACGCCACCACGACTAGGCCCTGATCTCGGGCGGTTTCTGCGGCCCGCACCACATTTTTACTGCGGCCGCTTGTGCTCAACGCCAACAGCACGTCGCCCGCCCGCCCGTGAGCTTGGAGATACCGCGCAAACACCCATTCATAGCCGTAATCGTTTGCCACACAGCTCAAATGGCCCGCATCGGCAATCGCCAGGGCAGCCAAGGGCGGGCGGTCGTGGCGAAACCGCCCGGACAGTTCTTCGGCGAAGTGCATGGCGTCGCAGAGCGACCCGCCGTTGCCACAGCTGAACACCCGCTGGCCCGCCGCGAGGGCCGTGGCCATCTGCTGGGCCACCACGGCGATCGCTTCGTGAATGGCCGCGTTCTGGGCGAAGGCCGCCAGATCCGCCGCCAACCGCGCCGACTGCTGCGCGGCCTGTTGCGCCCGTTGGGTCGCCCCACTCGGCGCCACGGTGAGCGACGGCGGCGTGGAATCCGGGGGCGTTATTGCCATGGGAGCGCCTGGCGGGTCTGCCAGTAAGCCGTCGGCGACTGAGCCAAGGCCCCGAGGGCGGTGGCCGCCGTCTCGTCCCAGGCCACGGTCAACGCCGTGCGGTGTTCTGCCCATTCTTCTGCGGTGAGCGCGTTGCTCAACACCAGGGGGCGACTGGGATGGTGCAGCGCCGCTGCCAGGGCCAGGGCCGTGGGCGTGGTGTCGAGCCGAGCGGCTTGAGTCGCTAACACCGCGGCCGCCGCCGGTTCGAGGGCCTGGTGGATGGGAACTAAGCGATTGTTGGCCAGGGGTTCTTGCACGATGACGGTCAGCCCCAAGCGGGCCGCTTGGCTCAATAGATCGCCGCAGGAAGGTTCGAGGAGATTCCATGTGGCCATGACGGCGTCGAACAGCAGGGTGGTTTGGTTCACCCGCAGCCGCAGGGCAATGGCAAGGGTTTCGCGGCCGCGCGGCCCGGCGACGCCCAGGCCCAAGCGCAGCCCCTGGCCCTTGAGCCGCCACAGTTCCCGCAGCACCTCCTCGTCGTGAAGCACGCCGGATTCCGGATTCGCCCCCTGGATGCAGTACAGGTCGATGGGTTCGCGGAGATAGGCACGGCTTTCCTGCCACTGCCGGCGCAGGGCCGTGAGACTGAAATCAGACACCTCGTGGAGCACCGCTTCTCGCTGGTATTCCCCCAGGTAGGTGTAGCCCCATTGGCTCATGACAAAGGGCCGCTGTTCCTTGGGCAGCCCGCGGCTCCAGCGGCTCACCACCGCCTCCGCCCGCCCATAGGCCCGCGCCACGCACACATGGGCCAGCCCTTGGGACCAGGCGGTGTGCAACAGCTGTTCGGTGTGGACGTCGAGGGCGTCTTGATCGGCGCAATGGGCCACGGCGGCCCCATGGCCCAAATCCAAATGGGCCAGCCGCCCAAGACCAGCCAAATCCAAGCCCAGACAGGGGGGCGTGACGACAAAACGGCGAGATTCCACGGCAATTCCTCAAATAATCGGCGGCGCTAAATGGCCTGGGCGTGGCGGGCCGGGCTTTTCGGGAGATAACGGTCGAAGAGGGCCGCCACGTTGCGAATCAACAGCCGTCCCGTGGGACGCACCTGCAATTGGGTCGGCGTCACGACGATCAGGTCATCGGCAGCCAGCTCGGCCAGCGCGTCGGCGTATTCGTCGAAATCCACCCCCGACCAGCGGGGATCGTCCCACGCCAGGGCGTCGTGGCACATGAGGTGGTTGATGAGGTGGCGACGCTGAATGTCGTCCGCCGTGAGCAATAGCCCCTGAAATAGGGGCAACTGATTTTGGGCGAGGGCGGCGTTGTAGTCGGCCACCTCCCTGTGATTTTGGGCGTAACACTGGCCCACAGAACCGATGGCGCTGGCGCCCAAGCCGATGAGATCGGGGGTCGCGTGGGCGCTGTAGCCTTGGAAATTGCGGGACAGGGTGCCCCGTTCCTGGGCCTTAAACAGCTCGTCGTCGGGCTTGGCGAAATGGTCCATGCCGACGAATTGGTAACCAGCAGCGAGCAGCTCGGCGCGGATGGTTTGCCACAGGCGCCATTTTGCAGCGGCGTTCGGCAGGGTGTCGGGGGCAAATCGCCGTTGGAGCTTAAAGCGCTCTGGCAGGTGGGCGTAGCTAAACACCGAGAGGCGATCCACCCCGAAGGCCACGAGCTGCTGCACCGTGTGGGCCACGCTGGCGGGGGTTTGGTAGGGCAGCCCGTAGAGAATGTCGGCGCTCACCGAGGCAAAGCCCACGGCCTTGGCCTGGCGAATGGTGTGTTCGACCAAGGGGGCGGGTTGGAGGCGGTTGATGGCGCGTTGCACCGTGTCGTCTAAATCCTGGATGCCGAAACTCACGCGGTTAAAGCCCAAGCGGCGCAGATGCCCCAAAAAATCGTCGTCGAGGCGCCGGGGGTCGAGTTCGATGCTGTATTCGCCGGGCGCGGCTAAATCCAAGTGGAAATGGGCCTGCAACTGTTCTAGCAACCACGTCAGGTTATCGAGGCCGATAAAACTCGGGGTGCCGCCGCCCAAGTGCAGCTGGGTCACCGGGCGGTGGGGCGCGAATAGGGGTGCTTGGAGCGCGATTTCGCGGAATAGATAGCCCAGATATTCGTCGCTATGGCGGCGGTTGTTGGTGATGATTTTGTTGCAGCCGCAGTAAAAGCAGGCGGTGTCGCAAAAGGGAATGTGGACATAAAGCGACAGGGGCGCAGTGGCGTCGCCCTGGCGGGCTTGCCGCGCGTAGTCGTCGGCGGTGAATTGGGAATGGAATTGGGGCGCTGTGGGGTAGGAGGTGTAGCGGGGCACGGGTCGATTGTATTTTTCGAGCAGAGCTGCCGACAGCGGAACATCGCGCATAACAACCTCGGGGGCGGGCAAATCGTAGAACCGAACCGCCGAGACCGGCGGCGATGCGTCCGCTTAGGACGCCTGGGCCGTGTCGGCGGCCGCCTGTTGCTTGAGCACGAGGGCCTTGATGTGACCGTTTAGACGGCTTTTGTGGCGGGCCGCCTTGTTGGGATGAATCAGGCCGCGGCAAGCGTAGCGATCCAGAATCGGCACCGCCTCTTTGTAGGCGACCTGGGCGCCGGCCACATCGCCCACGGCGATGAGTTTCACAACCTTCTTAATATAGGTGCGCACCATGGAACGCTGGCTGGCGTTCTGCTGGCGCCGCTTTTCAGACTGGCGGGCGCGTTTGCGCGCTTGGGGGGTATTGGCCATCGCTGTCTCCTCGACGCGGATCGAAAAAGCCGCGCAGTGTTGGAAGCCCCCCCGCGACTGTCAATCCCCACCCCGCAAAAAAAAGGCGACGAGAAGGGGTATTCGTCGTCGCCAAAAAAGGGAGCCGAGGCTCCCTCGGGGAGAGTGCAATGCAGTCGGCCTACTCTGAGACCCCAAAACCTATACAGTTCCATTACAAGCCGCCCATTTTGCCCGAAAAAAGCGACTTCTGATTCTACAAAAATTACACAGCCGCCGAAAGTCGCCAGCGGTGACGGGGAATGGCACGATGGCGGCCCCTTCGTGAACTCCAAGCAGGTGAACTATGAACAATCGCTGGTTAGCGCTGGTGGCGATGGCCGCCGCCGCAGGCACGACCTTCGCCCAAGAGACGGCGGCGCCGACGGAAGCGGTCGCGCCGCCCACGACTGAGGCGGTGGTGCCCCCTGCGCTCACGGCGGCCCAGTCTCTGAGCTACACCGTGGGCGCCGATGTGGGCGCCTCGTTGAAGCGCTTGGAAACCGCGTTCGATATGGACTTTCTCATGGCCGGACTGCGCGACATCCTCGAAGACCGTCCCTTACAACTCGACGACGCGACCCGCGCCGACATCAAACAAACCTTTCTCGAACAACGCCGCCAACGCGACCAACAGGAGCAAGCATCCATGTCCACCAACAACCTAGAAGCCGGCCAAGCCTTTCTCGACGCCAACAAGCAGCGCGAAGGCGTACAGGTCACCGCGTCTGGGCTGCAATACGAAGTGCTCACCGCCGGCGACGGCGCCAAGCCCACCGCCACGAGCCAGGTCACCGTCCATTACCGAGGCACCCTCATCGACGGCAAGGAATTCGATAGCTCCTACGGCCGGGGCCAACCCACCTCGTTTGGCGTGAATCAGGTGATTCCCGGCTGGACCGAGGCGCTGCAACTCATGAGCGTGGGCAGCAAATACAAGCTGTTTATCCCGTCGAACCTGGCCTATGGCACCCGCGGCGCCCCGCCGGTCATCGGCCCCAATTCGGCGCTGATCTTTGAAGTCGAATTGTTGGGCGTGAAGTAATTCTCGTGGGCCGAGATTGCCGATGACGCCTTCGCTTTTAGCGCGCCAACAGGCCCTCGCGGACGGTCAGGAGCGCGATCCCTTCGGCTTCCTCGGCCCCCACGACGATTCCCAAGGGCGGGTCATCCGCACCTTTCAACCCCACGCCCAACAGGTCGCGCTCCTCGATGGCGACGACCGCTTTGTGGCGTGGCTCGATGCCCTGGGCGATGGCCTGTTTAGCGGGCCATTGCCCGTGGCGACCTACCGCCTTCGGTGTCACGACCGGGCGGATCCGCCCCATATTCTCGATGATCCCTACAGGTTCCCCAGCACCTGGGGCGATTGGGATCACCATTTATTTGCCGAAGGCCGTCACGCGGCGCTGTACGAAAAGCTCGGCGCCCATGGGATCACCCTCAACGGCGTGTCGGGGGTGTGCTTTGCCGTGTGGGCGCCCAACGCCCACCGCGTGAGCGTCGTTGGTGCCTTCAATCGCTGGGATGGCCGAGTCCATGTCATGCGCTTTCACCCCAGCAGTGGCGTGTGGGAACTCTTTATTCCCGGATTGGGCATCGACACGCTTTACAAATACGAACTCTTGGACGCGCAGGGACAGCTGTTGCCGCTAAAAACCGATCCGGTGGGCTTTAGCTTTGAAGGCGGCCCCCATTTCGCCAGTCGCGTCTACCGAGACGACTATTCCTGGCAGGACGCGGCGTGGCTTGAACAGCGGCCGCGCCGCCAGGCCCTCGACGCGCCTTTAAGCATCTACGAGGTGCATTTAGGCTCGTGGCGGCGCACCGCTGACGGCGGTTATTTGACCTATCGCGCCCTCGCCGAACAGCTCGTGGCCTATGTCACCCACATGGGATTTACCCACGTGGAGCTGTTACCGGTGATGGAACATCCCTTTGACGGCTCTTGGGGCTATCAGCCCATTGGACTGTTCGCGCCCACCCAGCGATTTGGGTCGCCGGCCGAGTTCAAATACCTGGTGGACGCGCTGCATCAGGCGAATATCGGCGTCATTTTGGATTGGGTACCGGCCCATTTTCCCCGCGATACCTTTGGTTTAGCGCAATTCGACGGCACCCATCTCTACGAGCACGCCGACCCGCGCCAAGGCGAGCATCGGGACTGGGGCACGCTGATTTACAACTTCGGTCGGCGAGAAGTGGCGAACTTCCTGCTCAGCAACGCCTTGTTTTGGATTCGCGAGTTCCACCTAGACGCCCTGCGGGTGGATGCGGTGGCCTCCATGCTCTATTTGGACTATTCCCGCGCCCCGACAGATTGGATTCCCAACCGCTACGGTGGGCGAGAAAACCTGGACGCGCTGGACTTTCTGCGCCGGCTGAACGAAGCGGTTCACGACCTGGGCGCGATGACCATCGCCGAAGAATCCACCGCCTGGCCCCAGGTCTCGCGGCCCACCTATGTGGGCGGCTTGGGCTTTAGCTACAAATGGGATTTGGGATGGATGCACGACACCCTGGATTACCTGGCCTGTGATCCGCTGTATCGCCGCTATGAACACCACAAGCTCACCTTTGGCATGTGGTACGCCCACAGCGAGCATTTTGTGCTGGCCCTGTCCCACGACGAGGTGGTGCACGGGAAAAAATCCTTGTTGGGCAAGATGCCTGGGGACTGTTGGCAGCAATTTGCCAATCTGCGGGCGTATTTTGGGCTGCTGTACGGCCATCCGGGGAAAAAGCTGCTGTTCATGGGTAACGAGTTCGGTCAAGGCCGCGAGTGGAACCACGACGCGGCCCTCGACTGGCCACTGCTCGCGGTGCCTTGGCACGCGGGGGTGCAACGCTGGGTGCGCGATCTCAATCACGCCTATCGCGAATGGCCGCCCTGTTACGAGGGGGATCACGCGGCGGACGGCTTTCGCTGGCTCGACTGTCACGACGCCCAACACAGCGTAGTGAGCTGGCTGCGCCGAGACCGCCAGAACCAATGGCTCGTGTGTATCGCCCATTTCACCCCGGTGGTGCGCCCTGATTACGGCGTGCCTATGCCGGCGGACGGGGCCTGGCGGGTGTGGCTCAACAGCGACCGCGTGGAATACGGCGGCAGCGGCGTGGAATCGGGGCCGTTATGGGCCGAAAATGGTCAACTGCGTCTCACCTTGCCGCCGCTCGCCGTGCTGTGGCTGCGATACGGCGCCGCG
>DAIUCA010000018.1:0-25699 GCA_036846405.1 Candidatus Competibacteraceae bacterium
GGCCTCTTCTTGTGCGCCGCGGGCATGACCGGTGGTTTCATCCGCCTGCTGCGCGGCCCCGACCTCGCCGACCGCGTGCTCCAGGAGCTACAGCCGTTTATCTACCGCCGCTACCTGGACTACGGGGCCATCGAGGCCCTGCGGGACATGAAGTCGATGATTCACCAGGAGGTGAAGCGCAAGGGCATGGAGGACGACCTGAAAAAAGGCCCCGGCGGCATCCGCGAAATCGAGTTCATCGCCCAAACCTTTCAAATGATCTACGGCGGTCGCGAACCACTGTTGCGCGGGCGGCAATTGCGGCCCGTGTTGTATCACCTGGGCAACAGCGGTCGGCTCACCGCCGCCCAAGCCACGGCCCTCGACACGGCCTATGTGTTCCTGCGCCAGGCGGAAAATCGCCTCCAGGCCATGGACGACCAACAAACCCATCGGCTGCCCAAGGACGAGGTCAACCGCGCCCGCCTGGCCTACGCCATGAATTGCGGCGATTGGGCCGAATTCACCGCCCAACTGGCCCAACAACGCCAGCGGGTGTCGGAGATTTTCGACGGGCTGTTCGCCATCGCGCCCAAGGTGGATCGCTGGCTGCGCCTGTGGCAGAGCGGCACCGCCGCCGAGTTTGCTAAAGCGGGCTTTGAACCGGGTAATGGCGTAGTGAATCGCCTGGAGAGCCTGCGCCAGAGCCGCGCCGTGAAGCTCCTCGGCCCCAAGGGACAACAGCGATTGGCGCGGCTCATGCCCCTGTTGCTCGCCGATGCCGCGCAACAACCCGCCCCCTGGCCCGTGCTGGAGCGGGTGTTGCCCCTGGTGGAGAGCGTCGCCCGGCGGTCCGTGTACCTGGCGTTGATGGCGGAACGGCCCCAGGTGCGCCAACGGGTTATCAAACTCGCCGGCTCCTCCCCGTGGCTGGCCCAGTACCTGGCCCAACATCCCATTGCCCTGGACGAACTGTTGGGCGAACTGCTCATCGCGCCGCCCAGTCGCGCTGACTATCACCGCGACCTGCTGCGGCAACTGCCCCTCGACGCCGAATTGGAAACCGCCATGGACCAGCTACGGCAGTTCAAGCAAGGCCAACTGCTGCGGATCGCGGCGGCGGATCGTCTGAACGACCTGCCCCTCATGCGGGTGAGCGACGCCCTCACCTTTCTTGCGGAAGCCATCGTGGATTGGGCCCTGGCTTTCGCCTGGCGAGAGACCACGGCGATACACGGCCGCTTTGCGGCCTGGTCGCCCACCGAAGCCCCGCTGGTGATCGCGGCCTACGGGAAGTTGGGGGGCTTTGAGCTGGGGTATGGCTCGGATTTGGATTTGGTGTTTCTCCACGACGCCCTGCCCGAGGGCGATTCCGATGGCTCCAAGCCCATCGACGCCCTGAGTCTGCTCACGAAAACCGTGCGGCGCTTCAACCACCTGCTCACCATCGCCACGCGGGCGGGCGTGCTCTACGACGTGGATATGCGCTTGCGGCCCAGCGGGCGGTCGGGACTCCTCCTGGTGAGCCTGGACGGCTTTGCGCGTTATCAACAAACCGACGCCTGGACCTGGGAACACCAAGCCCTGGTGCGTGCCCGCCCGGTGGCGGGGCCGCTCCCCCTGCGGGAACGGTTCAACGCCATTCGTCAACAGGTGCTGCAACGGCCCCGCGATATGGACATGCTGCGCCGCGAAGTGGTGGAGATGCGGGAAAAAATGCGCGACCACCTGGGCAACCGCGATCCGCAAGGCTTTCACCTCAAACAAGACCGGGGCGGCATCGCCGACATCGAATTCATCGTGCAATTTCTCGTGCTCGCCTACGCAAACGACACCCCCGAGGTGCTTCGCTGGCCCGACAACGTGCGCCAGTTGGACAGTCTCATGGCGACCCAGCGGCTGCCGGTGGACGACGGTGTCGCGCTACAACAGGCCTATGTGGCCCTGCGGGAGCGCAGCCACGAACAGGCGCTGCAAGAACAGAGCGGCGTGGTGGCGATCACGAGTCTGTCGCCGACACTTCACGCGGCCCGCGAGCGGGTGCAACAGCTCTGGAACCGCTGGCTCGGGCCAACAACCGCGTAATCTGTGGTCAGGCTTGCGTTAACGCGCCTTTGCCACTGTCGCCCCTCATTCATCCCACCCATTTAGGAGCTAACCCTATGAAATCATTGATTGTTTTTACTGCACTCATCGCGATCACGGCTGCTGGCTGTACCAACGTGAGCGGCGGCGCGTATCGCCAAGCCGAAGTCGGTCGCCAGCAGCAGGTGGATTTTGGGACGGTGTTGGCCGTGCGGCCGGTGCTCATCGAAGGCACCCAAGACGACGTGCCGATTGGCACGATTGCCGGCGCCGTCGTCGGCGGGGCCTTGGGCAGCAGTTTGGGCGGTCGCTCGTCCACCCGTCTGTTGGGGGGTGTGGCCGGTGGTGTGGCCGGCGGCTTGGCGGGACGCGCTATTCAGGGGCAGGTGAGCCAGCAACAGGGCTTAGAAATCACCGTGGAATTGGACCGAGGCCGCGTGGTCGCCGTCACCCAAGGGGCGGATCAATCGTTTCGCGTGGGCGACCGAGTGCGCGTGCTGTCGACCCCCGGCGGTCGCACTCGGGTCACCCTGTAGCAGTGGGTAGGGCGCTCGCGAAAACTAAAGACCAATCATTGAATTGCGTCACAACCTCCCATTCACATTCATAAATGTTTGAACGTGCGGAGGCTTGTGAAGCAAGGGCGTAACGGCAGCATGAATCGGCCATGGGGCAAATCTCCCCCGCAGATTCGTTTAGAACAGCACCGCGCGCAGGGTGGTGATCTCCCGCTGCTCGCGCCGGTTCAGAATGCCATCGGCCACAATCACCTGTTCCACGATGTGCAGTAACTCGCTCGCCAGGGCGCTGTAAGGCAAATGCAGCCGTTGGCACTGGCTTTTGAGACTGTCCCGCAGGCGCAGATAGCTAAAATTCTCGGTTTCGGTCTCGATTTCGTTGATCTTGAAGCTCAAGAACTCCGCATCCAGGCCCCAAGTGCTCACGAAATGCTGAAGAATGGCGCCCCGTTCGCTGGCAGCAAATTGCCCGTCGCATTGGGCCACCTTTACCGCCGTCGGCAACAAAATGTCTGCCACAGCCAGCCCCAACACATCCAAGGGGGTTTGCAGACAGCGGGGAATCGTGGCGAGGCTCTCTGCCTGCTTGGCCCGTTGCAGGTATTTCGCCGTGGTGAGGTCGTAGCCCACCCCCACGGCGGCGGCGGTTTCCAGCAGCGCTACCCAATAATCCGCGTTGCAGCCCAAACCCGACCGCCGCTGGGTCCAATCCCACAGCTGTTGTAAGACGGTTCGTTCTGGGGCTTTCACCTGCACGACATGACGCAACAACGCCCGACCATCAACAAACCCCCGCAGCGTCGCCAAGGCGGCGGGTTCCATGGCCATGCGCGCGATGAACAGAGCGTCATCGCGCACCACCACCGGCAACAGCCGCTTATCCGGTGCCGACATGGTGTTCAGCAGCGGCGATAGGTCGGTGGGGCGTGAATCGTCGTCAGGCGTCATGGCTAGAGCGGCTTAGCAGCGAGACGGCGGTGAGTTGGCGCTGGCCGGGCAGGGTGCGCAACGACGCGGCGTAATTCGTCAACAGGCTGTAGCTGCGGGCTTTCACGGTGCTGACATACGTCCAGTCGGCGCGGGCCTCGGCGGGGGTAAAGGTCACCGTGAGATAACCCCGATGCTGCAAGTTGGTGTACTGCAGCGGCCCAATGAGCTGGGTCAAGCCCGCGGCAAACGCATCCATGTTTTCACCGACAAAAATGTTCTCTAGCCCCGGCGATGAGACCGACGGCGTGGCGAATTCCACGCCCACCGGGGCGTTGTTTAAGTCGGTGAGGTTGTTGGCCCAAGCGTTGTGGGTGTCGCCCGCCAACGCCACCAGATTTTTGTTGAGCGCCCGCGCAACGCCAAAAATGCGTTCCCGTTCCACCACATAGCCATCCCACGCATCCAAATTGTAGGGAATCGACGGCGCGGCCAAGATCGCCTGTTCGGTGGCCGTGAGACTGGTGGGATCGGTTTGGGCTTTCGCTGCAATCGCCGTGTATTCGCCAAAGGTGACCTGGAATGTGACCAGCGGGCTGGGCACATTCATGCGCCCCATGAGCACCTGTTGCCCGAGCACCTGCCACGTCGCCGTCGAGGCGGCCATTTGGCTCTGGAGCCAATTGAACTGTTCACTCCCCAAAAGGGTGCGACTGGGATCGGCCATGGCGAGACCAAACGCGCCTCCGTTGAAGCTGCCGTCGGCATTCGTAAAATTGGCGTAATCGAGCTGCACAGTCCGGGCGGTAAGGCGCGTTTCCAGCATGTACAATGTGGCTAAATCGCCGAAATCAAAGCGGCGGTACAGATTTTGGGGGGTATCCCCACTGATGGTGGGCCGCAAGGGCAGCCATTCGTTGTAGGCCTGTAAGGCGGCTGCGCGACGGTCGGCCCAGGTGCCTTCGGTCGCCGCATCGTGATTTTCCGCCCCATCGCGATACGCATCGTTGGCGGTTTCATGGTCATCCCACACGGTAATCCAGGGATGGCGGGCATGGATGGCCTGCAAATCCGCATCGCTGCGGTATTGGGCGTAACGCTGGCGATAATCCCGCAAAGTAAGGATTTCGTTGGCGGGTTCGGAAGTCCGCCCCAGGGCATCCGCATCCTCATTGGCGTACCCGGTGCGGCTGTATTCGTAAATGTAGTCGCCCAAATGGAGCACCACATCGATGTCATCCCGTTTGGCGACTTCGCCGTACACGTGGAAATAGCCAGCCGGGTAATTCGAGCAGGAAAACACCGCGATTTTCGCCTGGCTTACCGTGCCATTGGGTAAGGTTTTGGTGCGACCCACGGGAGATTGCACCCCTTCGGCGAAGAAACGGTAGTAATAGGCGGTGTTGGGGCGCAGATCAGTCGCATCGACCTTCACGGTGTAATCGCGATTCGCGCCGGTGCGCGCATTACCGGCGGCGGCGATTTGGGTGAAATCGGCGTCGGTAGCGACTTCCCATTCCACGTCGGTAGCGTCGACGGCGCGGGTCCAGAGGATGACGGCGGTTTGGAGGGGGTCGCCGCTCGCCACCCCGTGGGTGAAGCGGGGCGTGGGCGATGAATCCGTGTTGTCGCTGCCATCGCCACCGCCGCCACAGGCGGTGAGGGCAGAGGCGGCAGCGGCGCCAACGATCACGGTTTGTACGAATTGCCGACGGTCAGAGGGGTAATCGCGGGACATGAGCCTATTTCCAATGTGAAAACAACGCTTTGGAGCGTATTCAAGGTGCGTTATGTTTTTGTGACTGTTCGGCGCTGGTGCCGAGCAAGTCCATAAAAACAACATGCAACTCAAGGAGTTACTCCATGAAAACCTCCCCATGTCGCCAATGCCAGCGGTCTTTTTGTCGGCGCAGCGGTTGTCTGCGCATTAAAGTCAGACCCGATGGCTCGCTGATAGCGGCTTATCTGCCCGCAAAAACGCCTTTTCGGGTGGTTCAACCCATCATTTCTTACTGAAGACGATTTTTAATCGAGATAACCACTGTGAAGCACATTAAAACCGCTTGGGTGTTCGCATTTCTTCTCGGAATCGGCGGTATTTCCCCAGGAATAACCGCCGATTCCTTACTGGTGGGCAGCGTCCTACCGCTGGAAGGAGATCTCGCCCTTCACGGACAAGATTTGCACATTGGCCTCGAAGCGGCGCTAAAAAACGCCAAAGTGGGTAAGCAGTCGATTCGGTGGGTGGCGGAAAACGATTTTTACAACACGAATACCCATAGGGAGAAAACCCAACTGCTCGCGGATGGTGGCATTCGCGCCATGATCGGGAATGTGGGCACGCTCCATGCGCGGCAATCCTTACCGATTCTCGCCAAAGCCGATATTCCCGCCATTGGGTTCTGGTCGGATTACGATGTGGTGCCCCAGGTGGGCAGAATGATTAATTTCCGCCCCGGTATTGTGGATGAATTGGTTCAATTACTCGAATTGGCCGTAAGGAATGGGGTAAAACCCACGGGGCTTTGTGGCTTAGCCCAAGGGCAAGGCAACGCGGTTTATGTGGCCTTACAACGGGTATACGCGCAGCACCAAGAAACTAAAGAATGGGTTGCCTTACTTAAAGCCATCACCAGCTCCGAATTGAGCTGGGAAGGCCGCAATGGCACAGGCCCGGTGGGTGTATTTTCCGTGGATAAGCTCTCGATGAATCGCGCTTATGACGGTTTGAAGGAATGGGAACAACAAAGTGGTCATCCCTGCCAATTCATCATTACCGTCGGGGGTTATCGCTTTATTGGCGAGGCGATTCGCTATTTTCGCTACAAAAATGAGAATCACCCATTTGGCGTGGCCTCGACGGTCGCTGTACCCGCCTTTGGACGCTGGTTAGCCACCGAAAAGGCTACAGAACGCGTCCTGGTCAATTCTGCCGTACCGCCATTGTCCAGCGACATCCCCTTACTCAAGGCTGCCCGAGCCGCCATTGCACCGCAATTCTTCAATGAAACCTCACTGGAAGGATTTATCATCGGAAAACTATTTTTGGAATTGGCTACGAGAACCCAAGGGGAATTGAGTACCGAGCGGGTGTGGTCGGTAGTTGATGGGCAAATCATCGATTTAGACGGCATCAGTCTGGATTTTCGACAGCGGGAGGGTCAAGAAAACCTGCGGCATCGCACGGGGCGTTATGAGGTATTTGTCAATCAAGTTAATGAAAACGGCCAATTTGTCCCGATTCCCTCCAATTCCTTACCGACATTTTTCCAATGAAGTCACAGATCACGGGCGTTATCCTTGCTGGAGGCCGAGGCAGTCGTCTGGGCCACCAGGATAAAGGCTTAGTCGATGTGGGCGGGAAACCGCTCATCGAATATGTCCTCGAACGATTTATGCCCCAAGTCAATCGGGTATTGATTAACGCCAACCGCAACCTATCGACTTACCGTCATTACGACCATCAAATGGTTGGCGATGGCAATGAAAATTACGATGGTCCTTTAGCGGGAATGGGGGCAGCGCTTGAAGTGACTGAAACCCCGTGGTTGCTCGTCGTACCCTGTGATTGCCCACAAATTCCTTGGGACCTGGGAGCGCGTTTGTATCAACAAGCAGTTGACCGACAGGTATTGATCGCTGTGGCTCACGATGGCGAATGGCTACAACCCGTTTTTTCCCTACTCCATCGACAGACAATACCTGCATTACGCAGATTCCTCGAAGAAAAAAGACATAAAATCGACCATTTTTACCAAGAAGTCGGTTTTACAGCAGTAGATTTTTCAGACAATACGACAGGCTTTCTCAATCTCAACACGCCCGAAGATATTATTAAATTTACCACGGGTGTCGCCCTATGAATCGGGTTTTTTAGCCAGAATCAACTGATTCCACGCGGCTTCTAAGGAGGTAAGTGCGTCAGGTAAGGATTTCGCGCGATATTGCTCATTTGGTAGGGGTTCAGCGAGATTAAACCGAATGAGCTTACCCAAGCCGTCATCAGCCTCAAAATCAATGCGTGTCCCAAAAATCTTCAATAACCATTGTTCGATGCGCAAATCGAGCTTTTGTAAGGTTTGGGGGCCGTGGGCCAGCAGAAAGAAGTATGCAATCACCATTTCCTTCAATTCCTGCTCGATTGCCGTGTTTACCAAGTAATCGAACACCAAGGCATTGTTACTGATATTGCGGTAGTAAATGTTGTCGATGAGTTGACTGCGGTAACGCAGAAAGCGGTGTTGCACTTTCAGAATCTGGCCCATCATAAAAGCCAGCGGCGTCACGACCACGCTAATACCCGCGATGAGAAATTGGATTTCCTGGTCGATTTGTCCCCGCAGCAGATTCTGCCAAATCTGAAAATCGGTCACTTTGTAAGCGATTTCGACAATAGCCAGCGTACTAGCCATCAACAATAGGGTGGGCAAAAGCTTAAAAATCAAAGGGATGGCGCTGAAAAAAGCGGGAATCGCGATGGTCAGTTTGTCCCACGCGCTCAATAAGATGCGGATATTGGGAAATAGCATCTGCAATTCGCCCTGGGGCACGCGCCGAAAACTTTTCAGCAAAATGGCGCCGGGCCGAAAAATGGGGCGGATACGGCGAAACCAGCGGCGGTTATTGAGATAACGAAAATGTTCGTGGTCATGGGTGACGGCGACGAGCAACACCTCGCTGTACACCGTGCGGCTGTGGGTTTGTTGCCACAAGCCAAAGCAGCGGGGGCGGGTTTCGGTAGTGGGTTCAACGCCGCGCCGATAAAAGCGAAAATGCGCGAGCTGCTCGATGGGCGGCGCAATTTTTAGACGAAAGAAGCCGTGTTGCTGATGTTTTTCGGCACGCAGTTCCGCCTCCGAAACGACGATAAAATTGCCTTTCTCCATGACTTTATGGAGTTTTTGGAGCATTTTTTCACGGGCGGTTGTACTGGTATCGCCATGAATCGAAGGCGGAAAGTCGTGGTTTGGCTGGAAATAAAAGTAGCTTTCCTGCAAATCGCAAAGATGGTCATAGAAAGACGCGTGGAGCAAGTGGCCGGCGAGGCGATGAAACCGGTGGAAAGCGTCGGGAGATACGGTGGCGGGCGAAATCGCTGTGAGCAGGGCATCCACGATCTCGGTCATGCGAAGGTGAATAAAATTTTCACGACTCATGGGCGCGTTGTCAGTACGCGGCTGTGCCTTACCCATGACGAGGTCGAGAAAAAAGTGGTTTGGGTGGGATTTCATGGGTCAGAGGCGATTTTTTGTGGGGGGTCTTAAAATCACCATAAAAGCCCTGGATGGCGAATGCTGCATCAGATTTCTCTGAATACCGGAAGCGCGAATCTTGAACGCAGCGTCCAAAAATTACTTTGAAAAGGTACTTAGAGTACTGGCACAGTAAAGTGTGCCATTCAGCAAAGAGGTTAAGCCCTGATGGGCGAACGCAATGTCGATCGTGAATTAGTTCTACGAGTCCAAAAGGGCGAAATTGCGGCATTTGATATTCTGGTTCGCAAATATCAGGCCAAAATTATTAAGCTCATTTCTCGCTATGTCCACGACCCAAGCGAAGCTTTGGATGTCTCGCAAGAGGCGTTTCTCAAGGCATATCGCGCGTTACAGGGATTTCGTGGCGAAAGTGCTTTTTACACATGGCTTTATCGCATCGCGATTAATACGGCGAAAAATTATCTGGTTGCGCAGGGGCGACGGCCGCCAAACGCCGACATCGACGCGCAAGATGCCGAGCAATACGACGGGCAATCGTCTCTTAAGGAGTATCAAACGCCTGAGAAACTTTTATTAAAGGAAGAAATCGAAACCATGGTTTTCAAAGCAATAGAAGAGCTTCCCGAGGATCTGCGCACAGCCATTACGCTGAGAGAATTCGAGGGATTAAGTTACGAAGAAATTGCCCAAACCATGGGTTGTCCAATTGGCACGGTGCGCTCACGAATCTTCCGCGCCCGTGAAGCCATCGAAAACAAACTACGCCAACTACTGATATAAGCACGCGACCAAAATGAATAACCAACTCGATGAACAGCTATCGGCTCTGGTCGATAGCGAATGCCGCCCCGAAGAAACCGCTTTACTGGTTAAACGGCTTCTCAACAACGACGCCTTAAAAGCCAAGTGGGCACGCTATCAATTGATTTCCGATGTGCTGCGCCACCAATTACCCGACCAGTTACCCACCAATTTTACCCAGTCGGTCATGGCTCACGTGGTTTTAGAACCCACCCCCAAGGTGCCGCGCCAGCCCAGACAATTAGCCACGGCGGCGGCGTTACTGCTCGCCGGCGGCCTCCTGTTGACGGGGGGCTTGTATCAAATGCGTTCGTCAGACACTGCCGCGCAAAATCAGGACGCGCGACAGACGGCGCAATTACAAAACTACCTTGTGACCCATGCGGGTTACACCAGCCACCATCCCATGAACGACATGCGCTCTTTTGTCCGTGTCGTGGGTTACAGCGCGGATAAGCAGTAATTTCATGCGGCATGTGCTGGGATCGGTCTTATGGGGTTGGCTGCTTCTGATGTTGACCGCAGCCGTACTCGCAGAAACGCCCGAAGATTGGTTAGCGCAAATGGTCGACAAGCAACGCGACCTAACCTATCGAGGGCGTTTTGTTTATGTGCAGGGACAGAACATTGAGTCGATGGAAATCCTATTCCAACGACAGCAGGGCAAAGAACAGCAGCGGCTGACTGCCCTCAACGACACCCCGCGCGAAATTATCGTGGGGGAAGATGGCAAAACCTATGTGGTCACCAGCGAAGGCATCACCGCGAGTCGCACCCAGCGAAATGCCAACGCCGCGTCATTTCCCCTCGCTCATCAAGACAATTTGGAGCGCATTCGCAGCACCTATGCGCTAGAACTGCGGCGCACGGGTCGGATTGCGGGACGTGCCGCCGTCAACATTGCCGTGTTACCTCGGGATGCTTACCGCTTCGGCTACGATCTGTGGCTGGATCGCGAAACCGCCGTCGTGCTGCGTTCGGCCTTGTTAGACGAAAAACAGCAGCCGATTGAAACCATGACCTTTACGGATTTCATGCCGATTGACGCGGTGACTTCTCCCTATTTCGCCGTGCACAGCCAAGGACAGCCGCTCGTCCACGAAACCCGCGAATTGCCGCCGAGCAATCCGCCCCTGAAATTCGGCGGGCTTCCCTCGGGATTTCAACCCGTGTCTCAGCGCCGCTATCAGCAGCTGCCCAATGAGGCGACAGTCGAACAGGTGGTGTTAAGCGATGGTTTAGCCACTGTCTCGGTCTTTTTGGAGCGACTCGCGTCGCCATTGGAAGGGCCTTATCGCCTTGGCGTCATGAGTGCCTATGGGAAGGTTACTGACAATCTCCAGATCACCGCCTTGGGCGAGGTTCCCCTAGCGACGGTGGCGGCCATCGTGAACAACCTCCAACTCCCCCCTAAAAATTAAACGAGGTTAGCCCCATGGAAAATGATGCTGTGGTCGTAGAAACCCGCGCCGACTGGATCAAAGTGCGCGTCAACGAGACGGCACAGTCGTCGGGAAGTACCTGCGCCCCCCAGGGTTGCAGCCAATGCGCCTCGGGCTGTGGCACCAAAGACAAGGTGGTGCAGGTGTGGCGCGATAACGTGCTTGCTGACCGCGAATTACATCTGGGTGAGCGCGTCATTTTGGCCGTGGATGAAGCAAGGCTGCTCCAAAGCGCGGTGATGATGTTTTGTATCCCGCTCCTGGGATTTCTCATCGGCGCGAGTTTGGGCCAATTATTGAGCTGGTCAGCAGCAGAATCCCTCGCCCTCGCCGGTTTGGGATTAGCCATCGCCGTTGCGATGGCCCGAGGTCTGCTTGCAAATCACACCCGTCGCATATTTCAGATTAAACCAATGGGTTAAGATGCGCGGCTTAGCTAACTCGCAGAGCCCGCGGCCATGAAGCACATTCGTAATTTCTCCATCATCGCCCATGTAGACCATGGCAAATCCACCCTGGCCGACCGCCTTATCCAAATCTGCGGCGGGTTGGAAGCGCGAGAAATGTCCGAACAAGTGCTCGATTCCATGGATTTGGAGCGCGAACGGGGCATCACGATTAAAGCCCAAAGCGTGTCTCTGAAGTATTTGGCCCGCGACGGCCAAATTTATCAGCTCAACTTCATCGATACTCCCGGCCACGTGGACTTTTCCTACGAGGTTTCAAGGTCGTTGGCCGCCTGCGACGGGGCGCTGCTTGTTGTGGACGCCGCCCAGGGGGTGGAAGCCCAAAGCGTCGCTAATTGTTACACCGCCCTCGAACAGGGCTTAGAAGTGCTGCCTGTCCTCAATAAAATTGATCTCCCCTCCGCCGACCCCGACCGCGTCGTGAAGGAAATCGAAGACGTCATCGGCATCGACGCCACGGCCGCCCTGCGCATTAGCGCTAAAACCGGTGAGGGCGTCGCCGAATTGCTTGAAGAACTCGTCGCCAAAATCCCCGCCCCCCAAGGCAATCCCGATGGCCCGCTGAAAGCGCTCATCCTGGACTCGTGGTTCGATAACTACCTGGGCGTGGTTTCGCTGGTGCGCGTGGTCGATGGCACGCTGAACCGCCGTCAGAAAATTCGCATCATGTCCTCGAAAAAAGCCTTTCATGTGGACAAAATCGGCATTTTCACCCCCAAACCCCTCGAATTGCAGCTTCTGGGGCCAGGCGAAGTGGGCTTTGTCGTGGCGGGCATCAAAGACATCGGCGGCGCACCCGTGGGCGACACCATTACCGATGACCTTAATCCCACTCAAACGGCGCTCGCCGGCTTTCGCACCATCCAACCCCGCGTGTTTGCCGGCCTGTTTCCCGTCGAATCGGAAGATTACGAGAAGCTTCGCGAGGCCTTGCAGAAGCTCAAATTAAACGACTCATCCCTGTTCTTTGAACCCGAAACCTCGCAAGCCCTGGGTTTTGGCTTTCGCTGCGGCTTTTTGGGGATGTTGCACATGGACATCGTGCAAGAACGGTTGGAACGGGAATACAACCTGGAGCTGGTGACGACCGCGCCCACGGTGATTTACGAGGTGCTGTTGCAAACCAACGAGGTGACGCAGATCGATAACCCGGCCAAATTGCCTCCGGTGGGCGAGTTTTTGGAGATTCGAGAGCCGATTATTCTGGCCAATATCCTCACGCCCCCGGAGTTTGTCGGCGCGATCATTAGCCTGTGCATCGAAAAACGCGGCGCCCAACGAGACATTCTCTACCTGGGGAGCCAAGTGAATCTCCGCTTTGATCTGCCGCTGAGCGAGGTCGTGTTGGACTTTTTCGACCGCTTGAAATCCATCAGCCGCGGTTTTGCCTCCTTTGACTACCAACTCGACCGTTTTCAAACCGCCAACCTTGTGAAACTCGACGTGCTGATTAACGGCGAAAGCGTCGATGCCCTCTCCACCATCGTCCATCGGGATCAGGCGCCCTACCGTGGCCGCGACCTGTGCGATCGCATGAAAGACATTATCCCGCAGCAGATGTTTGAGATTGCGATTCAGGCGGCGATTGGCGCCAAAATTATCGCCCGCACCACCGTAAAAGCCCTGCGCAAAAACGTCCTTGCGAAATGCTACGGCGGCGACATTTCCCGCAAGCGCAAGCTGCTCGACAAGCAAAAGGCCGGCAAACGGCGCATGAAACAGGTGGGCCGCGTCGAGATTCCCCAAGACGCCTTTCTCGCTGTGCTGCAAGTCGACAAAAAATAATCTGATTCACGGGCTACCCACGCTATGCACTTTGATTTCGCCACCATTCTGGTGATTGCCGCCCTTGTGACCGGCAGCATCTATGCTCTCGACCTATTGATTTTGGCCCCTCGGCGGCGGCTTACCACGACGATTAACGACGCCAAATACAGCGCCGCCACCCACGTCGCCATTAAACCGCCGTTTCTCGTCGAAACGGCCCGATCGTTTTTCCCGGTCATTCTCGTGGTGCTGATCCTGCGCTCGTTCATCGTCGAACCCTTTCGCATTCCCTCCGGTTCCATGATGCCCACCCTGCTGGCAGGCGATTTTATCCTCGTGAACAAGTTCGCTTACGGCTTTCGTTTGCCAGTCACCAATCAGCGGCTCGACACGCTCAATTGGCGCCCTCAACGGGGCGATGTGGCCGTGTTTCGCTATCCAGAAGACCCAAACACCGCCTTCATTAAGCGCATTGTCGGGCTGCCCGACGATCGCGTGGAGTATCGCAACAAACAGCTTTATGTGAACGACCAGTCGGTGAATCAGCGTCTGGTGGAAGAAAGCGACCAAACCGCCCCCTGGGGCTACAGCGACCGGTGGGAACAGCTCGATGGCCGCGACTTCAAAGTGCGCGTCCAACGGGGCCAAAGTGCAGAAACTTGGGAAAAGATCGTGCCGCCAGGCCATTATTTTGTCCTTGGCGATAACCGCGATAACAGCCGCGATAGCCGTTTTTGGGGCTTTCTGCCCGAAGACAATCTCATCGGCGAAGCCTGGTTAATTTGGATGAATTTTGACTGTGTCACCCTCAACGGCAACTGCCATCGCATCGGAGCCTTAATCCAATGACCGCTTTCCCTCTGCCTCGCGCCTTCGCCAACCGCCGCATCGACGGCATCACGCCCTTTACCTTTTTGCTGGTTCTCGTGCTCCTTGGCCTCGCCGCCATCGTGGTGATGCGGATTTTGCCCATTTATTTGGATTACTACGGCGCCCGCACCAGCCTCGAAGGCGTGCGCAACGAACCCGACGCGAATCGCATGAGTCCTGCCGACATTCGGCGCTCCATTGCCCGACGCTTTGATATTGGCTATGTCACGGTGGTCAAACCGCAAGACATCAAGATCATCAAGCGCAACAACGACACTTTTTTACTGCTGAAATACGAAGACCGCCGCCCATTCCTCAGCAATCTGGAATTGATCGCGTCGTTTGAAGATGAAATCTCCCTCGCCAACAAATGACCCCTTCAGAACGATTGCAGGGCGAACTGGGTTACCAATTCGCCCATTTGTCATGGCTCGACACCGCCCTCACCCACCGCAGCGTGTTGGGCGCTGCCAATAACGAACGCCTAGAGTTTCTCGGCGATGCCGTCCTCAATTGCGTCATCGCCGCCGCCCTGTGCCAGCAATTTCACCGCGCTAACGAGGGCGAACTCAGTCGTCTACGGGCAAGTTTGGTAAACCGCGATTCCCTCGTGCGCATTGCCCACGCCCTCAATTTGGGGGATTACCTGCGCCTTGGACCGGGCGAACTAAAAAGCGGCGGCGCCCGCCGCGAATCGATTCTGGCCGACGCCGTAGAGTCGCTCATCGGTGCCGTCTACGAAGATGGCGGTTTTAGCGCTTGCCAAGCGGTGATTCTCAAGTTGTACACGCCCTACTTCGCCCAACTGCCCAGCGCCCACACGCTGAAAGATGCAAAAACCCAGCTTCAAGAGCTGCTCCAGGCCCGTGCCCTGCCCCTGCCGACCTACACCCTCATCGACACCCAAGGCGAGGCCCATGCCCTGCGGTTCACCATCGAATGTCGCGCCATGAATTATGTCACCACCGCCGACGCCACCAGCCGCCGCCAAGCCGAACAGCAGGCCGCCCGTAAACTCCTCGACCTGTTGCAATCATGACCCTTCACGCCGTTCCGCCCGCCGCCCCGACCCGCTGCGGTTATGTGGCCCTCCTCGGTCGCCCCAATGTGGGCAAATCCACCCTGCTCAACCGCCTGATCGCCCAAAAAATCAGCATCACCGCGCCCAAACCGCAAACCACGCGCCAAGCGATCCTCGGCATCAAAACCCGCGACGACGCCCAAATCCTGTACCTCGATACCCCCGGCATCCACAGCGACCACCGCCAACATCTAAACCGCGCGATGAATCGCGCCGCGTTGGGCGCTTTGAGCGAGGCCCACGTGGCCGTCGTGGTGATTACTGCCCTGCGGTTTACCGACGCCGACCGCCTGGTGTTTGCCCATCTGGCCGAGTTCCGTGGCCACCTGCTCATCGCCGTCAATAAGGTGGATCGGGTCGCCGACAAGGGGCGATTGCTGCCCTTTTTGCAGACGATTCAGGCCGAATATCCCCAGGGGGAACTCGTGCCCATTTCGGCCTTAAAGCACAACAACCTGGAAAAACTCGAAAATCTCCTCGTGACTTGGCTGCCAGAAGCGCCCTTTGCCTTCGATGAAGACCAGATCACCACGGTGAGCGAGCGGTTTTTGGTGAGCGAATTGGTGCGCGAGCAGCTCGTCCGCCAACTCGACCAGGAATTGCCCTACGCGGTGGCCGTGGAAATCGAAGAATTCTCCGACACTCCCGAGTTGGTGACCATCGGTGCGGTGATTTGGGTGGCCCGCGACGGCCAAAAAGCCATAGTCATTGGCGACGGCGGCGCCCGACTCAAGGCCATCGGCACGGCGGCGCGGCTAGAAATCGCGCGGTTTATGGAAAAACGGGTGTTTTTGCGCACGTGGGTGAAGGTGCGCGCTGACTGGCCCGACGACGATCGCGCGTTGATGCAGTTTGGTTACGGCGACCTGCGCCGCGACGAGTGAGCGAGGCCGCCCGACGTGCGACGGGAATCCCTGCAAATCGCCATCGCCCTGCGCATTCAGCCCCAAGGCGACGGCATCAAGCGCGCGGAGCTGTTGCTGGAAAGCGGCGAATTGGTGGTGGTGATCGCCCGCGGCCGCCAGCGCGTCGCGCCGTTGCAGCTGTTTCGGGGGTTATTGCTGGGTTTTAGCGGGCGCGGCGAGCTGTTGACCCTGGGCGACATCGAGGCTCATGGCCCCGCATGGCGCTTTGTGCCGCCGCGTTTGTGGAGCGCTTGGTATGTGAACGAGCTGCTGATTCGCCTGTTGCCCCGCCAGATCCCCCACGAAGACCTGTTTACCGTCTACCAACAGACCCTCGACGCCCTGCAAGTCGCCGATCTCACCCCTGTGGCGGAAGAAATTGCCCTGCGGCGCTTTGAATTGCATCTGGTCGACGCCCTGGGCTACGGCTTGGCCCTCGATGGCGACGCCGAACAGCGGCCGCTGCAACCGCAGAGTTGGTACGACTACCGGGTGGGCGAGGGCGCGTGGCCGCTGTTGGACGTTCCGCAGGGCGTGGCGCTTACCGGCGCCCATTTGCAGGCCCTTGCCGCCGGTGACCTGGCCGATCTCGCCGCCCGTCGGGCCGCCAAACAGCTCATGCGTTATGTCATCGACCATCTGCTCAACGGCCAGCCCCTGTACACGCGGCAACTGCGCCAGCAATGGCAGCGCCCGTCAGCGCCGCCCAAATCGCTGCCCAAATCGCCGCCGTAACCGCTCAAAACCGTTCGCCGCGCTCGATGAGGATGCCGACGCCGTGGGCGCCGCGCAGGGCACCCAGTTTATTGAGGGTCACCTTGACCCATGGCACGCCAAACTCCTCGCGCACCACCGCCGCGATCCGTTCTGCCAGGGTTTCCACCAGCAAAAACTCGCTCGTCGAGACCAGCTGAATCAGGCGCTTGGCCACCGCCTTGTAATCCAGGGCCTGGTGGATGTCTTCAGCCGTGGCAGCGGGGCGAATGTCTGTGCCCATCTCCAGGTCGAGGCTGATGGTTTGGCGGATTTGGCGTTCCCAGTCGTAAATCCCGATCACGGTGTCAATGCGTAAATCGCGGATAAAAACAATGTCCATGCCGAGTGCTCGCATAAGGTGAAACACCGCCACTCTATTACGGGCGCCGCGCATGTGCCGTCTTTTCTCTCCCTTTGAGGTTTCTCGTGACCACCACTATCTCATTGATTTTACTGGCCTATTTGTCGGGTTCGTTGTCGTTTGCCGTGTTGGTTTGCCGACACATGGGGCTACCCGACCCGCGATTACACGGCTCGGGCAATCCGGGGGCGACCAATGTGCGCCGTTTGGGCGAACTCGTCGGCAAACCCGATGTGGGTCGTCGGGCGGCGGGGGTTACCCTGCTGCTGGATGCGCTCAAGGGCTTTTTGCCGGTGATGCTCGGGCATCTTGTTGGCCTTAACGATTGGGCCTTGGCCCTTGTGGGGGTGGCGGCGTTTTTGGGCCATCTGTACCCGGTGTTTTTCCGCTTCCAGGGCGGCAAGGGGGTAGCGACTTCGTTTGGCGTGCTCATCGGCATGGCGCCGCTCGCAAGCCTTTTGTGTCTGGGAACCTGGTTTGTGGTGTACCGCGGCGTGCAGATTTCGGCGGTGGCGGCGCTGGTGGCTGCCATGAGTGCGCCGTTTTGGCTGTGGATCAGCGATGCGCCGGTGAGTCTATTGCTGGCGTTGGTGGCCATGGTGGCCCTGCTGATCTATCGCCACAAAGACAACATTGCTCGGCTGCGCCAGGGCCTTGAGCGACCGATCCACGCGGCGGCGACCGCCGTCGACGACGACGAGGTCAAACCGCGCCAGGGCGTGATAATTGATGCAAAGGCCAACGAGCCCGAGCGGTAATCGCTCTCGTGCCCCGCTCGCCGGCCTGGAAGCGCAGGTAGCCCGCGAGGGCGATCATGGCGGCGTTATCCGTGCAGAACAGCGGGCGCGGGAAGTACACCTGGGCGTCGAGGGCCAGCAGGGCGTCGCGCAGTCGTCGATTGGCCCCCACGCCGCCGGCCACGATCAACCGCGAGTGGCCGGTCACCGCCAAGGCGCGGCGGCATTTTTCCACGAGCACAGCGACCACCGTGTCCTCGAAGCAATAGGCCAGATGAGCGCGGTCGGCGGGGGTTTGGGCCGAGGCTTCCCACGCCAGGCGCACGGCGGTTTTGAGGCCGCTAAAGCTAAAATCCAGGCTGTCCCGCGACAGCAGCGGCTTGGGCAAAACAAAGGTTTCGGAATCGCCGGGCAGACTGCCGTGTTCGGCGAGTTGGGCGAGGGCTGGCCCCCCGGGATAGCCTAAACCCAGCAATTTGGCGGTTTTATCGAAGGCTTCGCCGGCCGCATCGTCGAGGGATTCTCCTAAAAGGGCGTAATCGCCCACCCCATTTACCGCCATGAGCTGGGTGTGGCCGCCGGAAACGAGCAGCGCGGTAAACGGAAACGCCGGCGCGGGCGACTCCAACAGCGGCGCGAGTAAATGGCCTTCCAGATGATGAATGCCTAAGGCGGGCACCTGCCACGCGCGGGCGAGACCTTGGGCGACGGCGGCCCCCACCAAGAGCGTGCCGGCTAGCCCTGGCCCGGCGGTATACGCCACCCCCTGCAAGGCAGCGGGCGACAGGGCGGTTTGGGTCAACAATTGGTCGATTAATGGTAATAACTTGCCCAAATGGTCGCGGGCCGCGAGTTCGGGCACCACGCCGCCAAACGGCGCGTGGAGCGGGATTTGGCTGTAAATCAATTGATCGCGCAGGCCGTCGGCGCCAAATAGGGCGACGGCCGACTCATCACAGGAGGTTTCAATGCCTAAAATCATGGAAATGGGTCACCAAAGAATAAAAAACGCAAAATTGTGTTTGCCACGGCGGATGCCTATATTGCGCGTTTCCCAAAAATTGACGCGAGGTAACCGCCTTCCATGCCTTCAGTAAAAATTAAAGAGAACGAACCTTTCGATGTGGCCCTACGCCGTTTTAAGCGCTCCTGCGAGAAAGCCGGGGTGTTATCCGAAGTGCGGCGACGCGAGTTTTACGAAAAGCCGACCCAAGAACGGAAGCGCAAACAAGCGGCGGCGGACAAACGCCACGCCAAGAAACAGTTCCGCGATGTAGCCCGCCGCGTGCGGATGTATTAATTCCATGTCCATTAAAGTGCGTTTACAGGACGACATGAAGTCGGCAATGCGCGCTAAAGAACAGCCGCGGTTAGACACGATTCGGCTCGTCATGGCTGCCATCAAACAGCGGGAAGTCGATGAGCGCATCACCCTCGACGATGACCAAATCTTCGCGGTCCTCGAAAAAATGCTGAAACAGCGCCGCGATTCCATCGCCCAGTTTCGCCAAGCCGACCGCCTGGATCTGGCGGCGAAAGAAGAGCAAGAAGCCCAACTCATCCAAAGCTATTTGCCGACCCCATTTACCGACGCCGAACTCGACATTCTCATCGAGCAGGCCATCGGCGAATGCCACGCCAGCACCGTCAAAGATCTGGGGAAAGTGCTCGCTGCCCTCAAATCCCAGGTGCAGGGCCGTGCCGACATGGCCCAAGTCAGCCAGCGCGTTAAAACCCGTCTTAACGGCTAATTTTCCATGGCGCGACTGCATCCTGCCTTTATTGCCGAGGTACTTGGGCGCGTGGATTTGGTCGAGCTCATCGGCCAGCGCGTTCCCTTGAAGCGGGCGGGCAGCAGCTACAAAGCCTGCTGTCCGTTTCACCAAGAAAAAACCCCGTCGTTCCACGTAAGCCCCGCCAAGCAGCGGTATCACTGCTTTGGCTGTCAGGCCAACGGCGACGCCATCCGCTTTCTCATGGATTACGACAACCTGTCGTTTCCCGACGCTATCGCTGAACTCGCGCAGCAAGTTCATCTCCCGTTGCCCACCGACGCCGCCCCCAGCGAGGACGCTTTGTTGGGACGTCTGCGGGACTATCACACGCGGGCCGAGCAGTTTTTTCGCCGCCAACTCCAGAGCGACAGCGGCCAAGTGGCCCGCGATTACCTCGCCCAACGGGGCGTTAACGCGGACATGATCGACCGTTTTGGCTTGGGTTACGCGCTGCCGTCTCGCCAGGTGCTGTTCAACGAGCTACGCAAACAGGGCGTGGGCGTCGATGAACTGCTCACTGCTGGCCTCGCGATCAAACGGGACGACGGCACGGTGACCGACCGTTTCCGCGACCGCTTGATGTTTCCCATCCGCGATCGGCGGGGCCAAACCCTGGCCTTTGGCGGGCGCACCCTGGCGCCGGATGGGCAGCCGAAATACCTGAACTCCGCCGAAACGCCGATTTTTCACAAGGGCAGCTGTTTGTTTGGCCTGTTTGAGGCCCGTCAACACAACCCGCGTTTCGACCAACTGGTGGTGGTGGAAGGCTATTTGGACGTGATTGCCCTCGCGCAATACGGCATTCACTACGCGACGGCGCCGTTGGGCACTGCCATCAGCACCGAGCAAATCGAGCAGCTTTTTCGGCAAACGCCCCATGTGGTTTGTTGTTTTGACGGCGATAAGGCGGGGCAAGCTGCCGCCCTGCGGGCCCTCGAAGCGGCGTTGCCAACCCTTAAACCGCCCCGTCGCTTGGATTTTTTATCGCTTCCCGCAGCGGATGATCCGGACAGCCTGATTCGGCGGGAAGGCGCCGATGCCTTTCGCGCCCGCTTAGCGCAGGCCCAGCCCTTCGCCGACTTTTTCTTTGAACGGCTCACGGCGGATGTGGATCTGCACACGCTCCATGGGCGCGCCGAGCTGTTGCAGCGGGCGCGACCGCGACTCAAACAGCTCCCCGACGGGCCTTTGCGGGAGGTGCTTCAACAGGAACTTTCCCGCCATACCCAAGTCATCGAACAGCCAGCCGCGCAAATCACAACGCCGACGGTGGTGTCAACCCCCCCGCAAATCGCGTCTATCGAACGCCAGCCCCTGCGCTACCTCACGGCCCTGGTGCTACACCAGCCCGACCTCGCCCACCGCGTGACTACGCTTGACAATTTGCGGCTGTTGGCTATCAACAACCTCCACGCCCAACAGTTCGTCCAACTCATTGAATTTATTCAGCAACAGCCGCATTTCCCCCACGCCGCCGCGCTGCTGGTGCACTTGGAAGGCAATGACGCCTTCGCCGAGTTGGCCCGTTGGGAACCTTCCGCCCGCTTGCCTGTGGCGTTGGCCTTTGCCGATGCACTGCAGCGGGTCGAGCAGTGGGCAAAGCGCGAACAGCAGTTGGCTGAATAACCCGCGCGACCCTCTCACATCACTTTTCACGACGGTAAATGACCTATGAGCGACCCGCAGAATTCGCACCTGAAAAAACTGATCGCCCTGGGCAAAGAACAGGGATTTTTGACCTACGCTGAAGTTAATGAGCATCTCCCCGAGGATGTGGACTACGCCGAGCAGATTGAAGATGTGTTCGCCATGATTAACGACATGGGCATTGAGCTGCGCGAATACGCGCCCGAAGGCGCGAATGCCCTCATTACCGACGCCGCGTCGCCCAACGAGGACGGCAACGAGGAGGTGATTGCGCCGATTTCTAGCAGCGATAACGACTTTGGGCGGACAACCGATCCGGTGCGGATGTACATGCGGGAAATGGGCACGGTGGAATTGCTCACCCGCGAGGGGGAAATCCACATCGCTAAGCGCATCGAGGAAGGCTTGAATCACATGATGTCGGCGCTCGCCGGGTATCCGGCGGTGGTGGCCGAGCTGCTGGACGATTACGAGCGGATTAAGCGCGGCGAAGGCCGTTTGAGCGAGTTGATTACGGGGTTTATCAATCCCAACGAGCCGGTGGCGCCGCCGCCGTCCGAGTTGCCCGATCCGGATGCGGATGAGGTTCCCCTGGTCGAGGTGGAGGCTGAGCTGCCCGTCGAAATCGAAGAAGACGAGGACGAAGACGCCAGCACGAAAACCGCCCCGGATCAAAGTCTCGATCCCGCCGAGGTCACTCGGCGGTTTGGCGAGCTGGCGGCGCTGTACAACCAATTGATGGAAAAGCACGACAAATCCACCCAACAGGGACTGCGCAAGCAGCTGGGCGAGCGGTTTATCGAGTTCAAATTCGTGCCCCGCTGTGTGGATCGCTTGATTGGCCTGCTGCGCGAAACCGTCGAACGCATCCGCGCTGAGGAAAAACTGCTTACCGAGCTATGCGTTACCAAAGGCCAGATGCCGCGGAAAACGTTTCTGGCGCAGTTTCCGCAAAACGAAAGCCGCATTACCTGGCTCGACGATGTGCTGAAAACTTCCCACAAGTACAACAACGCCCTGAGCAAATACCGCGAACCGATCGTCGCCGCCCAACAGCGCCTGCGGGACATCGAAGAAGAAGTCAACATGCCCATCGTAGAAATCAAGGAAATCATGCGCCAGGTGTCGGTGGGCGACGCGAAGGCGCGCCGAGCCAAAAAAGATATGGTGGAAGCCAACCTGCGCCTCGTGATTTCTATCGCCAAGAAGTACACCAACCGGGGGCTGCAATTCCTCGACCTTATTCAAGAGGGCAACATCGGGTTGATGAAGGCGGTGGATAAGTTCGAATACAAGCGGGGCTACAAATTCTCGACCTACGCCACCTGGTGGATTCGCCAGGCGATTACCCGCTCCATCGCGGATCAGGCCCGCACCATTCGCATTCCCGTCCACATGATCGAGACGATTAACAAGTTAAATCGCATCCAACGGCAGATGTTGCAGGAAAATGGCCGTGAGGCGACCCCCGAAGAACTCGCCCAGCGGATGGAGATGCCCGAAGACAAGATCCGTAAGGTGCTCAAAATCTCGAAAGAGCCGATTTCCATGGAAACCCCCATTGGCGACGACGAAGACTCGCATTTGGGCGACTTTTTGGTGGATCACAATGTGGTGTCGCCGGTAGATGTGGCGACCGGCGAAGGGCTGCGCGACGCAACCCGCGAGGTGCTCGCCACCCTCACGCCCCGCGAGGCCAAGGTGTTGCGGATGCGCTTTGGCATCGACATGAACACCGACCACACGCTGGAAGAGGTGGGCAAGCAGTTCGATGTCACCCGCGAACGCATCCGCCAAATCGAAGCGAAGGCGTTGCGCAAGCTGCGCCATCCCAATCGCTCCGAACCCCTACGCAGTTTTCTCGATTCCGATTAAAGTCTGCGTCCCGCTTTTCGGGCCTTTAGCTCAACGGTGAGAGCAGGCGACTCATAATCGCTTGGTTGCAGGTTCGAATCCTGCAAGGCCCACCACCCACAGCCCAAAGCGACCGTTCAACGGTCGCTTTTTTTATGCGGTCACCATCCCAAAACGGCGCTCGCGGCGATGAAAGTCTTTCACTGCCCGCGAAAAGTCGTCTACGGAAAACTCCGGCCAGGCTCGAGCCGTGAACATCAACTCGGCGTAGGTGGCTTCCCACAGCATGAAGTCGCTCAACCGCTGTTCGCCGCCGGTGCGAATGAGCAAATCCACGTCGCCCACCGGGGGCGAATGCAGCGCCCGCAACCGCGCTTGCTCAAATGCCGTTTCCCAATCGGGGCCGCTCGCGGTTTGCTGTGCGAGCTGCTGCGCGGCTGCTAACAGGTTTTGACGACTGCTGTAATCCACCGCCAGCCGCAACCACAGGCGCTGACCGGCCTGGGTAGCGGCTTCGACACGCTCAATCGTGCGCACCAAATGGGGTTGCAATCGGTCCCGCCGCCCGATGACGCACAGGCGAATGTCGTTGTCGAGACAGCGCTGGCATTCGGTCATCAAGTAGCGTTCGAGCAGTTTCATCAGCGCCTCCACCTCGTCCGCCGGGCGGCGCCAGTTGTCAGCGGAAAATGCGTACAACGTGAGCACGCCCACCTGGAGCGTCGGCGCGGCTTCTACGATCCGCCGCACGGTTTTGGCGCCCATTTGATGGCCCGCCGTGCGCGGCAACCCGCGGGCCTGCGCCCAGCGACCATTGCCGTCCATGATGATGGCCACATGTAATCCGACGGGCGCCGACACACTGCACGACGAGCTGGACATGGGATTGACCTGTGTAAAAAGAAGCGCGGAACCTTATGCAAGCCCCCCAGGCAGAGCAAGTTGCTGGCTGCCCATCGACCGCTTCCCGCTGCATCCCCGCCTTTTCGCTCCCTTCCCGCCTCTCCCTCCGGACGCCCTCCCCGTGAATCCACCCAAAAAACCCGCCGCGTTCCTCACGCCCCTGCCTCTGGATACAGCTCATCTGGTGAGCGCGCTCCGCCATCGCCTCATCTACACCCTGGGCCAGTCCCCCGAGGCGCCCAGCGCCGACAAGCTCTATCAAGCCCTCGCCCTGGTGCTGCGAGACCGCCTCATGGAACGCCACCACCGGACCCAGCTCGCCTACCGCCAAACGCGCGTCAAACAGGCGTTTTATCTCTCCATGGAATATCTCATCGGGCGCACGCTGAATAACGCGCTGCTGAACCTGGGGTTGCATCAACCGGTGCGGGCCGCGCTTCACACCTTGGGTACGAACCTCGAAACGGTGCTCGACGCCGAAACCGACGCGGGTCTGGGCAACGGCGGTTTAGGTCGGCTCGCCGCCTGTTTCCTCGAAAGCTGTGCGACCCAGCAGCTGCCGGTGACGGGCTACGGCATCCGCTACCAATACGGCCTGTTTCGCCAACGGCTCCAAGACGGTCGGCAAGTCGAAGATCCGGACGGTTGGCTCGCCCGGGGGTTTCCGTGGGAGGTGCCTCGGCCCGAACGCACCCGCACCGTGCGCTTTGGCGGTCGGCGGGAGTTCTATCGCGATGATCGGGGCGAACTCCGCGCCCGCTGGGTCGACGCCGATGACGTGCTCGCCGAGCCGTTTGACGTGCTCGTGCCCGGTTTCCAAAACGACACGGTGAATCTGCTGCGTCTGTGGTCGGCAAAGGCACCTCGGGAACTCAACCTCAAAGCCTTTAACGCCGGCAGCTATCCCGAGGCAGTCGCCGCCCAAAATGCCGCCGAAAACATCACGATGGTGTTGTATCCCAACGACGCCAGCGAAAACGGCAAGGAATTGCGCCTGCGACAACAGTATTTTTTGGCGTCGGCGAGCTTGCAGGACGTGCTCGCCGATTGGGTGGGGCAGTACGGCATGGATTTCACCGATTTCGCCGAAAAACGGGTGTTTCAACTCAACGACACCCATCCCACCCTGGCCATCGTCGAACTCATGCGCCTGCTGATCGACGAATGCCGCCTGTCGTGGGACGCCGCGTGGCAGATCACCAGCCACACCATGGCCTACACCAACCACACGTTGCTGCCGGAAGCCTTGGAAAAATGGCCGGTGTCCCTCATGGGCGAGCTGTTGCCCCGACTCCTCGACCTGATTTACGAGATCAACGCCCGCTTTTTGGCGGACGTGAGCCGCCAGTTTCCCGGCGACGGCGACAAGTTGCAGCGGCTGTCCCTCATCGAAGAGGGTCCGGTGCCCCAGGTGCGCATGGCCTATTTGGCGATTGTCGGCAGCTTTTCCGTGAATGGCGTCGCCGCGCTCCACTCCACGTTGTTGCAACAGGGGCTGTTTCGGGACTTTTACGCCTGGTGGCCGGAGAAATTTAATAACAAAACTAACGGCGTGACCCCGCGCCGCTGGCTCATGGCCTGCAATCCCACCCTGTCCCAGCTGATTAC
>DAIUCA010000019.1:0-25510 GCA_036846405.1 Candidatus Competibacteraceae bacterium
ACGACGTCGATCGCAACACCAGTTGCACGAACTCTAGTGGTGACGCCTGCCGCTAACTCCCCTCGCACCACGCAAAAGGGCCGTCCTGTGGGACGGCCCTTCTCTATTTTGGGTGGCGCACACGCGCCAATCGCAGGTTAGTTCACCTTGTGAATCGCCTGGCCGTGTACCGCGAGGGCCGCCTCGTGAAGCGCCTCGTACAACGTGGGATGGCCGTGAATCGTGCGGGCCAAATCTTCGCTGCTGGCCTTAAATTCCATCGCGAGGACGACTTCTTGAATCAGCTCCGACGCCATGGGGCCAACGATGTGGGCGCCGAGAATCTCATCGGTGTCCGCATGGACGAGGATTTTCACCATCCCCGCCGCCCGATCCATCGCCTTCGCCCGTCCATTCGCCGCAAACGGGAACGTGCCCATTTTGTAGGGCACACCCTCGGCTTTGAGCGACTGTTCCGTCTTGCCCACCCACGCAATTTCCGGATCCGTGTAAATCACCCACGGAATCACGTCGTAATTCATGTGGCCGGCCTTGCCCGCAATCAGCTCGGCCACCATCACGCCCTCTTCCGACCCCTTGTGGGCCAGCATCGCGCCGCGCACCAAATCGCCGATGGCATACACCCCGGGAATGTTGGTTTCGCAGGTGTGATCGTCCACATGGACACAGCCCCGTTCGTCCATCAGCAGGCCCACTTCCTCGTCGGCGATGCCCTGGGAGTTGGGTTGCCGCCCCACGCACACGAGCAATTTATCCACTTCCATCTCGTGATCGCCGTCTTTGTCCTTGTACTGGATGACGACGCTGTTGTTGGTTTTGGTGGTGCCGGTGACGCGGGCGCCCAGGCGAATGTCGAGGCCCTGCTTCTTAAACTGGCGCAGCGCGTCCGCCGCCACCTGTTGATCCACCAACGACAAAAATTGATCGACGGCTTCGAGAATGGTCACTTGAGAGCCAAGCCGTTTCCACACAGAACCGAGTTCGAGGCCGATGACCCCAGCGCCGATCACGCCCAGGCGCTCGGGGATCTCGCGGAAATCGAGGGCGCCGGTGGAATCCACGATCAAGCCGCCATCCACCGGGGCCGCGCCGATTTCAATCGGTTTGGAACCGGTGGCCAAAATCACGTTGTCGGCGTTGACGACAGTTTTGGTGCCGTCGTGGTGGGTTACTTCCACCTGCTTATCCACGAGCAGTTTGCCCCGCCCCTGGAGCCACTCGATTTTGTTGGCTTTGAACAGTTGGGAAATGCCGCCGGTGAGCTGAAGGATGATGTCTTCCTTGCGCTTCATCATCTGATTGAGATCGAGCGACACATCGCCCACGGTGATGCCGTGGTTGCCCATGCCGTGTTTCAACTTGTGAAAATGTTCCGACGACTCCAACAGGGTTTTGGATGGAATGCAGCCCACGTTCAAACACGTGCCGCCTAAGGCCGGTTCGCCCTTGAAATTGCGCCATTCCTCGACACACGCGACTTCTAAACCAAGTTGAGCGCATCTAATCGCCGCCACATAACCCGCCGGGCCGCCGCCCACCACCACTACATCAAATGTTTTTGCCATGAGTTGGCTACTCCTCGGTTTGTTCTACAAAAAAATCGGGCGATGTCGACATCGCCCGCGACGGCAGGGCTTACACCTGTAACAACAGGCGGGCCGGATCTTCCAGACATTCTTTAATGGTCACCAAACTGCTGACGGCTTCGCGGCCATCGATGATGCGGTGGTCGTAGGACAGGGCGAGATACATCATGGGACGCACCACTACCTGGCCGTTCTCGACGACGGCGCGGTCTTTCGTGGCATGCATGCCCAAAATGGCGCTTTGGGGCGGATTCAGAATCGGCGTGGACATCATCGAGCCAAACACGCCGCCGTTGGTGATGGAGAATGTGCCACCGGTGAGGTCATCCACGCTCAATGTGCCGTCTTTGGCCTTCTTGCCGAAGTTGGCGATGGCTTTTTCGATGTCGGCAAAGCTCAGTTGGTCGGCGTCGCGCAGAATCGGCACCACCAGACCGCGCGGGCTAGAGACCGCAATCCCCACGTCGTAATAGCCGTGGTAGACGACGTCATTGCCGTCGATGCAGCCATTCACCGCCGGGAAGCGTTTCAGCGCCTCGATGGCCGCTTTTAAGAAGAACGACATGAAGCCCAAGCGAACCCCGTGATCCTTCTCAAACTTGTCCTTGTACTGATTCCGCAGATCCATCACCGGCTTCATGTTGACTTCGTTGAAGGTGGTGAGGATGGCCGCCGTGCGCTGCGCTTCGAGGAGCCGTTCGGCAATTCGGGCCCGCAGACGGGTCATCGGCACGCGCTGTTCCAGACGCCCCTGGCGATCCGCTGGCTTCGCGGCGGGTTTCGCGACCGGCGCGGGCGGCGGCACAGGCGCGGCCGCTGGGGCCATTGGGGTCGCCGGCGTGGGCACGGCGCCCTTCGCATTGATGAAGTTCATCACGTCGGTTTTGGTAATGCGGCCCCCACGACCCGTGCCGGCAATCTGGCTCAAGTCGATATTCTGTTCCGCCACCAGACGGCGTACGGCCGGGCTCAGATCTTCTAAGTCGGCTTCGGTTAGCGCCGTAGCCGGCGCTGGTGCGTCGGTCTTCGCGGGCGTTGCCACGGCCGGCGCCGGCGCGGCCACCGGCGCGGGCGCTGAGGCCCCTTCGCCTGCCACCACGTAAGCGATTAAATCGCCGCCTTTCACCGTGCTGCCGTCCGCTTGGACGATCTCGCCCATGACGCCATCCGCCGGCGCCGGCACTTCCAACACGACTTTGTCGGTTTCCAAATCCACGAGATTTTCATCGCGTTTTACAGCGTCGCCCGGCTTTTTCTTCCAATTGACGAGGGTAGCGTCGGCCACCGATTCGGGAAGGCTGGGAACACGGACTTCGACACTCATAAGGGCTTCCTTTGGTTGTGGTTGGTGTGATTGAAAGAGGAAAGCAAGGGGGAACCGCGGGGGGCGGTTCCCTGCCAGCAGGGCGGTTTATTCGCCGAGCGCGTCTTTAATGAGTTGTTTTTGTTCGGCCACATGGATGCTGTGGTAGCCCGTCGCCACCGAGGCCGACGCTATCCGTCCCGCGTAATGGACTTTTTGGCCGCCCAACGGCGCTTCTAGCTCGTGGACAATCTGGAACCAGGCGCCCTGATTGCGCGGTTCGTCTTGACACCAGACGATCTGCTCGGTCTTCGGATACTTCTGCAATTCCGCTTCGTATTGGGCCTTGGGGAAGGGATACAGCCGCTCGATGCGCACAATCGCCACGTGATCCAACGCGCCCTTCGCGTCGCGGCGGGTCTGCAACAGGTCGTAGTAGATCTTGCCGGTGGTAAACACCACCCGCGTGATTTTATCGGCATCGTGGGGATCGATTTCCGAAATCACCGGCATAAACCGCCCGTCTTGCAGGTCTTCGAGCTGGTTCACGGCCAAGGGATGGCGCAACAAACTCTTGGGACTCATCACCACCAGGGGCTTACGGAAGTTCTGCAACAGCTGCTGGCGCAGCATGTGGAAGCATTGGGCCGGCGTGGTCGGCACCACCACCTGCATGTTCTCATCGGCGCACAGTTGCAGATAACGCTCTAAACGGGCCGACGAATGCTCCGGGCCTTGACCTTCAAAGCCGTGGGGCAGCAACAACGCCAGACCGCACAGCCGTCCCCACTTGACTTCGCCGGATGCGATGAATTGATCGATCACCACCTGGGCGCCGTTAGCGAAGTCGCCAAACTGGCCTTCCCAAATGACGAGCGAGTTGGGGTCTGCCGTCGCGAAGCCGTATTCAAAGCCCATGACGGCTTCTTCCGACAAAATCGAGTCGATCACCGTAAAGCGAGTCGCGTCGTTGGAAAAATGCTTTAACGGCGTGTAGCTGCTGCCGTCTTTCAGGTTGTGGAGCACGGCGTGGCGGTGGAAAAAGGTGCCACGGCCACAGTCTTGTCCGGAAATCCGCACCTTGTAGCCGTCTTTCAGCAGGCCAGCGTAGGCCAGGTTTTCGGCAAAGCCCCAGTCGAGGGCCAAGGCCCCCGCCGCCATTTTCCGTCGGTCGTCCATGATTTTGGCCACCCGCGGATGGGGCTCAAAACCTTCCGGCAGCTCCAACATCTTGGCCGCCAGAGTCTGGATCGTGGGAATGTCCAGGCCCGTAGCGACCGGGGCGTCCCAATCGGCCTTGCCGCTCAGCCGCGCCCAATCCGTGCTGTAGGCGCTGGGATTGCTCATCAACGGCCGCGATACCGGATGGCCCGCTTCGAGTTCGGCGCGATACGCGCTCTGCATCGCCGGCAAATCTTCGGCAGAAATCACCTGTTCGGCGGCGAGTTTCTCGGCGTACAGCTGGGCGGTCGTGCGGTGGGCGCGGATATTTTTGTACATCATCGGCTGGGTGGCTGCCGGTTCATCCGCCTCGTTGTGGCCCAAGCGGCGGTAACACACCAGGTCGATCACCACGTCTTTCTTAAAGGCGGTGCGGTAGTCCATGGCGAGTTTGGTCACAAACAACACGGCTTCCGGATCGTCGCCGTTCACATGGAGAATCGGCGACTGAATCATCTTCGCCACGTCCGTGCAGTACTGGGCGGTGCGGGCGTCCAGGGGGTTGCTGGTGGTAAAGCCAATCTGGTTGTTCACCACGATGTGCACCGTGCCGCCGGTGCGATAGCCCCGCACTTGGGAAAACTGCATGGTTTCCATCACCACCCCCTGGCCGGCAAACGCCGCGTCCCCGTGGATGAGCACCGGCACCACGACTTCGTTTTTCACGTCGCCGCCCAAACCGTCGACGCAATGGCGCCGTTCCATCCGCGCCCGCACCGAGCCTTCCACCACGGGATTCACGATTTCTAAATGGGACGGGTTGAAGGCGAGGGCCAAATGCACCACGCCGCCGGGGGTTTCCACATCCGACGAGAAGCCCTGGTGGTATTTCACATCGCCCACGCTGTTCTCTAGCAGCTTGCGCTTGCCTTCAAACTCCTCGAAGAGATCGGCGGGCCGTTTGCCGAGGATGTTCACCAGCACATTCAGACGGCCCCGGTGGGCCATGCCGATGACGACTTCCTGGGCGCCATTTTCGCCCGCCCGCTGAATCAGCGCGTCCATCATGGGAATCAAGCTGTCGCCGCCTTCGAGGGAAAACCGCTTCTGGCCGACAAACCGCGTGTGCAGATACTTCTCCAGCCCTTCCGCCGCGACGATTTGCCGCAATAACTCGCGCTTTTCCTCGGCGGTGAGCGCCAATTTGCCCCGCGCTTCCTCGATGTGCTTTTGCAACCACCGCTTCTCTTCGGATTTAGTGATGTGCATGTACTCGGCACCCATGTTGCCGGTGTAGGTCTCGCGCACCATGGCCAAAATTTCCCGCAGGGGCAGGCGATCCGCGCTCAAGCCGTACAGCGTGCCGGCGTTAAACACCGTGTCCATGTCGGCTTCCGACAGGCCGTGGAACGCGGGGTCGAGGTCGTCGATGGGCGGCCGGTCCCGCAGGCGAATCGGATCCAAATCGGCGGCCTGGTGGCCGCGGGTGCGAAACGCGTTGATGAGGCGCAGCACCGCCGCCTGCTTTTCGACGGCCACCGGATCGAGTTCCGCCACCGACTGTTGAACGATTTTCACGGGCTGACGGGCCTGGCGCGCAAAGGATTCGCGGATGGGCGTGTGGGCAATATCGCGCCCGCCGCCACCGCTTTGCATCTGCTCGAAGTACTGGCGCCAATTGGTCCCGACCGACTCTGGATCGCTCAGATATTTTTCGTAGATCTCTTCGAGAAAGTCGGCATTGCCGCCAAACAGCGACGAGGCGAGACGTTGGTTTTCAACGAGACTCATGGATGGGTTAGCTCCGCGTGGTGGGTGAAACGGCCGATGTCCGGCGCAATTTTGTGGAAGGCGATTTTAGGAGTCCGCCCCGGTTATTGCCAGACACGCCGCGTTGTTATCGCGCGGCGATGGCCCTGCCCCCTTATCCCGCCGCGAGGACGATGTCCGCGAAGCTCGCCACGGCTTCGTGGGCGCCGTCGGCCACCGCCAACCCGCCTTCGCGCACCAGCCAGCGGGTGTGCATGCCCGCCGCTCGGGCCGCATCGAGCTCCGCCGTCACATCCGATAAAAACAGGCAGGCGGACGGCGATTCGCCCACCGCAGCAGCGATCTGTTCGTAAGACGCCACGGCCTGTTTGGGGCCGGTGGTGGTGTCGAAATAGCCGCGAAATAGCGGCGTTAAATCGCCCGCGTCGCTGTAGCCAAACAACAGTTGTTGCGCCGCCACCGACCCCGAGGAGTAGACAAAGAGCGCAATTCCCGCCCCGTGCCAGGCCCGCAGGGCCGCCACCGCGTCGGGATACACATGGCCGGTAAAATCGCCGCGCTCGTAGCCTTGGCGCCAAATGTGTCCCTGCAACCCCTTGAGGGGCGTGAACTTGCGGTCTTCGTCGATCCAATCAATCAACCGCGCCACCAGGGCCGCGCGGGCGGCGTCATCCGTGGGCGGCGGCAAGGCGGCGAGGGTCGCCGCCTCGTGGAGCAACGCCGCAATGGCCGGCGCGTCGTGGTGTGCTGCCACAAACGCGCCTAGATGGGCGCGGCTGTAGGGAAACAACACTCGGTGAACAAAGGCGATGTCGGTGGTCGTGCCTTCGATGTCGGTCACGACGGCCCGCACCGCCAGGCGCTCAGGCGATGACAACGGCCTAGTTCTCCAAGCGGGGAAATTGCTGGGCGATGTCGCTGCCGGTGAAGTTCGCGATCCAGCCGTCGGGCGAGGTGAAGAAGCGAATGCACTTGAAGTGGGGATTTGGCCCCATGTCGAACCAGTGGGTGGTCATGGCTGGCACGCTAATGAGATCGCCCTTGATGCAGCGCACGGCGTACACCGACTGGCCGGTGTGGATGCAGAACAACCCCTCGCCCTCCACGAAAAACCGCACTTCGTAATCGCTGTGGGTGTGCTCATCCAAAAACTTGTTGCGCAACGCCACCTTGTCCGGATGGTTGGGGTGCAGACTCACTACATCCGCCGATTGGAAGCCGTATTTGTTCTTTAGCTGGGCCACTTGGGTGGCGTAAGCCGCCAACACGGTGTCGGCATCGGCGTCGTCGGGCAGGTCGTGTTCGGCGGTCCAGCGCTCAAACAGCACGCCCGCGCGGTCGAGATGCCCGGCGATGTCGTTGAATTCCGTAAAGATTTGGGCCTGTTCGGGCTGATTTTCGGGGTAAAGCCGCAATTCACTCATGATTTTTTATCTCCGGCTGAGTAGCTCGCATTCAAACAAAAACTCGAACGCCTCCAGGTGGCGGTGGGCGTCGCGTAGGGTGTTGCCCCAGGTGTAGAACCCGTGGCCCGCAATCAGATAACCAAAGGTGCGCGGGTGTTCATCTAAAAAGCCGTCCACCCGCGCAGCCAACCGGTCGATGTCCTGATCGTTCTTAAAAATCGGCACAAACACGGCGTTTTCGTGGCTATCCACGCCGGGAAAGGCTTTCAATACCTCGTAATCCACGAGGGCGACCCCCTGGGCATGGTGTTTGGACAGCACCGTCGCCGCCGGGGAATGGGTGTGAAAAATGGCGCCGATGGCGGGAAACCGGCGGTACAGCGCCAAATGCAGCCCGGTTTCGGCGGAAGACTTGCGATGGGGCGTGCGGCAGTCGCCATTCGCCGCAAAGCGCACGAAATCGTCGGGCGTCAAGGCACCTTTGTCGCGGCCCGAGGCGGTGATGACGATTTCCGACTCGACTGCCGACTCGACGGCGTCCTCCGGGGCGCAGCGGGCGGAAAAATTGCCGCTGGTGGCCGGCACCCAGCCCCGTTGATAGAACTGCCGGCCTGCCGTCGCGAGGGCGTCGATGGCCTCGACATAGCGCGGAATTGTCATGAAATACCCTCTGAAATGGGACGAATGGACGGGGTTTTTAGCAGAATTCGACGCTAACGGTGGCGACGGCTCAAGTCGCCTTCGGGATTTGCGATAACGCTGCTGTAAGGGCAATTTCCATGGGCTAAGTTGTTCACGGACTTCGATTTACTCGCCTTTCGCTTTCAATCCCCCCTGAGGGGTTTCCCGTCATGGCTCTGGTCAAGAAAAACACCACCGGTGGCAACCAACCGCCCAAAGACCCGCCCGCGACTTCCACTTCCAACCCCAACCAACAGGTGCAACGCCAAGCGGAAGCCGAGCGCCGTCGCGCCCGCACCCTCGCTAAGCAGCAGCAAGCCGCCGAGCGGGTGGCAGCAGCCACGTCGGAGTTGTCCAGCGGCATCAACGAAGCCGCTGCCGCGTCGGAAGAACTCAAACGCTCCATGGACCAAATCGCCGCCGGGGCTGAAGAAGCAGCCGGCGCCGCGCAGGAATCCCAGCGCGGGGTGGTTCAGGTGTCCCAGTCCATTGCGGAGAGCATGAAGGCGAGCAATCTGTCCCTGCAAAAGGCCGAAGCGCTGCAAACCCTGGCGGTCAACGTGGGCAACGACATCGCCAAAACCGTCGCCGCGGTGATGGCGGGGGCAGAACAACAGGCGAGTTCGGTTACTCGCGTGGCGGAATTGGAGAAGCAGGCGGCGAACATCGGCGAAATCGTGAAGGCGGTGGCCCGCATTGCCGACCAAACCAATCTGTTGGCGCTCAATGCGGCCATCGAGGCGGCCAGGGCCGGGCAACACGGCAAGGGCTTCGCCGTGGTGGCCGACGAGGTGCGCACCCTGGCGGAAACTTCGGAAAAGAGCGCCCGCGAGATTCAAGACCTCATCAAGCAGATTCAGCAGGAGGTCGAGGTGGTGTCCGAGGGGATTAATCAGTCCGCCGCCGCCATCAAGATGGAAACCGAGAAGGGCAAGACCATCGTCAGCCAGCTCGACCAGATGCGCCGCGACACGGGCGACATCATTCGCGGCGCCCAAGAGGTGCTCATCGTGGCGGAGCAGGCCAATCGGGCGGCGTTGGATGCCCAACGCAGCGCGGAGGTGATTGCGGCGGCGGCGGAGGAACAGTCGTCGGCGTGCGAGGAGGCGGTTAAAACGATCAGCCAGCAAAATCAGGCCCTGGCCCAGTCGGAACAGGCAGCCCAGGCGCTTTCCGAACTGTCGGAAGATTTGAAAAACAGCACAAACGTGGCGAAAAGCGCGGAAGAAGTGGCCTCGGCGGCGGAAGAGCTGTCGGCGGCGGTGCAGGAGATCAATCGGGCGTCGGCGCAGATTTCGGTGGCCATCGAACAGATTCGCAAGGGGGCGAGCCAGCAAAGCAGCGCGGCGGAGGAATCGGCGGCGGCGATTGGGCAGATCGAAAAATCCGCCCAGGTGGCCAACCAACGGTCCCAGAACGCGGTGCAGAAATGCGAGATCCTCTCGGCGCTGCTGGCTCAGAACAAAGGAGCGGTGGACGATCTGGTGACCGGGGTCATGACGGGGCTGAAAGAGACCCGCAAGAGTCGGGATCAGATCAACGCCCTGGAGCTGGTGAGTCGGCGCATCGACAAGATCGTGGATGCGATCACCACCGTGTCGATCCAGACCAACATGCTGGCGGTGAACGGGGCGATTGAAGCGGCCCGCGCGGGCGAGTTTGGCAAGGGGTTTGTGGTGGTTTCGACGGACATTCGCAATCTGGCCCATGACTCGTCGGAAAACGCTGAAAGCATTAAAGACATGGTGAAAGCCGTGCAGGATCAGATCAGCGCCGTGCGGCGGGATTTGGAAACCATTGCCGACCAGGCGGCGGCGGAGGTGGAGAAAACCAAGGGGATTACCCGCGATTTGGTTTCCATGGAAACCGATATGCAAGGAGGTTTTGCGGGTAAACGGCGACATTGCCGACAACGCCGCGAAGATTTTGGAAGTGTTGAGCGAGGTGAAAAAGGGCGTGGAACAGGTAGCGGCGGCGGCGACTGAGGCGGAACAAGCCACTGCCCAAGCCGCCTCGGCCTCCACGGAACAGTCCCAGGGGGCGGAAGAACTCGCGGCGGCGATCGAAGAAATCGCCTCGTTGGCGGATGAACTACAGAGTGCGCAAACGTGAGCCAAACCGCCCTTATCCCCCAAGACCGTGAGGAGGGATCGGCTGCCCATGGCGGCGACACGCAGCAATTTGTGACCTTTGAGGTGGGCAACGAGATTTTCGCCGTGCCCATGGCGCCGGTGCGGGAAATCATTCGGGCGCCGAAGGTGGTGCGCGTGCCCTTGAGTCCGCCGAGCCTGTTGGGGCTGGCCAACCTCCGAGGCGTGGTGCTGCCGGTCATCAGTTTGCGGTCGCTGTTCCACTTCGACGACCGCCCCCATGACGACGCCACGCGGGCGTTAGTCATCGACTTTGGCACCCCCGCGGGCTTTGTGGTGGACCGAGTCGCCAGCGTGATGACGGTGGACCGGTCGCAGATCGAGCCGGCGGACCGCATTCAGGCCACCGTGGATTCGGATCTGCTGTCCGGCGTGATTCAACCGTCGGCCCAGCGGCCCATGGTGATGGTGTTGGACTTTGCGCGGCTCATTCAGCAGGAGTTCGCCGCCCTCGAACGGCCCCGCACCGCCCAAGCCACCACCGCGCTCAGCACGACGACCCAAGCGCCCAAAGAGGCCACCCAAGAAGAGCTGCAGCTCGTGAGCTTTGCCGTGGCGGGCCAGGAATACGCCATCGCCATCGACCGTGTGCAGGAAATCGTGCAGGTCCCCGACGAGATCATTCATGTGCCCAAGGCGGCGCCCCATGTGCTGGGGGTGATGACCCTGCGCCAGCGCATGTTGCCTTTGGTGAGTCTCCGCCAGATGTTTCGGCTGCCCGCCCAACCGTTGAGCGAACACAACCGCATTGTGGTGATTTCCGTGGGCGACCAGGCGGTGGGCGTGGTGACGGACACGGTGAACGAGGTGTTGCGGGTGAACGCGGCCCTGGTGGAACCCATGCCGTCCCTGTTGTCCCGCGATACGGCCATCGAGGACATCACGGCGATCTGTCGGCTCAATGACGGCAAGCGCCTGGTTTCCATCGTGTCGCCCGACAAGATGTTTGCCCACCAGGGGTTACTCGACCTGGCGCGCCAGCTACAGCCGACGGTGGCTGCGACGGGCGAGGTCGCCGCCGCAGAAGCCGACAGCAGCGGTGCCGACGACGAGCAGATGGTGGTGTTTCGGCTGATGAACGAGGAGTTTGGGGTGGTGATTGAGGCGGTGCAGGAGATCGTGCGCGTGCCCGAACAGCTCACCCGCGTGCCTAAAGCGCCGCCGTTTGTGGAAGGCGTCATCAATCTGCGGGGCACGGTGCTTCCGGTGATCGACCAGCGCCGGCGGTTTGGGCTGCCGCCCCTGGCGCGCAACGATCGGCAACGCATCGTGGTGTTTACGATTCGCGGGGTGGACACGGGCTTTATCGTGGATTCGGTGAGCGAGGTGCTGAAGATTCCCCACCGCACCATCGAGGAGGCGCCCAGCCTGGCCGACGGCCAACAGGGTCAACTCGTCCGACGCATCGCGAACTTGCAGCAGCAAAAGCGGATGATTTTGCTGTTGGATGTGGGCGAGCTCTTGGGCGGGCAAGAGTTGGCCGCCGTCGCCCAAACCCTGCCCAAATAGGCCCGCCCGCCGCGGGTTCAGCGATTCGCCGTTTTCTGGTCGCGAAACCCCATGAATAAAATCAAACTTTTAGTCGTCGATGACTCCGCGCTCATGCGCAAACATTTGGTGAATCTGTTTGAAGCCACGGGCGAGTTCCTCGTGGAAACCAGCCGCAACGGTCAGGACGCCATTCGCGATGTGGCCCGCTTTCAGCCGGATGTGGTCACCCTCGACATCAACATGCCCGACATGGATGGCTTAACCGCCTTGAGCCACATCATGGTGAGCCACCCCTGTCCGGTGGTGATGGTGTCGTCACTCACGGCGAAGGGCACGTTGGCCACCCTCGAAGCCTTGAGCCTTGGGGCGGTGGATTACCTCTGCAAGCCCGGCGGCACGATTTCCCTGAATGTGGACGACATTGCGCCGGTGTTGCTGGAAAAGGTGCGCACCGCCGCCAAGGCGCGGGTGCGCAAGAGTCGCGGGCTGGCCCAACGGCTGCGCGAACAACAGCAAACCGCCGCGACGGAGGCCAAATCGGTCAACGACGACCGTTGGGGCCACACCGTGGGAACCGGGCTGGTGGTGATTGGAGTGTCTACCGGGGGGCCGCGCACCCTGGAAGACATTTTGCCCCTGTTGCCGGCGAATTTTCCCTGGCCCATCGTCGTCGCCCAACACATGCCCCAGGGATTCACAGCGCCTTTTGCCGAACGCATGGACAGCCTCTGTGCCCTGAAGGTGGTGGAGGTGAGCCGCCCGATGACGGTGGAAGCGGGCCACATTTACATCGCCCGGGGCGGTGCCGATGCGGCCCTGAGCCGACGGGGCAACGGCGTGGTGGTGATTTCAAAACCGCCCCATCCCAACCACCTGTGGCATCCGTCGGTGGATGCCCTCATGCGCAGCGCGTTGCTGGCCTATTCCCCCCAGCAACTCATCGGCGTGCTGCTCACCGGCATGGGCTACGACGGCGCGGAAACCATGGCCCAACTCCACGCCCAGGGGGGCAAAACCCTCGCCGAATCCGAACAAACCGCCGTGGTCTTCGGCATGCCTGCCGAACTCATCCGCCGGGGGGGCGCGTCGGCGGTTGCGCCTAGCGACCAAATCGCCCGCCAACTCCTGCGCTGGTTTAACCGTTAACTGCCCGTCGATCTCGATGCCCTTTCGTAGGAGCTTTTCCCATGGCCCTGATTAAAAAATCTGCCCCGACGGCGACCGACACCCCGTTCCCCGCCGCCGACAGCGCCACGTTGATCGCCCAGCTCGCCGACCCGCAAGCGGATGTGCGCCGACGGGCGGCGTTAGACCTGGCCACCCTGCCGCCCCAGGCCGAGGCCATTCGCGCGTTAAGCGACCAAGTGGCCCGCGAGACCGACGAACCCACCCGCGAATCCCTGTTGACGGCCCTGTTGACCTACGGCGGCGCTGACGTGGTGGCCGCGCTGATTCCCCTGTTGCGCAGCGAAGAGGCGCCGTTGCGCAACGCAGTAATCGAAGTGCTCCAACAGCTCGACGAACCGGTGGTGCCGTTCATCGACGCCATGCTCGCCGACGCCGATGTGGATTACCGGATTTTCTCCATCAATGTCATCAGCCACCTCAACCATCCCCACGCGCCCCAATGGCTCCATCGGGTGATTTGCCACGATCCGGACATCAATGTCTGTGGCGCGGCGGTGGAAGGCCTCGCCGAAGTCGGCACCCCCGACATGGTGGCCGACCTTAACGCCCTCCCCGCCCGCTTTGACGACGACCCGTTCATGACTTTTAGCGTGCAAATGGCCGTGGCGCGGATTCGCAGCGATGGCTGAACACCCCATTGCCGATCTCACCGCCGAGGAGTTTCAGAAATTCCGCGATTTTTTCTATCGCAAGACCGGCATCCATTTCGAGGAATCCAAGCGGTATTTCGTCGATAAGCGTCTGGTTGAACGCATTCAAGCCACCGGCAACGAGAGTTTTCGCCATTACTTCACCATGCTGCGCTTTGAGACCAGCGGCAACGAACTGCAACAGCTCATCAATCTGATGACCGTCAACGAGACCTACTTTTTTCGCGAAGACTATCAATTCGCCTGTTTGGTGAAGTCGGTGTTGCCCGACCTGATCGCCCGCCGGCGTCGGGGCATCAGCGACCCAATTCGCATCTGGTCCCTGCCCAGTTCGTCGGGGGAAGAGCCGTACTCTTTGGCGATTTATCTGCTGGAATACTGGTCGGCGGTGGACGAATACGACGTGGAAATCATCGCTTCAGACATCGACACGAAGATTCTGGAGCGGGCCCGCCAGGGTCGCTACGACGCCCGCTCGGTGAATCGTCTCTCGCCGGAGCTGCGCCAAAAGTATTTTCGCACCCTGCCCAACAACGGCGGCTTTCAGATCAACGACGACCTGCGCCAATCCGTAGAATTCACCCAGGTCAACATCACCGATTGGACCCAAATGCGGGGCTATCGGGAGTTCGATGTGGTGTTTTGCCGCAATTTGCTCATCTACTTCGACGACAGCAGTCGCCGCGTGGCCGCCGAAGCGCTGTTTAACGCCATGCGCCCCGGGGGCTTTATTTGCCTGGGCCATTCCGAGTCGATGAGCCGCATTTCGCCGTTATTTGCCGTGCGCAAATTTCCCGAAGCCATCGTTTACCAAAAACCCCTGCGGTGAGAGACCGGCCATGAAGAAAATTCTCGTCATCGACGATGCCACCACCGTCCGACTCTATTACCGCCAGGTGCTGGAAGCGGCGGGGTTTGCGGTAGAAGAGGCCGGCAACGGTTTTGAAGGCTGGGAGAAGGCGCTGGTGGGCGAGTTTGATCTGCTCATCGTCGACATCAACATGCCCAAAATGGATGGCTACACCCTGTTGCGCCAGGTGCGCCAGGAGCCGCGCATCTGTGCGGTGCCCGCCATCATGATCAGCACCGAAGGCCAAACCCAGGATGCCCACAAGGCGTACGGCGCGGGGGCGAATCTCTATTTCAATAAACCGGTGAAACCCGAGGTGCTCAGTCGCCACGTGCGGTTGCTCACGGGAGCGGCGCGGCCATGAATCCGTTACTCGCGCAATTTCTGAGCGAAAGCCGCGAGCAGTTGGAGATGACCAGCGCGGCGCTGTTGGCCATGGAAAGCCAACCCGACGACCGCACGAAACTCGGGGAAATTTTTAGGGCGATTCACACCATCAAGGGCAGTTCGGGGCTGTTTGAGGTGCCGCCCATCACGCGGCTGATTCACGCTGCCGAGGATTTGCTCGACGCCCTGCGGGAAGACCAGGTGAGCCTGGAATCCGCCATGGTGGATTTGCTGCTCGACAGCTTCGACCAGGTGAACCAGTGGCTCGACGAGTTGGAATTGCAGGGCAGCCTCGCCGCCCATCACCTGGAGACGGCCACCGCCAGCGCGGGGAAACTGCGGGCGTTTTTGCCCGCCGCCTTGGATGGTTTGGGTCATCCCGTCGCCGCCGCCGACCCGCTGGACACCACCGCCACGGATTTGAGCTGGCTGGGGGATTTTGTGGACTGGATGGGGGAGCTGGCGGAGCAAACCCGCGCCGAATGTTACGACCGTTGGCATCGCCAAGCCCTGCCGATCACGGCGTTTTGTTACACCCCGGACGCCCAATGCTTTTTTAGCGGCGAAGACCCGTTTTATTTGGTGCGCCAAACCCCGGCGCTGGCGTTTCTGGCGGTGAAGCCCACCCGCCCCTGGCCCCAAGACCTGACCGAATGGGATGTGTACGAATGCGTGCTGCGCTTCCAAGGGATCACCTCAGCGCCCATCGCCGATGTGCGCACCCTGTTTCGCTATGTGTTGCCGCAAACCGCCCTCGTCACCGTGGAACCGGAGGTGTTGGCGATTCCCACCGGCGCGCGGGATGGGGTGATCCGCACGGAATTGGTGGCCTCGGCCCTGACTTGGGTGGAACAGGAGAACCACCAGGCGCTGGTGCAGTTCGCCGACACCCAGTTGACGTCGTTGAATCGCCCTAACAGCTGGTTTGCGTCGGCGCTGCGGTGGCTGCGGCGGCTGTTGGGCCGCATTCCGCCCCAGTGGCGGGCGATTCGCTATCTGTTGGGGAGCATGAGCCACGAGCGCACCCCCAATTGGCGGGACTTCACCGTGGAATTGGCCCAACTGCCCGCGCCACCGCCGGCGGCCTTGCCGTCGCCCCCCCGCGCATTGCCCGCGCCGAATTCGGTCGCCGCGCCACCGACGGCGGTGTCGGCGGAGGATTTGGCGGCGTTTAACCACATTGCGGCAGCCCAACGGCGGCTGTTGGATATACCCATCGAGGCGGCCTCCTGGACCGGGCGCGTGGGTTCCCTGGTGACGGCATTGAGCGCCGCGTTGGCTTACGTGGGACGCGAGGACGAGATTGCCGACTTACAGGCCGCCCAACAGCAGGCCCTCGACCGCCAAGACGGCGCGGCGTTGAAAGCGCTGATCGACAGCTGGTCGTCGGCCGCCGCAGGGGCCGGCTCAGAGGCCACGGGGGAAGCCCCGTCATCGCCAACCCTGGGGCCGACCTCCCTGCCGACGGCCTCACTGCCACCCGAGGAAGCGCCCACCGCGAGCCATCCGACGACGGTGCTGAAGATCGACCAGCAGCGAGTGGATACCCTCATGGATTTGATTGGCGAACTCGTGGTGGCCAAAAACGGCCTGCCGTACCTGGCCCAGCGGGCGGAACGGCAATACGGCTCCCGCGAGTTGGCCCGTGAAATCAAAGAGCAATACGGCGTCATCAACCGCATCGCCCAAGAGCTGCAAGCCAGCATCATGCAGGTGCGCATGATGCCGGTGGGCCAGGTATTTCAGCGGTTTCCCCGTTTGGTGCGGGATTTATCGAAGAAGCTCGACAAGCAAATTCAGCTCGTCATCGTCGGTGAGGACACGGAAGCCGACAAAAACATCATCGAAGGGCTGGCGGATCCGCTGATTCACATTCTGCGCAACAGCATCGACCACGGGTTAGAGCCGCCGGAAGAGCGCCTAAGCGCCGGCAAATCGCCCATCGGCACGATTCGCCTCCATGCCTACCGCGACAACGACAGCGTGGCCCTGGAAATCAGCGACGACGGTCGGGGGGTGCATGTGGAAGCGGTGAAGGCGAAGGCGGTGCGCCAGGGCCTCATCAGCGACGAACAGGCCGCCGCCATGAGCGACCAGGAGGCAGTGCAGTTGATTTTTGCCGCGGGCCTGTCGACGGCGGCCCAGGTGTCGGATGTGTCGGGGCGGGGCGTCGGCATGGATGTGGTGCGCAGCTCCCTGGAGCGGGTGGGCGGCTCGGTCACCGTGCACAGCGAGCGGGGCGTCGGCACCCACATTCGGCTGCTGCTGCCCCTGTCCATGGCGGTAACCCAGGTGATGGCGGTGGAATTGGACGGCAAGCCGTTGGGCGTGCCGATGGAGGCGGTGGTGGAAACCGTGCGGCTGTTGCCCACGCGGATTTTCACCCTCAAACAGCGGGAGGTGTTTCTGCTGCGGGAACAGCTCGTGCCGCTGATTCGGTTGCGGCGGCTGTTTGCTCTGGAAGAAATGGCCGATGACCCGCGTTGTGCCTTGGCGGTGCTGGTGGTCAAGCTCGGCAACGACCCGGTGGGCCTGGTGGTGGACAACTTCCGGGAGGGGATGGAAGTGATCCTCAAGCCTCTGGAAGGGGTGTTGGCGGGACTGCGCCATTACGCGGGCACAGCGCTGCTGGGCGATGGCTCCGTAATGCTGGTGCTGAATCTGCGGGAGCTGAATTAAATGCCTATTCAATTCGACGCCCACACGGCGGTGTGCCTGGGCAACTGCACGGTGGAAGAGGCCGAAATTCTGTTGCAATGGCGACAACAGCAGCCCGACGGGCAGGTGGATTTGCAAGACTGCACCCATCTACACACGGCGGTGTTGCAAGTATTACTGGCGACCCAGACCCCGGTGGTGGCATTGCCCCTCGACGCAGAATTTGCCGCGTTATTGCGACCGCTGCTGTCGGCCCCCCCCTGATTGAGGTCATCGAGATGGCGGGAACATCGCCGTTATTCTTCGCAGACACGGACCTTCACCGACCATTTTTAGGAGCTATTTCCATGACGACGATTTACCTGGTGGACGATTCCGCCACGATGATCATGAGCACGACCGAGATTCTGAAGCGGTCGGGATTTCAGGTGCAGAGCGCCTCGAACGGGCTTGCGGCCTTAAACGAACTCAAGCGCGGCCTCATCATCACCGACCAAAACATGCCGGGATTAACGGGCATCGAACTTATCCGCGAGGCCCGCAAGCTGGCGCAGTTGCGCTTTACGCCGATTCTGATGCTCACCACCGAGTCGCAGCAGGCGAAACGGCAGGAAGCGAAGAGCGCCGGGGCGACTGGGTGGTTGGTGAAGCCGGTGGGGGCAAAGGATCTGCTGGCCGTCATCAAACAGGTTTTGCCCAACGCGTGACATGAGCGATTCCCCTTCTCCGCAAACCCCGCCGAGGCCCCCACGGCTCCAGCCGCCGTCCTACCGACTCCAGCGACTCACCTCGGCCCTCTGGTTTCCACTTTTTCTGACAGTTTTCGCCGTGATTACCGGCCACGACGGGACATTCGGGCTGCTGTCGGGGCTGGTGGCGGCGGCGATTTTTCTCAGCCTTGGCCGTCGACGGGCAACGAGTCCCTTGGACGACGACCGTTTTCCCCTGCGGCGCTTGGCGATTCTGGCGCGACGCACGGTGGAAACCAGTGAAGCGCCGTTGCATCGGGTGATTTTCGACACCGAGCAGTCGGCCACGGAGATCATGGGACGGGTCAAAAATCTGGATCGCACGGCGACGCAGCTGTTGACCTATCTAAAAACCGCCGACGAAGAAACCGCTGAATTGCAGAACCAGATTCAAGAGGGCACGGAGGTCATCGAGCGCATTGGCGAGTTCATCCGCGACCTGCCCGAGCGCATGGAAAAGGAACATCGAGATGCGCTGGTGCTGGTGGAACAGATCAACGACATCATGCAGATGAGCAGCAAAATGGGGGAAGCGATTAAGCAAATCAGCCAGAAAACGGGGATTGTGGCGATCAATGCGGCGATTCAGGCGGCCCACGCCGGCGAACAGGGGCGAAGTTTCACCGTGGTGTCGGATGAAGTGCGCCATCTGGCGACCCAATCCAGTGGGGCGGCGGACCAAATCACCCAAGCGGTGCGGAGCATTCACTCCACCGTGGAAAACTATCTGCACGATCGGGTGGATCGGGATTTTTCCAAGGATTTAGAAGAGGCGACCCACATTGCGGAATCGGTGCGCAAGCTGCGTTCGGATTACGAAGACATGAAGCAGTACTACAAAACCCTGTTTTTGGTGGTGCGCAACTACAACGCCGAGCTGGCCGACGCCATTTTGGAAACCTTGGGGACGATTCAGTACCAGGACGTGGTGCGCCAACGACTAGAACGGGTGATCGATTTACAGCGGGAATTGCGCCAGCTCCTCGAGCGCGGCGTTGAAGATGGGCACACGCTACGTTCGGAACAATGGTTTACGGATCTCGACCAGAAGCTCAAAGACTATTCGGAGGCAGAAAATCGCCATGGAGACTGGGCTACAACATCAGGTACGAACCCTTCAACGACAGGTGTCGATGCTTCGGCAGCGCCAGCGCAGGCTACCGAGGCGGCGCCCGCAAAAATCGAATTGTTTTGATCGGAGAGAGAGGGATTCGAACCCTCGATACGGGATTACCGTATACACGCTTTCCAGGCGTGCGCCTTCAACCGCTCGGCCATCTCTCCAAAAGAAGGCGGCGGAGAGTATAGAAGCCGCCGCCACGGCGCAATCCATAAAAAAAGCCGCGTTAGCGGCTCTTGTGCGATTAGTTATTGATGCGCATGGACAATCGGACCCGTCCCTGTTTATCCACTTCCAACACTTTCACCGGCACCATATCGCCAACTTTCACCACATCCGATGCATTGGCAATGCGCTGGTCGGACATTTGGGAAATGTGTACCAGGCCCTCTTTGTTGGGCAAAAAGCTCACAAAGGCGCCGAATCCCTCCACCCGCGTGACCTTGCCTTCGTACACCTTGCCGATTTCCACATCCGCCGTGACCATCTGAATTCGCCGCAGCGCCGCGTCGCCCGCCGCCTTGTTCACCGACGCCACGCGAATCGTGCCATCGTCGTCGATGTCGATGGTCGCCCCGGTTTCCTCGGTAATCGACCGAATCATCACGCCGCCCTTGCCGATTACGTCGCGGATTTTGTCCGGGTCGATGCGAATAGACACGATGCGCGGGGCGTATTCCGATAGCCCGGCCCGCGGCCGCGGCAACGCCTCGTTCATGATGCCGAGAATGTGCAGCCGCCCGGCCTTCGCTTGGGTCAAGGCGACTTTCATAATCTCTTCGGTAATGCCGTCGATTTTAATGTCCATTTGTAAGGCGGTGACCCCGCGATCGCTGCCCGCCACCTTGAAATCCATGTCGCCCAGGTGATCTTCGTCGCCGAGAATGTCGGTAAGGACGGCAAAGCGGTCGGCTTCTTTAATCAGGCCCATGGCAATACCCGCCACCGGTGCCTTCACGGGAACCCCCGCGTCCATCAGCGCCAAACTGGAGCCACAAACCGACGCCATGGAACTCGATCCGTTGGATTCGGTGATTTCCGAGACCACCCGCACCACGTAAGGAAATTTGTCCATTTCCGGCATGATGGCTTGGACGCCCCGACGGGCTAACCGACCATGACCAATTTCCCGCCGTTTGGGACTGCCCACCTGACCGGTTTCCCCGACACAGAATGGTGGGAAATTGTAATGCAGCAGGAAGTTTTCCTTATATTCGCCCTCGATGGCGTCGATGATCTGGGCATCCTTGGTGGTTCCCAGAGTAGCGACCACCAGGGCTTGGGTTTCGCCTCGGGTAAACAGGGCGGAACCGTGGGTACGGGGCAGCATACCGGTACGGATGGTAATGGGACGCACGGTGTGGTTGTCGCGGCCATCAATGCGCGGCAAGCCATCCAAAATGCGCCGACGCACCAGGCGGTATTCGCTTTCGCCAAACGCCGCTTTTACCACCGCTTCCGGCCATTTTCCTTCCCCTTCGCCGACCAGTTCGGCCATCACCGCGTCCCTTACCTCGCGGACGGCCTGTTGGCGCATTTTCTTTTCCGGCGTGGAATAGGCGTCGGTCAGTTTGGCAAGGGCCAGCGCGTCAATCGCCGCCAGTAATGCGGTGTCGTGGGTTGGCGGCGCAAAGGCGACTGGCTCGGGATTCGCCATCGCGACCAATTCCTTAATTGCCTGAATCACCAACTGCATCGCGCGATGACCAAACATCACCGCCCCCAGCATGACTTCTTCGGGCAATTCCTTCGCTTCCGACTCGACCATTAACACGGCGGATTCTGTACCCGCCACCACGAGTTCCAACTCGGAGGTCTTCAAATCCGACGCCGTGGGGTTCAGTAAGAATTGGCCGTGGCGATAGCCGACTTTAGCCGCCCCCAGATGGGCGGTAATGGGCAGGCCCGCCAGGGCGACCGAGGCGGCAGCGCCAATCAGGGAAGGAATATCCGCGTCGACTTCCGGATTTAAGGACAGCACCGTCGCGATGACCTGGACTTCCCGCGCAAAGCCTTCGGGAAACAGCGGGCGCAAAGGTCGATCGATGAGGCGCGAGGTGAGGGTTTCCTTCTCGGTAGGACGGCCTTCCCGACGAAAATACCCGCCCGGAATGCGCCCGGCGGCGTAGCTGCGTTCCTGGTAATTCACGGTGAGCGGGAAAAAATCGCGGCCCGCGTCGTCGCCCATGGCGACTGTCGTCACCAAAACCACGGTATCGGCCATGTTCACCATCACCGCGCCCTTGGCTTGGCGGGCGATTTCGCCGGTTTCCAAGGTGACTTGGTGGGGGCCGTACTGAAATGTTTTGCGAATGGGGGTCATGGGTTAACGACGCAGGCTGAGGCGCTGAATCAGCGTTTGATAACGGTCGTTATCCTCGCTTTTCAGATAATCCAGCAGTTTCCGCCGCTTGTTCACCATGGTGAGCAACCCGCGCCGCGAATGGTGATCCTTTTTGTGGGATTGGAAATGCGGCTGTAAGTCGTTGATGCGGTGGGTTAATAACGCCACTTGCACCTCAGCCGAGCCGGTGTCGTTGGGGGCCTGTTGATAGTCTTTGACGATCTGTGCCCGCTGTTCTGCATTCAGAGCCATGGTTTGGATTACTCCGTGTTTTCAGGAAAATTGCGGTGAATCGGCGGTAAGTGGGGGATTCACCAGTCGTTTAGGCCACAAACGCCCGCCGCGATATTCCCCGATGCCGAGGAATCGTTGGGCGTCGTACAGCCGCACCTGGCCTGCGGGGGTCGCGGGCGCGGCGGTGACCGGGAGGGGTTGTCCCTGCAACAGTGAATGCGCCGCGTCGGCGGTGACGGTCACCACCGGCCAATGGCGCAAGGCGCTATCACAGGGAAGTAAGAAATCAAGCAGCGCGTCATCGGTTGCCGCGTCGAGTTGCGCCAGGGTCACCATCGGTTCCGTAAACGGCGCTACCGCAAGCCGTCGCAGTTGGGCCACAAAACCGCCGCAGCCCAACGCCGCGCCCAGATCGACGGCGAGGCTGCGAATGTAGGTGCCCTTGCCGCAATGCACCGTGCAATCCAGGTAATCCGTTCCCAGCTCATCGAGCTGTAGGGCGAAAATCGTCACCTGACGGGGGGCAACAACGACGGTTTCCCCGCGCCGCGCTCGGTCGCACAGCCGCTCGCCCTGCTGTTTCAGCGCCGAATAGGTGGGTGGCGTCTGCCAAATGTCGCCGCAAAACCCTTGCAACAGGAGTTCGACGACCTCGCGGGTCAGCGGTGGCACCGTCGCGCGGTGGGTGACCGCGCCTTCGGCATCGCCGGTGGTCGTGGTCGCGCCCAATTGCACCCGCACCGCGTATTTTTTGTCGCTATCGAGCAACAGCGACGAGAACTTGGTCGCTTCGCCGAAACAAATCGGCAACAACCCGGTGGCGAGGGGATCGAGCGTGCCGCCATGACCCGCTTTTTGGGCCCCAAAGCGCCGCCGCGCCTGCTGCAACGCTTGGTTACTCGACGGCCCGCAGGGTTTGTCGAGCAACAACACGCCGTCGATAGCCCGTTTTGGCGGGCGGTTCGACAGCTGAGCGGAGGATTGGGCCATGAATTACGGCTCGTGGGACTCGGGGGGCCGCGCGTCGGCCACCACGCGATTGATTAACGCGGACAAATTGGTGCCGTATTCCACGGATTCGTCGTATTGAAAGGTCAATTTTGGGATCGCCCGCAGCCGTAGCCGCTTGCCCAACAGCCGCCGCAGCTCCATAGCAGCCTCCGCCAACAGGCCGAGCACGATGGGCCGCTCCAGCGCATCGCCCAAAAAGGTCACGAACACCTTGCCGTAGGAGAGGTCGCGGGTGACTTCCACCGCCGTAATCGACACCAGGCGCAGGCGCGGGTCGTGGATTTCCGTGCGAATCAGCTCGGCGAGTTCGCGGCGCAGCTGTTCGCCAATGCGCCGTGTGCGGGAAAATTCGGCCATTTACAGGGTGCGCTCCACCTGAATGCGCTCGAAGACCTCGATTTTGTCGCCCTCGCGCACATCGCTGTAGCCGCGCACGCCAATGCCACATTCAAAGCCTTGGCGCACCTCGTTCGCGTCGTCCTTAAACCGCTTCAGCGATTCGAGTTCGCCTTGGTAAATCACCACGTCTTCGCGCAGCACGCGAATGGGGTTGTGCCGCTTGATGATGCCTTCCACCACCATACAACCGGCGATGGTGCCGAACTTCGACGAGCGAAATACCTGCCGCACCTGCGCCACCCCAGTGATTTGTTCGCGAAACGTGGGCGCCAACATGCCCTGCATGGCGGCTTTTACATCGTCCAACGCCTCGTAAATGATGCTGTAGTAGCGCAGTTGAATGCTCTGTTCTTCGAGAATCTTCCGCGCGGTACCGTCCGCCCGCACATTGAAGCCGATGACAATGGCGTCCGAGGTCACCGCCAGTTGCGCATCGGATTCGGTAATCCCACCCACGCCGCTCAAAACGATTTTCACCTTGACTTCGGCGGTGGATAGCTTCACGAGCGCATCCGCCAACGCCTCTGCCGACCCCTGGACATCGGTTTTGAGCACGATATTTAAGGTGTGCAGCTTGCCCTCTTCGAGCTGTTGGAACACGTTTTCCAGCTTGCCCTTGGTTTCGCGGGCGATTTTTACCTCGCGGAACTTGCCCTGGCGGAACAGCGCCACTTCCCGCGCCTTGCGCTCGTCGGCCACCACCACCATCTCATCGCCGGCGTTGGGAGTCCCCGACAGCCCGAGGATTTCTACGGGAATCGATGGCCCTGCTTCATCGATGCTATCGCCCACCTCGTTGAGCATTGCCCGCACCCGACCGTGCTCCAGACCACACAGCACATAATCGCCCCGCCGCAGACACCCATCCTGCACCAGCACCGTCGCCACCGGCCCGCGCCCCTTATCGAGGCGGGATTCGATGACCGCGCCCCGCGCCGGGCCGTCTTTGTGGGCCGTGAGCTCGAGCACTTCCGACTGAATCAAAATGGCATCCAGCAGCGCATCGATGCCTTGGCCGGTCTTTGCCGACACATTCACAAACTGGGTATCGCCGCCAAATTCCTCGGGAACCACATGCAAACTCGTCAAATCCGTGCGAATGCGCAGCAGATCGGCCTCGGGTTTATCGACTTTGTTCACTGCCACCACCAGCGGCACATTGGCCGCCCGCGAATGCTGCACCGCCTCTTCGGTTTGCGGCATAACGCCGTCGTCCGCTGCCACCACGAGCACCACCAAATCGGTGACCTTCGCCCCCCGCGCCCGCATGGACGTAAACGCCGCGTGGCCGGGCGTATCGAGGAACGTAATCATCCCCTTGTCGGTGGTCACGTGGTACGCGCCGATGTGCTGCGTAATGCCGCCCGCCTCGCCCGCCGCCACTTTGGTGCGTCGGATGTAGTCGAGAAGCGAGGTTTTGCCGTGGTCTACATGGCCCATGATGGTTACCACCGGCGCGCGAGTGGTCCCCACACTGCGGCCTTCAGCGACTTCCCCGGTGATGGCCTCCTCCAAATCGTTGTCGTTTAACAACTTGTAGGTGTGGCCCATCTCCTCCACGACGATGGCGGCGGTTTCTTGATCGAGGATTTGGTTAATCGTCACCATCGTGCCCATTTTGAACATGACTTTGATGACCTCGGTCGCCTTCACCGACATGGCTTCCGCTAAATCCGCCACGCTGATGGTTTCTGGCAGCCGCACCTCCCGCACCACGGGTGCGGTGGGGCGCACAAACCCGTGCTTATTCGCCGCGACCTTGCCGCCTTTCTTCTTGCGCCCGCCGCGCAGCCCGCCCTCGTCGTCATCGCCAATCAACAGTGGTTCGCGAGCGCGGTTGCCGCGCTGCGCTTCGAGACGACGACGGTTTTGCGCTTCTTCGCTTTCGGTGCGCCGCTTGGCTGGCTCAACCAACGGCTTTTTCACCCGATTTTCGGGCACCGCTCGCACAGCACGACGGTTCGCGGCATCCACTTCCGTCGGCGGCCGCGACGACCGATCGCCGTCGGCACGCACGCCCTCGGGCCGCGGGGGTCGTGTGTCATCACGGCGCGGTGGCGGCCGATCCCCCTCGGGACGACGCGCACCCTCTGGCCGGGGCGTGAACTCGCGCCGTGGGGGCCGATCCCCCTCGGGACGGGCGGCGCCTTCCGGCCGGGGCGTGAACTCGCGCCGTGGGGGCCGATCCCCCTCGGGACGGGCGCCTTCCGGCCGAGGCGTGAACTCGCGCCGTGGGGGCCGATCCCCCTCGGGACGGGCACCTTCCGGCCGAGGCGTGAACTCGCGCCGTGGGGGCCGATCCCCCTCGGGACGGGCACCTTCCGGCCGAGGCGTGAACTCGCGCCGTGGGGGCCGATCCCCCTCGGGACGGG
>DAIUCA010000020.1:0-8419 GCA_036846405.1 Candidatus Competibacteraceae bacterium
CGGGGGAAAACTGCACGCCGGTGCCGGCCAGCAAAAACGCGCCGCCCAGGGACAGGACGAGCCCAAAGAGAAAGCGCGGCCCAAAGCGTTGGCCAAAGGCGAACACGCAGATGAGCGTGACGAACAAAGGCGCCACGTTGGCGAACAACGTGGCGTTGGCGATCGTCGTGTAGTGGATGGCGTAGTGCCACAGAGACAAATCCGCCGCGAAACTTAAGCCGCCCAGCCACAGCCAGCGGTGATGACGCGGTTGCAGCGTCGTGGGTGGCGGCGATGGCCACAAATAGAGCGCCGGCAGGGCCAAGGCCAGGCGCCAAAAGGCGGTGGCGACCGGATCGGCTTCGCTCAAGCGCACAAAAATCGGCGCGAGGGCAATGCCCAACGCGCCGAGGAGCAGGGCCGGCAAGGCCCGAGGATCAAATACCGCGTTCAGTCGCGACTCCCACCGGGCGTTGCAGTGCGATCACAGGGCAATCACGGACAAATCGGTGGTTTGCAGCCGTTCAGCACTGCTCACCACCGCCACCTGGGCCGCCTCGGGCTGCAGATAGGCGGCGGCGACCCGCTGTAAATCCGCCACCGTCACGTGGAGCAGCGCCTCCCGCCGTTGCCGACAAAATCCTTCGTCGCGCCCGAACAGTTCGAGGAAAAACGCCGCCATGGCCTCACCCGCCGGCGAGCCGGGCTTGTCGATACCGCCAATGACGCCAAGCACTGCCTCTTCTAAAGCCTGTTCTTCATGGGGATGTTGTTGTAGCCAGGATACCGCCTCGCGGAAATCGGCCAGGGTTTCGGTCAAGCGGGGGTCGCGGTAGGAGTAAAAGCGGAAGCTCGCCGTGTCGTCGTTGTAACTGGCACCCCCGCCGTAGGCGCCGCCCTGCTCGCGGATGGCCCGATGCAGGTAACCGTTGCGCAAAAACTCCCCCAGCACCCGCAGCGCCGCGTGATCCTCAGGGGGCGCGGCGTCGGTAGAGAAGGCCATGGCGCAGAAATTCACCGCCGTCGACGTGCTCCACCCCTCGTACACCCGCCGCGACGGCGCATGCAGTTGTAATCGCGCCACAGCATTTGGGGTGTCGGCCCAATCGGCGGTCAGCGCGCCGGTGACGCGGGCCTGTTGCGCGGCTTCGGCCACGAGCAACAGCTGTCGCGGTGCCGCCAACAGCCGCTCGTGAATGGCGCGCAGGTCCTGCAACAGGGCGTCGAGGGCGGCGTCATCCTGTTGAACGGCGTCGTCGAGCTGCTTGATCCACTGGATGCCGGCGAGGCCGTCCCACCGATGGTTCCACGCGGCGAGGGGCGACAGCCCGGCGTTGGCGGCGAGCAGCGCCAAGCTGTGGCCGCGACCGGTAATCGACGACTCGCGCCGAGTGCGCATTTGGCCAATCAGCTCCCGCACCCGCTGGGCTTCGTCAAAGCGCGGGTGGAAAAAGCTGTCGGTAAACAGGCTATTGAGTCCGTCGAGGCGCGAGTACAGCCCCTTGGTGCTCAAGCTCCACACGCCTTCTACCGGGCGGGCCGCCGTGCGTTGGGGATGGAAGAGGCTGCGGGCGCTCAACGCGCCGCATTCGGCGGCCTGGCGGGCTTGGGTCCCCAAATAATCCGCGCCGCCACAGCCCAATTCCGTGAGCAGGCTGTTGAACAGCGGCAGCTTTTCCACCAGCGCTTCCGGCATCTCGGGCAGCTCGACGATCACCTGTTGATAGACCAGGCCGTTGGTGCCTTGGGGATAAAACGCGAGGGGCGTGCGCCCAAATTGGCCGTGTTCAGCTCGGGCAAAGAGCCGCATGTCGCCCACGTCGGCGCGGGTCACCTTGGGCAGCACGGTGGGATCGTCTTCTTGCGCCTGGCGGGCGGCGAGGTCGGCGTTGAGCTGTTGGATTTGCTGACGACTGGCCTCATCGAGGGCCGCTTGAATTGTCGCCAACTGGGCTTTTTCGGCGGCGAGTTGGGCGTCGCCCAGGGCGGTGTCGGGGGCCATCACCACGCGCACTCGGTGGGGATTATCGAGAAGCAGCTGGCGGCACAGGTCTTTGATAAAGCTGGGGTTTTCGATGTCTTGGCGGAGCTGAACCAGACGGGCGTCCAAGTCCAACAGGGCCACCGGATCGCCCCCGTGGATGGCTGGCGTCAGCGCCCGCATGAGCAGTTGCAGGCCATAGGGAAAGCCATCGCCGGTGATTTCGCGCTGCTTGATTTCGAGCTGATGAAGCATGGCGGCGACGGCCTCGTGGGGCACGCCCTCGGCGGCGACGCGCGTCAGGGTCTCCAGAATGAGCTGTTCCACGGCCTCGGCGCGGTCGGCTTCGGAGCCTTGCAGACCGACGCAGAACGTCATTTCGCGGGTGCTCTCGTCGAAGCCACACAGGGGCGACGGCGCGGTGCCCAGGGGACTGGTTTCGAGGGCGTGGCGCAGGGGCGAACTGCTGTTATCCAGCAGCACGTCCGACAGCAGCTTGCCTTCCAACACCGCGCGTGGGTCGTCATTGCGGCCCAACAGCCAGCCCAGCACCACGTGGGTTTTCTTTGCCGACTTCTCGGTTTTGGCCAGGGCGTAGTGGGCGGTAACCGTCTTTGGCGCGGGGTAACGCTGTTCCGGCGGAATCGCCAAATCGGCCACATCCAGAGCGGTGAAATCGCCCAACACCTTGGTTTCAAACTGGTGTTGCAGCTCGACGGCGGGAACGTCGCCGTAGGTCATGAATACCGCGTTGGACGGGTGATAGTGGCGCCGGTGGAACGCGACGAGCTGTTCGTGGGTGAGCTGGGGAATGTGGGCGGGTTCGCCGCCGCTGTTGTGGTGATAGGTGATGGTGGGAAACAGCGCGGATTCCACCACCTGCCCCAGGCGCTGCACTGGCGAACTCATGGCGCCCTTCATCTCGTTAAACACCACGCCCTTAAACACCAAATCGCTTGCCGGATCATGGGGTTGGGCGAAGTCGAGGCGATGGCCTTCTTGGGCAAAATCCAGGGGATGGAGCTGGGGAAAGAAGGCGGCATCCAGATACACGTCCAGCAGATTCATGAAATCTTTGCGATTCAGACTGGCGAAGGGATAGGCCGTCCAATCGCTGGCGGTGAGGGCGTTCATAAAAGTGTTGAGGGAACGGCGGGTCATCATGAAAAACGGGTCGCGCACGGGGAAGCGGCGGCTACCGCAGAGGGCGGTGTGTTCCAGAATGTGGGCGACACCGGAAGAATCTTTAGGAACGGTGAGGAACGCCACGAGGAACGCGTTGTGGGGATCGTCGCTGGCCAGGTGGATGTGGCGGGCGCCGGTGGGCGTGTGGCGAAACTCTTGGTATTCCAGATTCAGGGCGGAGATGAACTGCTGGCGTTGGCAGACAAACGGGGCCGCCGTGGCGGGAAGGGCGTGATTCATGGCCGCAAAACTCGTTCTTATGAAGAAAGCGGTTGTGACTCACAAACAAAACCCAAGATTCCGGGCATAAAAAAACCGCCGAGGTCGGCGGTTTAGCGGGCGGCGGCGATTGCCTACTGGCGGCTCGCCAACAGGGCCTTGGTATCGGGGCCAATGGGCAAGCTGTAATCGTGGGCGGCGAGGAGCACGCCATCGGCGGCGCGGATCATGCGCGAGTTGATGTACACGCGGTTGCGTCCGATGGCGTAGGTACCGGCGACGACGGCGGCGGCGTCATGGGCTTGGCTCACGTCGAGGACGCCCCGCGACAAGGCGAACTCACCGCCCTCGCGCACCATGAAAATCGAGTCGCGGAGCTTCATTTCTTTCACCGACAAGCCCTGTTGGGCCAGGCGAGCGCCCACCTGTTCGGCAATGATGCGGCCCAGGCTGGACGAGTTTTCCAGCGAATTCACATTGACAAAGGTGCCGATGAGGATGGGCTGGCGGGTTTCTTTGAGATACGGCGCCTGTTCCAGCATGGCGTCGGCGGCGGCGTAGCTTTTCTCGACCAAATCCTGGTCTTGGGGCTTGTTGTAACGGTCGGCGAACTGTTGGAAATCCGCACAACCGTTCAGCCCGACCAGGGCGAGGCTCAACGCGAAGCAGCGAAGGAGGTTCATGGGCCGATCACCTGAAGGTTGCGGGTGGGGATCGGCGTCGCGCCGCGCGCGAGATATTCGTTCACGGTGGTGGCCTTGATGTAATAGACGTCGCTGATGCGGGTGATGAAGCGGTCGCCATTGAAGGCGGCGACGGTGAGCACGATGTCGCGATCGTCGTTCACGATGGGATCGGCGGGGCTTTCGCCAAAGGCGTAGTAGCCGGCGGGGCCGCCGTCGAGGATGGCGAAGCTCACTTGGAGTTGTGCCTCGCTGGGATTTTCAGTGACGCCAAAGCCCCGTTGAAGCATTTCGGTTTTCAGCAGCTCCGCGAAGGCGTTGCTAAAGGTCGTGCGCCGTTCAGGGGGTTGGATGTGGACGACGAGATTTTGGTCGCGCACCTCGGCAAGGGCACTGCCCAAGCGGGTGGAGACATCCACCGCTACATCTTTCCAATGTTTAGCGGCGAGCAACTGCGGTTGTGGCGTGGGTTGAGCCACGGTGGGAAAGGGAATGGGAGAGCATCCCACCGCGCCTAAAACCACCAACATGGACAATAGAGATGTGCGCATAAGCCCCTCGGTTGTGTATCCCAAAAGCGAAAAGTTGTGGTTGAGATTATAAAGTCTGCACGGCGACTGCACGACTTTTAGCCACTGTAGCAAATCAACTATGTCAAGTTGTCGTGTGATTTAACAAAACTTTTAGCGCCAATCTGAGCGTCTTGCCAGGGCGGAAATGGTCGCCTTGCCAGTCGGGGGGCAAGCGGTTTTCAATCGCCGCCCTTTTTTTGCCCACCTGGAAAGAATCATGAACACGACTGTGAGCCTCACGTCGCCCGACGGGACGGAGTTGCCGTTACAACCCGCGTCCTACGATATTTGGGACAAAAAATATCGTCTGAAAACCAAGCAGGGCGAGGCAATAGACCAGACCGTTGAAGGGACTTTTCAGCGAGTGGCGAAGGCCCTTGCGGGTACAGAAACGACCCCCGAATTGCAGTCATTTTGGGAAGAAAAATTCCTATGGGCCATGAAACACGGGGCCATTCCGGCCGGGCGCATCGTCGCTAACGCCGGGGCGGGGCATCTGAAACCCGCCACAAGCACCATTAACTGCACGGTGAGCGGCACGATTTCCGATTCCATGGACGACATTCTGCAGAAGGTGCACGAGGCCGGCCTGACCTTAAAAATGGGCTGCGGCATCGGCTATAGCTTCTCGACCCTGCGCCCGCGAGGCGCGTGGGTAGCGGGTGCCGGTGCGCAGACTTCGGGGCCGCTCTCATTCATGGATATTTACGATCGCATGTGCTTCACCGTCGCCTCGGCGGGCGGGCGTCGCGGGGCGCAGATGGCGACATTTGATGTCTCGCATCCGGATGTGTTGGATTTCATCAAAGCCAAGCGAGAAGACGGGCGGCTTCGTCAATTTAATCTGAGTCTGCTGATTACCGACGACTTTATGGCGGCAGTGAGGGCGGGAGCGGATTGGCCGCTGGTGTTTCCGATTCGGCAGAAGGAAGCCGACGAAGAAAATATCGATTTACAGAATCCAGAACAGGTGATGTGGCGACCATGGCCTGAAAACGACGGACTGATCGTCAACGAACTCGGCGAGGTGGCCTGTCGGATTTATCGCAAAATCCCGGCGCGGCGGCTGTGGGACTTCATCATGGCGTCCACATACGATTACGCCGAACCGGGCTTCATCCTCATCGATCGCGTCAACGAGATGAACAGCAACTGGTTCTGCGAAGAAATTCAGGCGAGTAATCCATGTGGCGAGCAAATGCTCCCCCCTTACGGCTCCTGTCTGCTTGGCTCTATTGACCTTACGCGCTTTGTGCAGAATCCATTTTCAGAACAGGCCGCGTTTGACTGGCAGACCTACCGCGAGGTGGTGCGCGTTTTCACGCGGATGCTCGACAATGTGGTGGAAATCAATGGGTTACCGCTGCCACAACAGCGGGAAGAGATTCTGAGTAAACGGCGCCACGGCATGGGTTATCTGGGACTTGGTTCGGCATTGACGATGATGCGTCTGAAATACGGGGAACCGACAGCGCTGGATTTTACCGAACAGGTGACGCGGGAAATGGCATTAATTGGCTACGAACAGGCGCTCGAATTAGCCAAAGAAAAAGGTTCTGCGCCCATTATGGAACGGGAGTTCGAGATTACGCCGACACTGCTGCGTAAACGCCCCGAATTAGCCCGCGACGGTTATCAAATTGGCGATTGGGTTAAGGGAAAATTTCTGTGGGCAAAATACAGCCGTTATTTACAGCAACTCGCCGAATTAGCCCCCGAATTAATCGACGAATTAGCGCAAGTCGGCGGACGATTTACCCACCACACCTCGATCGCGCCGACGGGCACCATTTCCCTGAGCTTTGGCAATAACGCGAGCAACGGCATCGAGCCGAGCTTTGCGCATCACTACAAACGCAACGTCATTCGCGAAGGCAAAAAGTCCAAGGAGCAAGTGGACGTTTTCTCTTATGAATTATTGGCTTACCGCGCTTTGATCGACCCTAAGTCGATGCCTGAAACATTGCCAAATTACTTCATTTCCGCCGATGCGGTGACCCCAAAACAGCACATCGACATGCAGGCCGCCGCACAAAAATGGATCGATTCGTCCATCTCAAAAACCGCAAATGTGCCCACGGATTTTCCCTACGACCAGTTCAAGGACATTTATTCGTACGCCTACGAACAGGGCTTAAAAGGCTGCACGACTTTTCGATTTAATCCAGCGGTTTTCTCTGGCGTATTAGTCAAAGAAAGCGATTTGGAAAACACGGTTTACCAATTCACATTAGCCGATGGATCGGTTGTCGAATTACGCGGCAATGAGCAGGTGGAATACGACGGCGAAATCCACAACGCGGCTAATTTATTCGATGCCTTAAAAGAAGGTTATTATGGCAAGTTCTAATCCGCTTAAAATCGCTCAAGCGATTACGGGGTTTGCTGTCAAAAGCGAAACGGCAGCCCATTCGACAGCCCCCGCGTCGCCGACAAATCCGATTCAACAGATGCACGAGCAGGTGGAGCGACCGGCGGTGTTATTTGGCTCCACGTACAAGATCAAGACGCCGCTATCAGAACATGCGCTGTATGTGACGATTAACGACATTGTTCTGAATCCCCACACGCCCCACGAGCAGCGCCGTCCGTTTGAACTGTTCATCAATTCCAAGGCGATGGAACATTTTCAGTGGATTGTCGCCCTCACCCGAATCATTTCGGCGGTCTTCAGAAAAGGCGGCGATGTGGCGTTTCTGGTGGATGAGATGCGGTCAGTGTTCGATCCGAAAGGCGGCTACTTCAAGGCGGGTGGCCAGTTTATGCCGAGTCTGGTGGCGGAAATCGGCGATGTCATCGAGCAACATCTCCGGGCCATTGGCCTGTTGGCATCGTCGGAAACTCCGCCTGTGTTGCCCTCGGAAAAGTCTGAAATGCTGCGCAACGCGATGATCTGTCCCAAATGTCAGAGTAAATCTTTAATTCTGATGGATGGCTGCGAAACCTGTCTGAACTGTGGTTACTCGCGCTGTGGATGAACCCTCTATGAAAGCGATTCTGATGCGGGGATTCGGCAGCCCCGATGTGTTGTCTTGGGACGACATTCACCGCCCCACATTAGCAGCTACAGATGTCCTCATTCGCGTGATCGCGGCCGGCGTAAACCGTCCGGATTGTCTGCAACGAGAAGGAAAATATCCGCCACCGCCGGGAGCGAGCGACATTCTCGGGCTGGAAATTGCGGGTGAAATCATCGAGTTAGGCGAATCGGTCACTCGGTGGAAGGTGGGCGATCGGGTCTGTGCGCTGCTGGCGGGCGGCGGTTATGCCGAATGCGCCACGGCCCATGCCGACCATTGTTTGCCCTGGCCCGATAATTTCTCTGCGATTCAAGCGGCGGCGATTCCCGAAACCGTGTTCACCGTCTGGCATAATGTGTTTCAGCGCGGCCATCTGCAATCGGGGGAATGGCTGCTGGTCCACGGGGGGGCCAGCGGCATCGGCACGACAGCGATTCAATTGGCACGGGCTTTTGGCGCAAAGGTCGCTGCCACCGTGGGCGACGACGACAAAATCGAGCCCTGTTTGCGGTTGGGCGCGACGGCAGTCATCAATTATCGAACTCATGATTTTGTGAAGGAAATCAACACGTTAACCGACAATCGCGGTGTCGATATGATTCTCGACATGGTGGGCGGCGACTACACGCCGCGCAATCTGCAAGTGCTTGCAGAAGACGGTCGCCTGGTGCAGATCGCCGTGTTGCGGGGCGCCAAAACCGAAATCGATTTATTCAGAATGATGTTAAAGCGCCACACCCTGACCGGATCCACCTTGCGGGGCCGTTCTGCGGCGGTGAA
>DAIUCA010000020.1:8429-23810 GCA_036846405.1 Candidatus Competibacteraceae bacterium
GCAGATTGCAGCGGTTGTCGAGCAGAATGTATGGCCGCTGATCGCGGCGGGCGCCTTTGCGCCGTGTATCGACCGCACCTTTGCCTTATCTGAAGCGGCAGACGCGCATCGTTATCTGGAAACCAGCCAGCATGTAGGCAAGCTGGTGCTGCGCGTCGCCGAATAGGGGCTACATCAGCGTTTCCCAGCGATGGTAGGCCGTCTGCAACGCGGCTTCGGTATCTTGCAACTGTTTTTGTAATGCCATCAACGCGTTAGCGTCGCCGCGATACACCGCCGAATCGGCAAGTTGGGCGTTTAACTCCTGTTGCAACTGTTCTAGTGCCTCGATTTTTGCGGGCAACTTCTCCAATTCCTGCTGTTCGCGGTAACTGAGCTTGCGTTTCTCATCTACAACCGCCGCCGATTTCTGCGCTGGCTTCGGCGCACCAACCTTGACCGATGTCGTCTGGGATTTTGCAGACAAAAGCGGCAGTTTTTGCCGCAGCCAATCGCTGTAGCCGCCCACATATTCGCCAATCTGACCGTCGCCCTCAAACACCAGAACGCTCGTGGCGACCGCATCCAGAAACGCCCGATCGTGGCTAACCAACAGCAGAGTGCCGCTAAACTCCAGCAGTTTTTCTTCAAGCAATTCCAGCGTTTCCATATCCAGATCGTTGGTCGGCTCATCGAGCACGAGCACGTTGGCCGGCTGGCTAAAGAGTTTCGCAATCAACAGCCGATTGCGCTCGCCGCCAGACAGCACGTTGACGGGGGTTCTGGCCCGTTGGGGCGTAAACAGAAAATCGCCTAAGTAACTGATGACATGGCGTTTTTGCTCGCCGATCTCGATAAAATCGCGGCCTTCTGAAATGTTCTCGATCACGCTTAAATTCGGATTTAACGCCGCCCGCCGTTGATCGAAATAGGCTGTCTGTAACTTGGTGCCTAAGCGCACGCTGCCCGCTTGGGGCGTCAACTGTCCCAGCAATAGTCGCAACAGAGTGGTTTTACCCGAACCGTTGGGGCCAATCAGACCGATTTTGTCGCCGCGCATGATGCGCATAGAAAAGTCAGCCACCAAAACCCGCCGCTGATGATCTGCATCGTGGATGGCGTAGTGCAGATTTTTCGTCTCGACCACCAGTTCACCCGACACATCCGCTTGATCTAGCTGAATTTTGGCTTTGCCTTGCAGCTCGCGCCGCTGCTGGCGTTCTTGTCGCATGGCTTCCAGACGCCGAACGCGACCTTCGTTTCGCGTGCGCCGCGCCTTGATACCTTGGCGAATCCAGACTTCTTCTTCTGCTAAAAATTTATCGAATTTCGCCTGGTTCTGGGCTTCAGCATTCAGAAAATCGGCTTTTTTCGCCAAAAATGTCGGATAGTCCCCTGGCCAGTCGTGCAACTGGCCCCGATCTAGCTCGATGATGCGCGTGGCGAGCTTCTGCAACAGGGTGCGGTCGTGGGTCACAAACAGCAGCGCCCCGCGCCAGTTGCTCAGTTGGGTCTCTAACCACTCGATAACCTCTAAATCCAGATGGTTCGTCGGCTCGTCGAGCACCAGCAAATCGGGCTCGTTGACGAGCGCCCGCGCCAAGGCACAGCGCCGTTGCCATCCCCCCGATAAGTCATTGATTTGACTGTCTTTTGGCAGCGCCAACCGTTCGAGAATGGCGTCGATGCGCAGGTGAAAATCCCAGCCGTTTTCCGCCTCTAACTGGTGCTGCAAGGTGGACAGGGTGGCGAGGTTTTCCTCGGTAGGATCATCGCCCACCTGATGCAACGCCCCGTGATAGGCCTTTAAGAGCGCACCCATGTTCTGCAATCCCTCGGCAACCCAATCGTACACCGTGAGTTCGGTATCGGTCGGCAATTCTTGATCCAGAAAGCCTAAACGCAGTCCGGGCCGATACCAGAGTTCGCCGTGGTCGGGAACCGCCGTGCCCAACAGCACCTTCATAAAGGTGGATTTGCCGGCGCCATTGCGGCCGATAATAGCCACTCGCTCGCCTTTATCGATTTGAAAATGAGCGTTATCTAACAGCGAGTTTAAGCCAAAGGCGATTTGTAAATTCTGTGCGCGCAATAACAACGGTTATTCACTCCGCCAATAGGGTTGCAATGCCCGATCTTCGGGGTCAATGGCTAATTCGGGTGCCGTCACAATTTGATGGGGCAAACGGCTCTGTTTTAAGTGATCCACAATGGCGTTAATGCCTTGGGGCGTTAACGGGTAAAAATGCTGCACCTGGACGATTTGCCCGTTCCCATTGGCCGCCGCCACCGTGTACACCATTGGTCCTAGCTCTGCGCTTTGGTGAATGGTGATGTGGCGCTGCACGGGAATTTCGTCCTCGATGTCGAATACCGTTTCAATGAGAAAATCGCCATTTAATTCGTCGGTATTACGACCCGCGTCTAATGCAGCAGCGAAGTCGTCATTAAACAATTTTTCGTTGGCCATTAACGGCTGAACGGTTAATCCAAAAGCCGCCAGAGATACGGTGTATTGGCGCTGGAATTGGCTCCATTGGGTGTAATGAGCGGCTAACTCGTCTAATTCGAGTGCCTGACCCGGCCCAAATGCCGCAAAATCGTCGAAGGTAAAAAACGGCGTATAAACCGTGCTTTTCTTCTGCACAAAGCGGTTGCCCGTGGGCAGTGTCACCGCGCAGTAGCCACAGCGCTGAAACAGGGCCTGATCGAGTAGTTCCCACAGCGGTTCAAAATGGCTGTTTTCGAGCTGAATCTTCAGAAGCGCACAGAGATCCATCACCGTCGCGTAAGAGACATTGACTGGTTGGATGCCGAAGGCCGTTTGCAGACTGTAGATGGTCTCTTCGCTGGCAGTTACGCTGTTCAGTAGTTGATTTTCAAAGTTATTCGCCAAACTCGAAATGGCGAGTGGTCGTCCTAAGAAACTCAACGGCAGCAGAAACAGCGGCCCCGACCCCGGGGCGCGCTTCGGATTCAGATGAGCAATCGGAAAATGATCGCCGCCGAGGGCGAGAATCTGCGGTTGAAAGCCCTGGCCCACCAGGGTACCGCGGGCGATGTCGTCGAGGGCACGCAGCAGCGGAAACCCCGGCTGCAACAGCTCGGTTTGGTCGTACAGCGCCGCCGCCGCTGTGAGCAGCACCTGATCTAAACCGCGAAATTGTCGGCCTAAATCCGCCGCAATTGCCTCGATCAGAGGGCCAGCCTGGGTTTTCGCCAAGGGTGCCGGCGGGCGTTCTGGATAATCTGGCGTGAGGGGATCGAGTTCGATAACGACAATTGCCGAGCAACTCTCTAAATCGGCAATTTTAGGATTCTGATATTCCACAACATGACACCTCGTGATTCGCGCAAGCTGTCGCCGCGAAATAGCACGCAGAAATAGGGCGGTTAAATCCCGCAGCGACGTCGTGCGCTAATCTAACGCAAGCCTTTGAGGAGCGCGAAATGTTGCAGGTTTACGATAGCAATCAATTAGAGCAGTTATTGGCATTTTTAGTCGCCAAATTAAAGCAGCCATTACGCGATCCATTAGCCACGGAATATATCGCTTTGCCCCATCGGGGATTAGCCCGTTGGGTCACGCTGCAATTGGCGCACGAATTAGGCGTTTGTGCCCAAATTGATTTTCCATCGCCCGCCGCGCTCATTTGGCAATTATTTCGCTATGCGCGTCCCGAATTAACCCATGAGTCTGCCTTTGACCGCGACCCCCTGGCCTGGCGGATTTTTGCCGACTTACAGCAACGGGAATTGATCGGGCCATTCAAGCATTTAGGCCATTACTGGCAACGGGCGGACGACTACGAACGGTTTCAGTTGGCCTGGCGGTTGGCAGATATTTTTGACCAATATCTGATTTATCGCCCCGATTGGATTAGTCAATGGGAACGTAAAAAGTGGCCGAATTATCTCCCCGAATCCCAGCAATGGCAGGCCGAATTATGGCGGGCATTAACCGCCGACCATTTACCCCATCGGGTCAATTTGAGTGCCCAATTTCAACAGTGGCTCGAAACCACTAAAAATCTGCCAAATGAATGGCCAGAACGATTATTTATATTTGCCATTTCTTCCCTGCCGCCGACGCAATTTGCATTATTCGAACAGCTCGCCAAACGCTGTGCAGTGCATTTATTTGTACTTAATCCGAGTGCCCATTATTGGGGCCTGATTCGGGATTCGCGCACCATTGCAAAACGCATCGCGGCCCAGGAGGAAACTGATTATCTGGAGACCGGGAATCGGTTGTTGGCTGCCTGGGGCAAGCAGTCGCAGACATTTCACCATGGGTTAGCCGAAGCAAACGTGCATCTGGTAGAGGGATTTCTGCCGCCGACGGGCGATGATCTCCTTCATTGTCTGCAACGGGACATTTTTGCCCTGCAAAATCGCGGCGATAACGCCAAATTGCTGCCCCACGAGGCCGCCGAACAGCCGCCTAAAACGGCGATTCCCCTTCATGACACCTCGTTGCAGATTCATTGCTGTCACAGCCCACTCCGAGAAGTCGAGGTGCTGCACGACCATCTTCTGCGCTGGTTTGCCGACAATCCCGATCTGAAAGCCAGCGAAATCGCCGTGCTTACCCCCAAAATCGACGAATACGCGCCCTTTCTGCAGGCGGTATTTCAGAGTAGCCCTCTCAAAATTCCCTTTGCCATCGCGGATCGTCCGCTCGCCGATGTGGGCAACGCCGCCGCCGTGCTGTTGCGACTGCTGGATTTGGCGACCGGACGGTTTCCGGCCAACGATGTGGCTGAGTTGTTGGCGATTCCGGCGGTGCATCGGCGGTTTGGTCTGGACGAGGCCGATCTGAGCCGCATCCAGCGGTGGCTCCGCGACACGGGAATTCGCTGGGGTATCGACGCCCAACAGCGCCAACTGACGGATTTGAATGAAGAATCTGCCCACACCTGGCAGGCCGGCTTGCAACGATTATTTCTCGGTTATGCCCTGCCCACCGCCGACGACGGGCCGCCCAAGCTGTTCCACGGCCACCTGCCCTTCGACGCCGTCGAAGGCGAAGGCGCACGGCTCCTCGGCCAATTTTGGTTATTTATCAATGGCTTATTCGAGTTGCCGTCGCGGCTCGCGGCCCCGCGACCGTTGGAAGATTGGGGCGCGTTATTCGCCGATCTGCTGCGGGAATTTCTACAAGACAGTCCAGAAGATGAGAGCGCCCAGGTGTTGCGGGAACGCTTCGACACCTGGCGCGCGTGGCACAGCGGCGCGGTTTCCCTCGACAGCGTGCGGGCCTATCTGCAACGCCAATTGCAACAACAGGCCGGTTTGGCGAGTTTTCTCAGCGGCGGCATCACCTGTGCGGCCATGGTTCCCCTGCGCAACCTGCCGTTTCGCATCGTCTGTCTCCTCGGTTTGAACGACGACGCCATCCCTCGCGGTGCACCGCCCAAAGATTTCGACCTCATCACGGCATTTCCCCGCAGCGGCGACCGGGATCGGCGCAGCGATGACCGCTATTTGTTCCTCGAATGCCTGCTATCGGCGCGAAAGTTGTTGTATTTGAGCTACAGCGGGCGCTCGATCCGCGATGATTCGCCGCGGCCACCGTCCGTGTTGGTCGCCGAACTGCTCGATTACCTGCGTTTGGGCTTCACGCGACCGCCGATAACCGCCGAAATCGACTCGTGGGTGGTGACGCATCCACTGCAAGCGTTCAGTCCCCGCTACCACCAAACCCTTGATCCGCGGCTGTTTTCCTACGCAACCCTGCCCACACCACCCCAAATTGCCGTCGCCGACGGCCCGCTTACTCCGCCAGATCCCCTGTTGAAGCGTATTGATTTAGATACCCTGTTGTATTTTTGGAAAAATCCAACAAGTGCGTTCCTGCGGGAACGTTTGGGCGTGCGTTTGCGGGAGGCGGATGGCCCGTTGGCGGACGCGGAACCCTTCGCGCTGGAGGATTTTCGGGATTTGGACGTACGGCGATTGGTGGTTGAAGGGCGATTGCGGGGGTTTGACGCGGCGCCGTTGGTGGGCGCCCTGGGCTGGTTGCCCCATGGCACGCCTGGCCAGGTGCTGTACGAGCGGGAAGCGGCGTTGGTGCAGCAGCGGCTTGTCAAGCGATTAGCCGCGCAAACCGCGGTGCAGCCGCCGTTACCGGTGGAATTGCACCTGGGCGATTTCGTCATTAGCGGCTGGCTAAAGGGCCTGTGGCGGCAGGGGCTTCAGGGTTATGAAGTGCAGAATTTGTCGGGAAAACAGCTGGTGGCTATCTGGATTCGCCATCTGGTGTTGCAGGCCATCGACCCGCGAGAAATTGGTCGCCACACCCAATGGTTCTGCTTGGGTAGCGATCTGAAAGCGGTGAAACAGGGCGAATTGCAGCTGTTGCCCTTGAGTTCGCCCCACGAGGCTCAGGATAACCTATTGAATCTGCTGAACTTTTACTGGGGCGGTCTCAGTGCGCCTCTGCCATTTTTTCCCAAATCCTCTTTGGCGGCGGCGACAAAATTAGTCGAGGGGGCTGGCCGCGAGACGGCTGCAAAAGCCGCTTTAGGCCAGTGGCTCGGGGGCTATAATCACAACGGAGAGAGCGGCGAGGCGAGTTATCAATTGCTCTGGAAGTCGCAAAAATCGGCGGTGTCGCAGGGCAATTTTCTGGAGACGGCAGAAGCGGTGTTTGGGCCGCTCATTCGCCATCTGCAACCGGCGTCAACCGCTCCTGAGTCATCGAAAAAGTCGTCGAAAAAATCGCGTCATTAATGACCCGCAGAATAATCTGCGATTCCCATTCGGTCGCCCACGCCATTTTGAGGACTATTTGCATGTCGATTTCACCCTTGCCACTCCCCTTGGACATCATTCGGTTTCCCTTAAACGGGCGCCAATTTGTGGAAGCCAGCGCTGGTACCGGTAAAACCTTTGCGATGGCTCATTTTTATTTGCGCTTAATCATCGAAACGGAATTAAGCGTTGAGCGAATTTTAGTGCTCTCATTTACCCGCGCCGCAACGGACGAATTAAAACAGCGCATTCGTAAAACGCTCGTTCGCGCCCGCGATTTACTCAATGGCTTTGTTGTGCCTGACGAGCAAGACAAGCTCATCGGGGCCATTTTGCACACCGTCGATCCCGAAGATGCGAAGCGGCGACTCATAGCGGCATTGCTGGGGTTTGATGGGGCAGCGATCTTTACCATTCACAGTTTTTGTCAACGGCTACTGCGCGATTGGGCCTTTGAAACTGGTCAGCCCTTGGAGATCGAATTAACCGGCGACGAGCTGCCATTATTAACGGAATTAGCTGCCGATTTTTGGCGAAAACAAATCACCCAATTACCACCGATTGTGGCTCGCAAAATCGTCAATCGGAAATGGACTCCCGATATGTTAGCCCACCAATTGAGCAACTTATTAGGCCGCGAATGGGAAGGCGGCATTAAGCATCCCAAAACCGAATCGGAACTCGCCGAATTACACGCCCAATATCGACAACTGCGGGCGACCGCATTAGCTGTTTGGAATGAAGCCGCGATTACCAAATTACTCACGACGGGAAATCTGAATGGTACTAGCTACCCACTGGCCGAGCTGCCAGGACTGTGCGCCGCGTGGGGCGAGCGCCTGCGGGACAGCAGCGATGAAGCGCTGCTCGAAGAGATTCTGGATGACAAGCTGAAGTTTTTGTTGTTGACGGCGGCGAACCTGGCGAAACGGATCAACAAGGGCAAGACCCCGCCCGCGCATCCATTTTTTACCGCCGCCCAGGCTCTGTACGACGGGGCAAATGGGCTCAAAACCGAGTTAGATCAACGGCTTAACGCGCTGCAATTTGCGCTATTTCGCTTTTTGGAAGACCAGCGGGCGCAACGGTTACGGGAACGGCGCCAGATGTCATTTAGCGAACTGCCTAACGCTGTGGTGCGTGCCCTGCGCAACGGAACTCAGGGGGTGGCGTGGGCTGCCCAGTTGCAGCAACAGTTTCCCGCCGCGCTCATCGACGAGTTTCAAGACACGGATTCGCTGCAATGGGCCCTGTTGCAGGCCATGTATCCGCTGAATGTCTTGCCGCGCCGTTCGCCAGAAAATCCCGATGAGAATCAAGCGGTTATCGCGCCAACGTTGATCTGCGTAGGCGATCCGAAACAGGCGATTTATCGCTTTCGCGGGGCCGACGTTTTTACGTATCTGCAAGCGCGGGAAACCGCCGACGTTCATTCCCAAACCGAAAATTTCCGCTCGTCGCCGGCGCTGATTCGCGCGGTGAATGCCCTGTTTTCGGCGACGCCGACGCCGTTTCTGACGCCAGACATTCGGTTTACGGCGGTCACGCCGGGGCATCAATCGCCGCCGGCGGCCCTGTCGCCGTCCGAGCCGGCCCTGTTGGTGTGGCCGCTTGGGGCGGAGAAGGCCACGAAGGACGAGATTACCGAGCGGATTGCCCAGGGGGTGGGCGCTTATTTGGTGGAGCAGCTCGCCGCCGCGGCTGCCGGTGACGCGGCGATCGTGCGCGCCGATGGGCAGCGCACCCCCTTGTCGCCCAAGCATTTTGCCGTACTGGTGCACAGCCATCACCAGGGCGAGCAGGTCTATCGCGCCCTCATCCAGCGGCGGGTACCGGTGGTCATGCGCACCCAAAAAAGCGTGTTTGAAACCCCGCAGGCCGTGGCGGCCCAGCGGCTGTTGACCGCCCTACTCGACTATCGCAACGAGAGTGCGGTGGCGGCGGCGCTGTTGGATGAGCCGTTTGAATGGTCGGTGGCGGCGGTGGATGCGGCGAAACAGCAGGAAAGCGCGTGGGAACAGCAAATTCAGCGGTTTAGCGACTGTGTCGGCCTGTGGCGCGAGCAGGGACCCCTGCGCATGTGGCGGCAATTAGCGGCGGAATCGGGCTTTCAACAGCGGTGTTTGGCTCATAGCGACGGCGAACGGCGCCTCACCAACTGGTTGCACCTGGTGGAGCTGTTGCAACGGCGATACAGCCAAGCGCGATTAGGGCCGGCGGCGCTGCTGTTGTGGTTGATTGGCTGCATCCAAAACCCCCCAAAGCAAGACAGCACCGATGATTTGCTGCGGTTGGAGAGCGACGCCGAGCGGGTGAAAATTGTCACGATTCACAGCAGCAAGGGCCTGGAATACCCGATTGTGATCTGTCCTTTCCTCTGTCAAACGAGCCGACCGCATGCCGAACCCCTGCGTGTGTATCACAACGACAACAACCACGGCGCCGTGTTGGACTTCACGGATGACGACGAGGGGCTGCAACAGCTTCGGCGGGAAGAGCAGCAGGAGTTGCAGCGGCTGTTGTATGTGGCACTGACCCGCGCCCAGTACCGCTGCGCCCTCGTGTGGCAGCCGCCGACGGCAAAAACCGCCCCTGATGACGGGGATGACGGGGGGTGGTCGCCCTTGGCGCGACTGTTGGGGGCGGGTCAGACGGGCGATTTCGACGGATTGGCCGTGTGGCAACAGCTGGCGGCGGCGACCGGCGGGGCGATTGGCTTAGCGCCGTTTCCCACCGGGACTGGCATGTGGGCTGGCGATACGACGGCGGCGGTTGCTAGGGCGCCATCGCGACTGCCGACCCCGCGTCAGCCGGCGCGGGGGTGGCGATTTACGAGCTTTTCGAGTCTCCACGACCAGCGGGGCGTGGACATCGAGGCAGCGGTCATCGACGACTGGGGCCTGACCACGGCGGCGAGTCTCGACATGCACGGGTTTCCGCGGGGGGCGGCGGCGGGCCGTTGTCTCCACGGGATTTTGCAGCACGCCGTGCCGGAGAACGCGCCGAGCGATGCCGCCGGTGCGCCACCGCCCTCGGAACGGGAGGCGCGGCGGCGCGCAAACCGGGAATTAGTGCAACGGCAACTGCGGTTGGCGGGCTTCGATGTCGGTCGGTGGACGCCCCATGTGCTGGCGATGATGGCGGCGTTGTGGCGCACGCCCTTGGGATCGCAGGGCCAGTCGTTGGAAGAGATCAGCGGGCGCCAGCGCCAGGCCGAGGTGGCGTTCACCTATCCGTTTCAGCAGTTCACCGCGAGTCGGTGGCAACAGATTTTGCGGCGCCATGGCATCGACGAGGCGCTGCCGGAGTTTGAGGTGCGCGAGGGCTTTTTACGGGGATTTATCGACGTGATTGCCCAACTCGACGGCCAATTTTTCGTGCTGGATTACAAGAGCAACTGGCTGGGCGATCGGGCGGCGGCGTACCACGGCGGGGCGCTCCAGCTGGCCATGAATAGCGGCGGCTATCACTTCCAGGCCCTGTTGTATCTGGTGGCACTTCATCGCCAGCTCAAACAGCGGCTGTCGAATTACGATCCACATCGGCAATTGGGCGGTTTTCGCTATTTATTTCTGCGGGGTCTGGATGGAACCGGGGCAGGGGTTTACGGCGACGAGTCGTGGGCGCTGGCCGATCTGGTGCAACAGCTCGATCGGGCGTTGTGACCCCATTTCCCTATGAAAAACGCGTAAATCGCCCGTAAATCGGCGCAAAACGGCCCAGGCGTCAAGGGCTATCCCCCGCGAATCGGGCCGTGCTACAACCCTGTACACGTTCAATTTTTATCGATCACGCCCCCATGAGACAGTCGCTGCAACTGCGCCTTGGTCAACAGTTGACCATGACCCCTCAGTTGCAACAGGCCATCCGCCTGCTGCAACTGTCGAGCCTTGATTTGCAAGTCGAGATTCAGACCGTCCTCGACTCCAACCTGATGCTAGAGCAGGTGGAGGAAGGTGCGGCAGATGCTGCGGATTTCGATGAGTTAAACGACACGGCGAGTTCTGAACAGGTCGCCGCCACAAAGACTGCCGAAGATGTGGCCCAGCGAGACGCCAAAACCGACGCGCCTGAAGCGTCCGAGTTGAGCGATCAGATGCCCAGTGAAATCGCCGACGACTTGCCGGTGGATAGCTCTTGGGAAGATCTGTACGACAACTACGAAGGCAGCGGCGGTGCTGGCGGGATACAGGGCGACGACGATGACAATCCCTTGGAGCGTTGCGCGGCGGCGAGTGGCGATCTGCGGGATCATCTGCTGTGGCAACTCAATCTCACCCCCATGACCGAAGCCGACCGCGAGATTGCCCTCGCCCTCATCGACGCAGTGGACGATCGCGGTTACCTCTGCCAACCCCTTACCGACATCGCCCAGGGTCTGAATAGCGAACTAGATATGTCGGAAATCGAGGCGGTGCTGAAGCGCATCCAACGGTTTGACCCGCCGGGTATCGCGGCCCGCCATCCGGGGGAATGTCTGGCGTTGCAGCTCGAACAGCGGCCCAGCGACACGCCTTGGCGGGCTGAGGCCCTCGTGATCGTCAATCAGCATCTCGATTTACTGGTGGCGCGGGATTTCGACGGTCTTCTGCGGCGGCTGCGGCTCACCCGCGAGGATTTGGACGGGGTGATCGGACTGATTCAGCAGCTCAATCCCTATCCCGGGCGGGAGTTTGGCGTGGCGGGCACGGAATATGTGGTGCCGGATGTGTTTGTGAAGCGGCTCAAAGACCGTTGGACCGTCGAACTCAACCCCGACCACGCCCCACGGCTGCGGATTAACGCCGACTATGCTCGGCTCATTCGGCGGGCCGATTCCAGTCACGACAATCAATGTCTGAAAAATCATCTGCAAGAAGCGCGGTGGTTTCTGAAAAGTCTACGCAACCGCAACGAAACCCTGTTGCGCGTCGCCATCTGCATCGTCGAACACCAACAGACCTTTTTCGAGCGCGGCGAAGAGTTCATGAAACCGCTGGTGCTGCGGGATATTGCCGAATCCATGGGAATGCACGAGTCCACGATTTCGCGGGTCACGACCCAGAAATACATGCACACGCCTCGGGGCATTTTCGAGTTCAAGTACTTTTTCTCGAGTCACCTGAATACCGAAGGGGGCGGCGAATGCTCGTCGATTGCGATTCGCGCCATGATTAAAAAGCTGATTCACGGCGAAAATCCCGACAAGCCGCTGAGCGATAGCAAAATCACCCAACTGCTCAAAGCAGAAGGCATTGTGGTGGCGCGGCGCACGGTGGCGAAGTATCGGGAAATCATGGCGATCCCCTCTTCGACTGATCGTCGGCATTTGTAGCCGGCGGTCGCTTTTGATGCCGACTTAACCGTCGGTTTTTCCAACAAAAACAAGGAGCCATCCCATGCAAGTCAACCTCACGGGTCATCATGTCGAGATCACCGCAGCCCTGCGCCAATATGTTCTCGAAAAGCTGGAACGCATCGAACGCCATTACGAACAGGCCACGAGTGTGAATGTGATTTTGAGTGTGGAAAAACTCCAGCAGAAAGCAGAAATGACCGTTCACGTGGCGGGCAATGACCTCCACGCGGACGCCGTCGAAGAAAATCTCTACACCGCCATCGATCTGCTCATGGACAAAATCGACCGGCAAATCAAACGCCATAAAGAAAAAACTTCCGATAAACACCGGAGCGAGAAGGTGCGAGATTTTGTCGAACCGCCCGCCGAATAACGGCGCTGTCGCCTAGCCATGGTCAACTTCGCCGAGCTGCTCGCGCCCGCCCGCGTGCGGGTGCTGCCCACCATCAGCAGCAAAAAACGCGCGCTCGAACAGCTCGCTAATCTATTGGCCGAGAACGACGAGAATCTGGAAACCGCCATTTTCGATCGTCTCGTCCAACGGGAACATTTGGGTAGCACCGGTCTGGGGTCGGGCATCGCCCTGCCCCACGGGCGGCTGCCCGAAGTGACGACGGCCCTCGCCGCTTTTCTGAAACTCAACCGCCCCATTCCCTTTGAAGCACCCGATAACCAGCCCGTCGATTTGTTATTCGGCCTCGTCGTGCCCGACCACTTTACGAATGAGCATCTGAAGATCATCGCCCACGCCGCCGAGCTGTTTCGACAACCCGAATTTTGTCAGGCCCTGCGGGCGACGACCGATCCGCAATTGCTTTTTCAGAAGTTGGTTCGCGGCCACTAGCCGTCCCTATTCACCCCGCTGCGGACTGCTGTTGTGCATCCTATCGACCGTTTTTTGTTGCAACACGTGCCCCTGTCCCAGGCCATGGGGGTCTATCTCCACCACCAGGACGCGGACGAAATCGCCCTCGCTGCGCCTCTCGTTCCCAATCTGAACGATAAACAGACCGCGTTTGGCGGCAGCTTGGCGTCCCTGTGCAGTCTCTGTGGATGGGCGACGATTTATCTGCTGTTGTCTGAACGCGCCTATGAACAGGATGCCGACATCGCCATTGCGCACGCCGACGTGCGCTTTCTCGCCCCCGTGCGCCATGAACTCATTGCCCGCTGTCCCTGGCCTGCCGTTTCGGTCCGCCAGCAGTTCGTGGCCGACTACGAACAGCAGCGCAAGGCCACCTTGTCCTTAGAAATCAAAGTGTTTGGCGGCGATTTGACCGCCGTGCAGTTCACGGGCCGTTATGTGGCGTGGCCCAAAGCGCCCGTGCTCTCATGAATCTGGTGGGCGACATCGGCGGCACGCACGCCCGCTTTGCCTGCTGGTCGCCGATGCAGAACACCTTTTCCCAGCTTCACGTTCAGCGCTGTATCGACCAGCCGTCCTTAAGCGCCGCCCTTCACGCCTATCTGAGCCGTCTGGATTTCATTCCGCAGCGGGCGGCCTTGGCCGTTGCGGCTCCCGTGCGGGGCGACGCGATCGCCCTGGTGAATCATCCCTGGCAGTTTTCCGTGACCGCCCTGCGGGCCGCGTTTGGCTGGTCGTCGCTCACGGTGGTGAACGATTTCACCGCCCTCGCCCTCGCCATTCCCCAGCTCGCCGTGGATGACCACGTGTCGTTGGGCGGCCCCGACCAGGGCGACCCTCGAGGCGCCATCGCCGTGCTCGGCCCCGGCACCGGTTTGGGCGTGTCGGGCCTGATTCCCCATCCCCAGGGATTTGCCGTCATTCAGGGGGAGGGCGGCCACCGCAGCCTGGCGCCCACCACGCCCGCCGAATGGGCTTTGGCCGCAGCCTTTGCGGCCCAGGGGCCGGTGTCGCTGGAAACGCTGCTGTGCGGCGAGGGCTTGGTGCGGCTGTATCGCCATTTCGTGGGCGATGCGGGCTTGTCGATCCATCCGCCCGCGATTTTTGCTCGGCGATTTGACGATCCCATGGCCCAGCGCGCCATCGAGAGTTTTTGCAGCTTGCTGGGCAGCGCGGCGGGCGACTTGGCGTTGACCCTCGGGGCGACCGGCGGCGTGTATTTAGGCGGCGGCCTGTTGCCGCGCTTGACACTGGCCGAATTGCAGCACAGCCCTCTGCGCGCGCAATTCGAGAACAAAGGCCGTTACCGCGCCTATTTGCAGACGATTCCGCTAACCCTCATCACCGCCGAGCACCCCACCCTGCGGGGCGTGGCCACGTTATTTGCCCAGCCCGTTTGCGGGATGACCGCCACGGCCGCTTAGGAATTCCGATTCTTCAACCAAGGTGTGTTCCATGCTCATCACGACGACTCCCACGCTCGAAGGCAAAACCATCGTCAAGTACTGCGGCGTGATTGCCGCCGAAGCGATTCTCGGCGCCAACATCTTTAAGGACATCCTCGCCGGCTTTCGCGACATCGTCGGTGGACGGTCGGCGACCTACGAGCGGGAGTTGCAGAAAGCCCGCGACCTGGCGCTGACAGAACTCAAAGCCCGGGCGAGCGCCGTGGGCGCAAACGCGATTGTCGGCGTCGCGCTCGATTACGAAACCATCGGCCAAAGCATGTTGATGGTGTCGGCGAGCGGCACGGCGGTAGTGGTCGAGTAGGCCATGACGGCGCTGCTGTCGGCGGACGAGATCGCCGCCCGCTTTATCGCCCTCGCCCACGACTGCGGGGCGCTGCAATTTGGCCAATTCACCCTCAAATCAGGCCGTGAAAGCCCGTATTTCTTCAACTTCGGCGTGTTTCATCGCGGTGCAGCTTTGGGCCAGTTGGGGGCGTTGTACGCGGCGACCCTGTTGCAGCCCACGACGCCCGCCCACGACCAACTGTTTGGGCCGGCCTACAAGGGCATTGTCCTGGTGAGCGCGACGGCGGTGGCGCTGGCGGCGGCGGGCCGCGATCTGCCCTGGAGCTTCAATCGCAAGGAAATCAAGGCCCACGGGGAAGGCGGCGCGTTGGTGGGCGCACCGCTCACGGGACGGGTGATGGTGCTCGACGACGTGCTCACCAAGGGCACGGCGGTGACCGAATCGCTGCAATTGCTGCGGCAGCACGGCGCGACACCGGCGGGCCTGGTGATCGCCCTTGATCGGGAAGAGCGGTTAAGCGATGACGACCCGCGCTCGGCGGCCACGCGCCTCACGGCGGAACAACAGTTGCCGGTGTTGGCGTTGGCGCGGTTCAGTCAAGTGGTCGCCCATTGTCCGTCGGCGCATCGCGCGGCGTTGCTGGCCTATCGGGAACGGTATGGTGCGGCTTAGTCGAAAATGCTGATGA
>DAIUCA010000021.1:0-13720 GCA_036846405.1 Candidatus Competibacteraceae bacterium
GGCCGAGCGTGCCATCGGCGAATTCATCCGCCCATTTGATCGGCCGCCCCAACACCCGAGCGGTTTCCTGCTGCCATGAGCTGCTCATGATCGTCTTCTAGGCCGCCGTGCGCGCCGGCGCCACGCCGAGCACCTGTTGCAGGCGCGTAAACATGGCCTGGGTGTCGGGGGTCATCTCGGCCACCGGCCCGGCGATGTCTTCCACGATGGCTAAGGCGGCCAACCGCTGATCCGCATCGGGAATCAGCCGCGCCAGACTGGTCACCGCCGCGTCGCCGCCAAAGTCCGCAATCAAGGTCTGCTCGTGGATGATGTGGCGAATCTGAATCTTAGAGACGCTCGCAAACGGCGGGGTGTGGCTGAGGAGCTGGTTGGATTTTTCTAAGCGGTCCCGGCGCACGGTGCCCCGAGCCTTCGCCATCAAAATCAACAGGCGAATGACCGCCTCCACATAGCTGCCGTCGTCTCGGTGGGCCAATGCCTGCTGTACCTCCGGCAGCTCTTGCGGGTCGAACCCGTCGGTTTGGGTCCAAAAGGCGATTTCCCGCTCGCCAATCCGCCGCATGATCGGATTGTCGTAAATGCTGTGAAACAGCAGTTCCAGTCGGGCATTGCGCAGGTCGCGGGATTGATTCAGACGCTGTTCTATTCCGTCGGCCCCGATGCGTTCTAGGCGCACAAACAGGTTGTCGTCCGTGGTCGGCTGGCGATGGGTCGTGGCCCAATCGGCCAGCAGCGGCAGCGCCGCCAAGGCAGGATTGCGGCTGCTCACCAAGGAGCGGCGCAGGCGCAGGGGGTGGAGCTGGCGCAGGGTTGCGGCCCATTCGTCGGTCACCAGGGCCTGAATCACCGGCCGCAGGGTCAGCTCGTAGCCCTCGGTGAGTAGCGCCGACAGCCGCGCCACGGTGCCAAAAATCCACTCGTCTTCCCGACCGTCGTCGTGGCTCGCGATGACCTCGGCCAGGCGCCGTTCCCGAAAGGCCACCGTAAACACCGCGTCATCGCCCTCGCCCTCCTGGTTCTCGATCACCATTTCGTACAGCCCGGGGGCCAGCGACTCGATGGTTTTCATGGTGGAGGTGATCTGGCTGTGGTGGGTTTTGGCGACTTGGCTCGACACGAAAATCCCCAAGTGACCCACATCGTGGTGGATCAAATAAATCACCCGCTGGCCGCGCACCTTGATTTCCCGCTCGTCCCGGTAGGTGTCGGCAATCCAGTTGAGGGCCTGTTGGGGCGGGGTAATCGCGTCCCCCTGGGAGGCAAACACGATGATCGGCGATTGAATTTGCCTGAGGTCGATGCGGGTGTGGGGGTCCAAATTGGCCTGACCGCGAGCGAGTTTGTTGCCGATGAACAGGTTTTCGAGAATCCAGCGGATTTCCGCCTCGTTCATGAAATAGAAGCCGCTCCACCAGCGTTCAAAGTCCAGGTAACGGGCGCGGTCCGTGTCGATTTTGGAATACACGTCGTAGTACTTGCGCCACCACACGGCGGCCGGATTGAAGGTTTCAAAGTTCGAGACCAAATGAGCGCCGTCGAAGCGACCGCCGCCCAAGTCGCTCAACACCAGGGCCGGCAGCGTGCCGCCCACCAGGCCCCCCAGATAGCGCATGGCGTGGCTTCCCTGGGAACCGGCCCAGAAGGAAAGCGGCGCGCCGTTCAGCACCACCGGACCGGTGAGGCCGGGATGGGTGGCCGCCAGGAGCATGGCGCCCCAGCCCCCCTGACAGTTGCCCACGATGATCGGGCGGGGCGCATCCGGGTGGCGAGCGCGGATGAGGCGGACGAACTCGGCCTCCGCCCGACAGACCTCGGCGAGGGTTTGGGCGGGTTCCGGTTGGGGGTAAAAAATCACGAAATACACCGGGTGACCGGCCTTGAGGGCGATGCCCACCTGGCTTTCCGTCTTGGAACCGCCGATGCCCGCCCCCTGGCCAGCCCGGGGGTCGATGATGAGGTAGGGACGGCGATGATCCGCCGGCGCCGGGTCGTCGGCCCCGGGCAAAATCCGAATGAGGGCGTAGTTCACTGGCCGTTTGTAGGTGCGGCCGTCGCTAATCAGCTCGTACTCGAAGGCCAAAATGGGCTTGGCTTCGGCTTCTTCGAGCTGGAAATAGATGTCGCCCCGCTGGCGCAGCACATCCCAAAACAGCCATTGGCGTTGGATAAAGTCTTGGCAATAGGCCGCCCAATCCGTCGCCAGGGTCAGGGGCTGCATTAGGGGGAAGAGCGCGGCGAGCTGCTGACCCCGGCGTTCCCGATGATCGCGGTGGTTCAAGAGCTGTTGATGGTGGTGCAACGCCAACTGTTGCCAGGTGTTCGCCGCCTGCTGGTAGCCCGCCAACAGGGGATAAATCGACGCGGTAAAGGACATGACGCCAGTCTCCAGAGGTGAGGGGGAAGCCGTTGGGCTGTTGGGCGATGGTGACAGCAATCTGTGACGATTTGGCGCAATGCAGCGCCGTCAATACCGCTGCTGGTGGGCGGCGCGTTCGTCGAGGAGCTGGTGATAGCTTTGGAGCCGTCGGGCCTGGAGCTGCCCCGCCCCAATGGCGGCTTGCACCGCACAGCCGGGTTCTTGGCGATGACGACAGTTAGCAAAGCGACAGTGGGCGGCGGCCGTGGTCACGTCGGGAAAGCCGTCCTGCACCTGGTGGGCCGCGATGTCGCCCAATTCAAAGCTCCGCACCCCGGGGGAATCGATGAGATCGCCGCCAAAGGGCAGGTGATACAGGGTGCTGCTGGTGGTGGTGTGGGTGCCCTTGCCGGTAGCCAACGACACCGCCGCCGTGCGGATGTCCTTATCCGGCAGCAGCCGTTGAACCAGAGACGATTTGCCCACGCCGGATTGGCCCACCAACAGGCTGATTTGGTCGTGCAACAGCCGCTGCAACAGGGTATCCAGCGGTTCCTGGTCGGCGGTTCCCCCGCGAAGACTCACGAAATGCACCGTCGCGAGGGCCGCATAGGGCGCAACCTGGTGGGTGAGCGCATCGCGGCCGGCGGCATCCAGCAGGTCGCATTTATTGATGAGCAGCCGCGCTTGGGCGCCCAAGGCGCGAATCGCCACGAAATAGCGGTCGAGCAGCCCCTCGTTGAGGGCGGGCAGCGGTGCGGCCACCACCAGAATCTGGTCGATGTTGGCGGCAACCGCCTTGGGATGGCCGCTGTAATCGGGCCGCGTGAGCAGATTGCGCCGCGGGGCAACCGCGCCGATGACCCCATCGCCGGTGGGCGGTTGTTGCCACTGCACGGCGTCGCCACACACCGCCGTGCCCAGGTTCTGGCGCAGACGACAGCGATGCAGCCCGCCGTCGGCGGCTTCCACGATGGCAAATACCCCGAAATGGCTAATCACCTGGCCTGTGCACCACGGTCCCTCGCCGGTCTCGCCCGTCTCCGAGTGATCCGCAACCGCAGCGGCGGTGGTTTTCGCCTGATTACCGGCGATGCGCCGGCGCTGTTGATCCGTGAGCCGTCGCCGACTCATGGCGCTCTGAGGACCGTACGTGCCGTCGTTGGCTCCCTGGAAATGCTCTGCCGTACACTCGGATTTCGCTCGCCCTGCCCTTGGATTTTTCTCATGTTGAACGCCGATAACCTGATTTGGATTGATTTGGAGATGACCGGATTAAACACCCAAACGGACACCATTTTGGAAATCGCCACCATCGTTACCGACAGCCAGCTCACGGTGCTCGCCGAAGGGCCGGTGCTGGCGATTCACCAAAGCGATGAACGGTTGAGCGCCATGGACGCCTGGAACACCAAGCAACACGGCCATTCCGGGCTCACCGCGCGGGTGCGCGCCAGCACCTTGGACGCCGCCCAAGCCGAGGCCCTAACCCTGGCGTTTCTCCGCGAATATGTGCCGGCGGGGAAATCGCCCATGTGCGGCAACAGCATCTGTCAAGACCGCCGCTTCCTCGCCCGCGAAATGCCGACCCTCGAAGGCTTTTTCCATTACCGCAACTTGGATGTGAGCACCCTCAAGGAGCTGGCCAAGCGCTGGTATCCTCGGGTGAAACACAGCAAGCACTCGACCCACCTGGCGTTGGACGATGTGCGGGATTCCATCGAAGAGCTGCGGTTCTATCGCCAACAGCTGTTTGTGCCGTTAACGCCCACGCCATAGGCCGTCGGGCTGGCGCGCCGCGAGGCACAGCAGCGGCAGCGCCACCGCCCAATTCACGCCAATCACCATCAGCGCCCAGGACGGCTGTAGCAGGATCGCGGCCCCGAGCTGCGCGCCGCCGCCGTAGGCCAAGGGCGCCAAACTGCCCCCCAACGCCGCCGCCCAGATCAGGCGGTGATGGAGCCATCCCAAAGCCACCCGCCCAATCACCGAAAACATTCCCCATTGGAGCGCAATCCACAGGGGGGCCACGACGGCGCTCGGATCCTGGCCGCGATAACGCAGGAGTTCGAGGGCCACAGGCAGGCTATCCAACAGCCAGCCCCCGAGGGCCGCCCCCAGCATCAGGGGCAGGTCGATCGGACAGCGGGCGGCATGCAGGCCCAAGTACACCAGCGCCAGCAGCGGCCCAAGCCAAGATTCGGGAAAGCCGACGCACAGCCCCCAAATGACCTGATACCCCCCGAGATAGCCCGCCAACGTCACCCACGCGGGGGGCGCCGCAGTCGCGGCGGCTGGCGCCGACGGGGCGGTCACAGGGCCGGCAAAATCGGCGAGCGACGGCAATCGGGGCGGGTGAACACCAATTGCACCGTGCCGATGGTGCGTTCCAGAAACCCCGCCTCGCAGTAGCAAAAGTAGTAATTCCACATGCGGATAAAGGCGTCGCTAAAACCCAAGGCGCGAACGGCGTCTGCTTGGGCGTTAAAGCGCTCCCGCCACCGCTGGAGCGTCGTCGCGTAATGGGGGCCGATGTCTTCCAGGTGAATCAGCCGCAAGTCCGTGTGCTTCGCTGTGGCGTGGGTGAGCGCCGCCACCGACGGCAAACAGCCCCCCGGGAAAATGTACCGCTGGATGAAATCCGTGGTTTTGAGGGATTCGGCGTAAAACTGGTCGGCGATGGTGATGGCTTGGATGAACAGTTGGCCGTCGGGCCGCAGCCGCGCCTGGCATTGGGCGAAGAAGGCCCCCAGATACTGGTGGCCCACCGCTTCGATCATCTCAATGGACACGACCTTGTCGAATTGGCCGTCCAAATCGCGGTAATCCTTCAACAGCACGGTGATTTGGTCTTGCAACCCGGCCTGTTGTACCCGCTGGCAGGCGTAATCGTATTGGGCTTGGGAAATGGTGGTAGTGGTCACGCGGCAGCCGTAATGGCTGGCGGCATAAATCGCAAAGCCCCCCCAGCCGGTGCCGATTTCCAGCACGTGATCCGTGGGTTGCAACGCCAATTTGCGGCAAATGCGGTCGAGTTTGGCCAACGAGGCGCTTTTCAAATCGGTGCGCTCGTCGGGAAACACGGCGCAGGAATACATCAGGGTGTCGTCTAAAAAGAGCCGATAGAAATCGTTGCCCAGATCGTAGTGGGCGGCGATGTTTTCGCGGCTGCCTTCGCGGGTGTTGCGCCGCCGAGCGTGGTACAGCCCCAACAGCTGGCGGCCCACCCAGGCCCAAGGGCTGTCGAGGGCCGCGTCCATGGCGGTGTTGCGGGCAAACAGGCGGATGAGGGTGGTGAGATCGTCGGTTTCCCATTCCCCGTGGATGAAACTTTCGGCCGCCCCGACGCTGCCGCGCAGAGCGATGCGCCAGTAGGCGTTGGGGTCGTGGATGGTCAAGGTGGCGTGGGGCGCGCCGTCCTGGGCGGCGCTGCCGGAGAAATGCCACACCTGCTCGCCGTCGATCAGGGTGAGCGTGCCGTGTTCCAGGCGGGAGAACGCCGACAGCAGTTGGCGGCGGAGATAGCGGTCGGCCCGCGAGCGCGGCGCCCCGGGAACCGGTAGAACAAAAGCAGCAGATTTCATGGAGCACTCGCGGGAATAGGCAACGACGGCAGGGTCGTCGCGGGAAATGAAGCCGCCGCCGTCGGCGGTGGCGTGGTGGGATGGTTGTGGAGCGGCACGCCGCGCCACCACAGGCGCATCGCTTCCCAATGAATGGTGGCGATGACTTGCAGGGTCATGAGGGGAAAGCGCCAGAACAGCAGGGCCCGCAGCCGCCCGGGGGTGATCGGTTCGCGGCGCAGGCTCAAGGTGGCGTCGAAGGTTTTCAGGTCGGCGGCCCCATCTTCTGGGGACTGCCACAGGCTCAAATGCACCGCCAGGCGCTCGCCGGGCGCCGTACTCCGCCACTGGTACTGCTGATCCATGGGCATGAAAGGCGACACGTGCATCTGCTTTTGAAAGCGGCTGTGCTGCCGGCGACCCTGGTGGCGCACGTCCAAGCAGTAGGCGATGCGCTCGCCCCAGGGGGTGTTGGTGACCTCGGCGACGATCGCTTCCAGGGGCGGCGGTTCGTCGCCCTCGGCTGCACCGAAGCAGTAGTAAATGCTGAGGGGGTTGAAGCAGTAGCCGAAGTAGCGCAGGTGGGTGAGCAGGCCCACGGCCCCCGAGGGCGTAAAGCCCAACTGGGCCTGCACCAGCTGGCGGATGGTGTCTTTCAAGGGCGTTTGCGGATCGCCCACGTGGTCGCGGCGGCGAAATTGGGCCAAGCCCCAGCCCCGCGTGGTCCACAGCCAACTGCCGCGAAACACCTGATCCAGCTCGTCCAAATCCAGATAAACCATGAACAGGCCATAGCGAAAGGCGTGGGGCCGCACGGCGAAGCGGCGATGGCGCACGGTGCCGGTGTAAATCGCACTGTTCATCTACGCGGCCTGGGACTGGCGATGGGCACGGAAGGCATCGACGGCCCGATAGGCGCTATTCACCCCGTCCTCGTGGAAGCCATAGCCCCAATAGGCCCCGCAGTAGTGGGTGCGATGGACGCCGCTAATCGTCCCGTGCTGGGCTTGGGCGGCGACGCTTTCGGGGGTAAACATCGGGTGATGGTAGGTGTAGCGCTGCAATACCTTGTGGGGCGCAATGCGGTCGCTGCTGTTGAGGGTCACGCAGAAATCCACCGATGCCTGAAGGTTTTGGAGCACGTTCATGTAGTAGGTGACCGACACCTGTTCGTGGGCCGCTGACGGCACCAGGTAATTCCAGGCGGTGCGCGCCAGGGGTTCGTGGGGCAGGAGCGTGGTATCCGTGTGGAGCACCACGTCGTTGGCCTGGTAGGGAATGGCGCCAAGCACCGCCTGTTCCGCCGGCGTGGGGTCGGCCAGGAGGCCGAGGGCCTGGTCGCTGTGGGCCGCGATGAACACCTGGTCGAAATGCTGGGTAGCGCCGTCGCCCGTGTGCATGACGATCCGTTGGGGCTGACGTTCGATGGCGGTTACCGGGGTGTTGAGCCGAATGCGGTCGCGAAAACCGGCGGTGAGCGCCTCCACGTAACGGCGCGATCCTCCCTGAATCACCCGCCAGGTGGGCTTATCCACCACGTTAAACAGCCCGTGGTTGTGGAAAAACCGCAGGAAAAAATGGAGGGGCATTTGCTTCATGGTGGCCGGCGGCGATGACCAAATCGCCGCGCACATGGGGACCACATATTGGTTCACCAGGCCGTCGCCGTAGCGGCCCTGGTGGAGGAAATCGCCCAACGTGAGGGTGGAATCCACGCCCCGGGCCAGGTGGTGCTTGGCGTCGCGGTTGAAGCGGAGAATGTCCAACAGCAGGCCGTAGAACCGTGGGGACAGCAGATTGCGCCGCTGGGCAAACAGGGCGTTGAGGTTGTCCCCACAGTAGGCAAGCCCGGTGCGGTCGCAGCGCAGGGAAAAGCCCATGCGGGTGGGCTGGGTCGCGACGCCAATGGCCGCCAGCAGCTGGGTAAATCGGGGATAATTTCGCTCGTTGTAGACGATGAACCCGGTGTCGATGTCGTGAAAGGCGCCGTTTACACATACCGACACCGTGTGGGTGTGGCCCCCCACGTAATCATTTGCCTCAAACACCGTGATTTCATGCTCCCGATGGAGCAGCCAGGCGGCGGTCAATCCCGCAATGCCGGTGCCCACAATGGCAATGTTCATAGCAGCTCTCGTCTCGGAAAGTCTTAAAAGGTGTTGGCTATCGACCGACGCCAGTCGCTAAAAAATCCCCGCTGTCGCGGCTTTGTATAAATCTTGTCTAGGTCTCACGCCTTGCCACTGAGGGTCAATTTCCTTGGAATTTCAATTACTTCACACCGATGGCGCGGCTCGTCGGGGCCAATTGCAGTTTGTAAGAGGTGTCGTGGACACCCCCGCCTTCATGCCGGTGGGCACCTACGCCACGGTGAAGGCCATGACCCCGGAAGAACTCCACGCCACCGGGGCGCAAATCATCTTGGGCAACACCTTTCACCTGATGCTGCGGCCGGGGCCGGCGGTGATTCAGGCCCATGGGGACCTCCACGATTTTTGCCACTGGTCGGGGCCGATGCTCACGGATTCTGGCGGCTTTCAGGTGTTTAGCCTGGCGTCCCTGCGGCAGATCAGCGAAGAGGGCGTGCGCTTTCAATCGCCCATCAACGGCGATCCGGTGTTTTTAAGCCCGGAGGTCTCCATGGAAATCCAACAGGCCCTCGGGGCCGATGTGGTGATGATTTTCGACGATTGCACGCCCTATCCCGCGACCCACGACCAGGCCCGCAGCTCCATGGAGCTGTCCTTGCGATGGGCCCAACGCAGCCAAACGGCCCACCGAAATCTGGGCAATTCGGCGGCGCTGTTTGGGATTGTTCAAGGCGGTATGTATCCGGACTTGCGCCGCGAATCGGCGGCGGCGTTGGTGGATTTGGCGTTCGACGGCTACGCCCTGGGGGGCCTGGCGGTGGGTGAACCTTTAGCAGAGCGGCTCGCCGTGTTGGATCACGCGGCGCCCCTGTTGCCGCGCCACAAACCCCGATACCTCATGGGGGTGGGCAAGCCCGAAGACCTGGTGGAAGCGGTTCGCCGAGGGATTGACCTGTTTGATTGCGTGATGCCCACGCGCAATGCCCGCAACGGCCATCTGTTCACCCACTTTGGCGACCTCAAAATCCGCAACGCTCGCTACAGAGCGGACACCCGTCCCCTGGACGCCACCTGTGGCTGTTACACCTGCCGACACTACAGCCGGGCCTACCTACGCCACCTGGATCAATGCCAAGAAATCCTCGGGGCGCGGCTCAACAGCATCCATAACCTGCATTACTACCAAGAACTCATGGCCGGACTGCGGGCCGCCATCGCCGACCACCGCTTCGACGCCTTCGCGACGGCGTTTTACGAACGCCGCCAGCAGCTCGACGCCGAGGATTAGACGCTGGTGGCGATGTCCGCCATTTCAAACAGCCCTGGCACCGAGAGATACCGTTCCCCCGTGTCGTAGCAGAACGTGAGCACGCGGGCATCGGCGGGGATTTCGGGCAGCTTTTGTTGCACCGCCGCCAGGGACGCCCCCGAGGACACCCCGATAAAAATCCCCTCTTCCCGCGCGCAGCGCACCGCCCATTGGAAGGCGTCTTCGTGGGCGACGGCGATGGCGCCATCGAGCACCGTGGTGTCCAGGTTCTTGGGAATAAAACCGGCGCCGATGCCCTGGATGGGATGGAGTCCCTTTTGGCCGCCGCTGATGACCGGCGACTTTTGCGGTTCGACGGCGAACACCTGGAGGGCGGGAAAATGCTGTTTCAGCACCCGCGCACAGCCGGTGATGTGGCCGCCGGTGCCCACGCCGGTAATCAGGTAATCCAGACCCTCGGGAAAGTCGTCGAGGATTTCTTGGGCCGTGGTGCGCACGTGGATGTCGATGTTGGCGGGGTTTTCAAACTGTTGGGGCATCCAGGCGTGGGGAATCGTGGCCAGGAGCTGTTGGGCCTTCTCGATGGCGCCCCCCATGCCCTTTTCCCGAGGCGTGAGCACGAGTTCTGCGCCCAAGGCCCCCATGTAACGGCGCCGCTCCAGGGACATGGATTCCGGCATCACCAGCATCAAGCGATAGCCCTTCACGGCGGCCACCATGGCCAGCGCAATGCCGGTATTGCCGGAGGTGGGTTCGATAATCACGCTCTCGGGGGTGAGCACCCCCGCCTGTTCCGCCGCCGCAATCATGGCGAGGCCAATGCGGTCTTTGATGCTGCCGCCGGGGTTGGCCCGTTCGAGCTTCATCCACACGTGCGGGTGGTGGGGAAACAGGCGGTTAATGCGCACATGGGGCGTGTTGCCAATCGTTTCGAGAATAGTTGCTGCTTTCATAGAAGAGGCTTCCTAAAATAAAACTCCGTCAGATACCCCCCGAAGCGAAGTTACGCCCCCGCTGATTTCACTTTTTCATCGCTCAATAGAAAGGAATTGACCATGCGATCTACCACTGTCCTCGATACCCAAGCGCCCTGCGTGGAACCCACCCTCAGCGCGGACGCCGTTAAAAAATTGCCCAACCACAAGAGCCTGTACATTTTCGGGATGCCGCCCTGCGCGACCCACTGCAATAACGACTGTCAACCGCAGCCCGAATGCAAGGAGTTCACCCAGGTCATTAATGAGGATTTGGGCAATCTCATCGCGGCGTTAGATGAGGTGGCGGCCTGTTACTTGGACAAGGTGTTTGTGCGCAACGCCGACAGCTTGGTGAGTCTGGGGCGGTGGCAGGAATTGGTCCGTTATCTCCAACGACGTTCCAGTAAATCGCGCCTATTCCTGGAAATCGACAGCCATGAACTCCCACCAGCGGATCAGTTTGAAGATCAGGTGATTTTCATGCAGCGCGTCACACTGATGGAAACGCGGCACATGAATATCGACCAGTATGAATGCCACCAGGTGGGGCTGAGCTACCATCTCACCGACGCCAATTTCGATCACTTCCTTGACATCATTACCGCCACCTATCAACCCGGCTATTCGGCGGAAATCAGTCTTTCCCTGAACACCATTGGGCGCATTACCCCAAAACAGCTCATTACCCTGCTAACAGAAGCCCAAAAACTTACGAATACTGCCCTTAACAGCCTGTGGCTGTCGCCCTTACACAACCTGGTAGCCAAGGTGCGCTGTCAAAGTGGGCTGTCTTGCTACCGCCGCAATACGCTGTGCATGCTCAAAACCACCGAATCTGCCTCCTGGCAATTCACCCACGAATTACCGACTCATTTTTTATGCAGCCGCTGCGAATTGAACGATATTTGTGACAAATCCATTTTATTCTTTCCCAGCGACTTGAGCGCGCGGCGGCATTGCACCATGTACCGCGCGGTCAACCAGCATTTTATTCAGCAACATTCGGGGAATGATTCGCCATTAGGCGATTCAGCGCGCTGATTAAGGCTCGTAAGGATGCACCGACAATGTTGGGGTGCATGCCTACGCCAAAACCACTGGGCCCCTCGTCGAGCTGCGCTTCCACATAGGCCACAGCGGTGGCATCGGCGCCAAACCCCGCCGAATGCTCGTGATAACTCACCACGCTGATCGCCCGCCCGGTGTGGTGGCGCAACGCCTCGACAAAGGCGGCAATCGGCCCATTACCCCGACCTTCAATCACCCGTTTTATCCCGTTTTCCTCGATTTCTGCCGTGAGGTGGCGCACTTCTGCCGCATGGGTGTCGGGTAAGGCCCGATGGTCGAGTAGGCGAAATGGGCGAGACCGTTGCAGATATTCGTCGTCGAAAGCGTCCCAAATCTGCATGGCGGTCAATTCCTTACCCGTGGCGTCGGCTAGCTGCTGCACTACCTGGCTAAACTCGATTTGTAGCCGCCGAGGCATATTAAGGCCGTGTTCCTTCTCCATGAGATAGGCAATGCCACCCTTACCCGACTGACTGTTAATACGAATGACCGCTTCGTAGGTGCGCCCGAGATCCGCTGGATCAATGGGCAGGTAAGGAATCTCCCACCAATCCGCATTGGCCCGTTTACGCGCCGCAAATCCCTTGTTGATGGCGTCTTGGTGGGAACCGGAAAAGGCCGTAAACACCAAATCCCCCGCGTAAGGATGACGGGGATGTACTGGCAGCTGATTGCAGGATTCCACTTCGCGGATCAGGCGGTTGATGTTAGAAAAGTCCAACTGGGGCGGCACGCCTTGGGTGTATAGATTCAGCCCCAAAGTCACGATGTCCACATTGCCGGTGCGCTCCCCATTGCCAAACAGGGTGCCCTCGATGCGATCCGCCCCGGCCATCAATCCCAACTCGGCGGCGGCAATCGCGGTGCCTCGGTCGTTATGGGGATGCAAACTCAGAATCACCGTGTCTCGATGGGATAAATGCTGCAAAAACCACTCGATTTGGTCGGCGTAGATGTTCGGCGTACTCATTTCCACCGTGGCCGGCAAATTAATGATCGCCCGCTGGGTCGGCGTGGGTTCCCATACCGCCAACACCGCTTCGCAAATCTCCAAGGCAAAGTCGAGTTCAGTACCGGTAAAACTTTCCGGCGAGTATTGGAACGTCCACGCCGTATCGGGATTTTGAGCTGCCAGCTGCTTGATGCGCTGGGCCCCCTTCACGGCAATGTCGGTAATGCCGCGGCGATCCTGGCCAAACACCACCCGCCGTTGCAATTCCGACGTGGAGTTGTACACATGGACAATCGCCCGCTTGACCCCCCGCAGGGCCTCAAACGTGCGGTCGATCAGGTGATCCCGCGCCTGGGTAAGGACTTGCACCGTGACATCGTCGGGAATCCGCCCGCCCTCGATCAACTCGCGGCAAAAGTCGTATTCCGTTTGGGACGCGGCAGGAAACCCAATTTCGATTTCCTTAAAGCCCATGTCGACGAGTAGTTGGAAAAAGCGGTGTTTCCGCTCTGATCCCATGGGTTCGATGAGGGCTTGGTTGCCGTCGCGCAAATCCACGCTGCACCACAAAGGCGCTTGGGTAATGACGCGGCTCGGCCATTGGCGCTGGGCCAACGCCACCGGCTCGTAAGGACGGTATTTGTTTTCGGGAGAATTGAACATGGTTTCGGTGCTCGTAAGGAAGGAAAGGGGGAGAAGGATTTAGGCCATTCACGACGACGGGGCGACTCACGCGCGCCCGTCGCCGCCCCGCAGTCGCAGCACCTGAAAAGCCGGCAAACGCAGTAACCAGGCGGGTTTTAACCCGCCTCGCCACTCGGTGCGTTTGCTCCACTGCATCGTCATTCGTCCCTCACTGCCAATGGTCTTTGTCGCTATTGCGGAAAGGCAGCCCCGCTTCATACCAGGCGCGAATGCCGCCCCGATACCACATGACATTTTTATAGCCCCCCAACACCGCCCGTTGCGCCGCGTTGTAAGCATACCAACTGCGGTTGTCGATGGAATAAATCACGATGGGACGGGTTTTGTCGCCTTTGGTCAGTTTATCCAGTTGGCTGACGAACTTTTCCTTTAATCCCTTACCGGTCTTGTCGCTCTCGCCCGCCCCGCTCATCCAGACCGCCGATGGAATCAGCCGCCCCTGTTTCTTACTGACATCGATTAATAATGGCATCGGCGGCGCTTTCTTGCCTTTCGCCGGCTTCGCAGTCGCTTTAGCGATCATGTCCCGCAGTTCGTACGTGGTAATGAGTCGTCCCCCGGGCACCGTGGTGGTGGTTGGCCCACGGTAATGGCCGTCAATCCGCAAGGAGGTGACCGGCGGCAAGCCATAATCCTTACCTTCGTCGGCATAATGCTGTTTTTTGACCGCAGCCTTCTCTAAATCGCCGTCGCGGGCGGGCGGCAAATCCGCGTCGCCCTCCACAATCGGCGCCCG
>DAIUCA010000021.1:13730-22967 GCA_036846405.1 Candidatus Competibacteraceae bacterium
CGTACCGGCGCGGGCTTGGACGATGACGAGGACGCCCCCTGGGGTAGCGCTAGGGGCGGCGGCGGATTGGCCACCCGCTGCGCGGTCGCCGCCGGCGATTCCGCTGGGGCCGCCGGGGTTTGCTTCGAGGGATTCAATTGCGTCCACAGCCGCCCGAAGAAGGAGGGTGCCTCATCGGTGCTGTCGGTGGTTTGCACCGCCGGGCGCACCAAACCCGCCACCGACGGATCCTCCTGGGCCTTCGGCCCGATCCCTAGGGCGGGCGCTTCGGCCCCTGGGACCGCCGAAGCGGGTGCCGCCGCCGCGCGGTCGCCGTCCAGGAACGAGAGGTTTTGACAGCCCGCAGCTGTCAGTAAAACGCAACAAACGAGGGGAGAACGCCACATGGGGAATGCCTCAATACCGATCAACGAGAGCCAGAAAGTGAATGTCATCCAAACCTAACGCCCGCTGTATCACTTCACCGACCCCTGTTGTTTTTTAGTCATCAGTACACCTTGCTGGTTTGAAACCTCCCCCTTCAGGAGAATAATCATGCTTGGGAGGGGCGTAACCTCTTCCAAGCTATTTCGCTCGGCTACGGGCGTGGATTGAAACATTTATGCGACTCACCGCGATCAAATTGGCGGGCTTCAAATCGTTTGTGGACCCCACCACCTTTCCCCTGGAAGCCGACCGCGTGGCCATCGTCGGCCCCAACGGCTGTGGCAAATCCAATGTCATCGACGCCGTGCGCTGGGTCCTGGGGGAAAGCTCCGCCCGCCAGCTCCGGGGCGGCGCCATGGCGGACGTGATTTTTAACGGCACGAGCCGACGGCCCCCAGTGGGCCAGGCCACCATCGAGCTGGTGTTCAGCAACGAAAGCCAGCGGCTCACCGGCCCCTGGGGGCAGTACGCGGAACTCGCCGTCAAACGCCAAATCACCCGCGCCGGCCAGTCCCAATACTCCATCAACCAGCAAAAGGTCCGGCGGCGCGATGTGACCGACCTGTTTTTGGGCACCGGTCTGGGGCCGCGCAGCTACGCCATCATCGAACAGGGGATGATTTCGCGGATCATCGAAGCCAAGGCCGACGAGTTGCAGACCTTTCTCGAAGAGGCGGCCGGGGTTTCTAAGTACAAGGAGCGACGGCGCGAAACCGCCCAGCACATGACGCAAACCCGGGAAAACCTGGCCCGCCTGGAAGACATCCGCCAGGAGCTGGGCCGCCAGTTGAGTCGGCTCCAGCGGCAAGCCAAGCAGGCGGAAAAATACCAACAGCTCCGCCAGGAAGAACGCCAGCTCCAAGCCTGGCTGTGGGGACGGCGCTATCGCCAAGCCGACACCCGCCTGGCCGCCGCTGAGGGCCAAAATCGGCGCTTGGAACAGCAAATCGCCCAACAGGCCGCCGCGTTTTCGCGGCAACAGGCCGCGCTCAACGCCGCCCAGCTCGCCCAAGACCAGGCCCGCGATGCCCTAGAACGCCAGCAGCAACAGTGGTTTAGCCTGCAAAGCGCGGTGCAACAGCAGTCCCAGGCGCTCAGCTACCGAGCCGATACCCGTCGCCAGCGGCAACAGGCCGTCAGCCAACTCACCGCCGACCTGGCCCGCCTGGCCGCCGACGCCGCCGAGGATGCGGCCCAATTGGCAGCCCTCGAAACCGCCCTTACCGCTGACGATGCCCAGTTGGCGACCCTCGAAACCGCCCTCGCCGCGGCAGAAACCGCGTTGCAGACGGCCGAAGGGGCGGATCAGGCCGGCCAGGCGGCGTGGGATCAGGCCCAACGGGCCTTGCGCGATCCCCAAGCGGCTGCCGCCGGCGAGAAAGCCCGCATCGAGGCGCTGGAAAAGCAGCTGTTTCAGCGAGATCGGCGGCGCGAACGGCTGCAATTGGAGCGGGACAGTCTCACCCTGGACGCCGATCTGGCCCGTTTGGCGGACCTCGACGCCGAATGCGCCGATTTGGAGGCCGAACAGCACCAATGGCAAACCGACGCGACCCGTCTTGCGGCAGAACTGGCGGCATTGGTCGCGCAGTTGCGCACCACCGAGTCCGCGTTGACGGCGGCCCAGGGGGAATGGCAACAGCAACAGGGCCAGTTGCGCGCCTTAAATACCCTGCAAGCGGCCGCCTTGGGCGAGGACGACGCGCCCGCTGGGACGGTTGGCCATGACGACGGGGCGCCGACCCGTCTCGCCGACCACCTGGCGATTCCCCCCGCGGTCGTGGCCGCCGCCGACGGGGTGCTCGGGGCCTGGGCCACGGCGCGGGTGGTATCCAACGCGCCACAAATGGCCCGTTGGGTATCCCGGTGGCAACAGGGCGACCTGCGCCTCGTGGACGCCACCGCCCTCGAACATCGGGATGACTGGGGAATTCCCGCGAATCTGGCCTGGGGACGCCGCGCCATCGACGACCTGAACACGGCCCTGGCCCGCCGTCAGGAGCTGGCAGACGGCCAGTTTTGGGTGACGCCCACGGGGGTTTGCGTGGGGCGAGATTGGCTGCGCTGGCAACGGGGCGGCGCAAGTGGCGTCATCGCCCGCCAACAGGCGATTGCCCAGCTCGCCGCCGACGCCCAGGACACCCAAGCCGCCATCGACGGCTATCAACAGCAGCGCAATGCCGCGCACACGGCGATGCACACCGCGCAACAGGCCCAGCAGCAGGGCCAGGCGGCGGCGAATCAACGGGCCAAGGCGCTGCAATCCCTCCAGCACCAGCGGGCGCAACGCGCGGCCCAGGTGACCCAGAACCAGCGCCGTCACCAGGCGCTCACGGCGGAACTCGCCGATCTCGACGACGAATGGCGAGAAGAACGGGAAAATCTGGCCCTCGCGCGGCTGCGGTTGGAGGAAATTCTCGAACAGCTCGCCGACGCGGAGACCGCCCAAGCGGCATGGGATCAACGTCGGCGAGACGAACGGGCCGCCGTCGCCGCCGCCAAGGCCCAGGTGGCGCCCTGTCGGACGGCGTTGCAGCAGGCGCAGCTCGCGGCCACCGGGCGCCAACGGGACGCCGACGCGCGACGAACGGCCCAAGAACGCAATGGGCGACTTCAGGCGGAGCGCCAGGCGCAAGTCGATGAATTGCACGGGTTATTGGCCCATGAAGACGAGGAGGTGGCCATGGAACAGGCCCAGTTGGAGGAGCTGTTGTTGGCCCATGAAGACGCGACCGCGGCCCGCGACGCGGCGCGGGGGGCTGTGACCGCCGCCGATGAGGCCGTCAAACAGGCCGACGGGGCGCTCCGCCAGACGGAAACCCAGATCACGGCGTTGCGAGAATCCCTGGCCCAGTGGCAGGGCGGCCTCAACGAACACCAGGTGCTGCGGCAAACCGCCCTGGTGCAGCTGGACGAATTGGGCGTGCCCCTCACGGACGCCCTGGCCGATTTGCCAGAAGCCGCCGACGAAGAGGCCCAATTGGGGCGGGTGCGGGAACAGTTACAGCAGCTGGGTGCGGTCAACCTGGCGGCGATTCAGGAATACGCCGAGGTGCAGGAGCGCAAAGGTTATTTGGATCGCCAACACGAGGATCTCAGCGCGGCGTTGACCGCCCTGGACACGGCGATTCAACAGATCGACCAGGAGACCCACAGCCGTTTTCGCGACACCTTCGAGCGGGTGAACGCCGCCTTGGGCGCGCTGTTTCCCCGCCTGTTTGGCGGCGGCATGGCCAAGTTGAGCCAAGTGGCCGACGGCATTGCGATCCTCGCCCAACCGCCGGGCAAACGGATTGGCCACATCCAGCAAATGTCCGGTGGGGAAAAGGCATTGACGGCGGTGTCGTTGGTGTTTGGAATTTTCCAGCTCAATCCGGCGCCGTTTTGCCTGCTTGACGAGGTGGATGCTCCCCTCGACGAGGCCAACGTGGGCCGTTTTGGAACGCTCCTGCGGGAAATGTCCCAGCGGGTCCAGTTGATTTTCATCACCCACAACAAGGCGACTATGGAAACCGCACAACAGCTCATCGGCGTCACGATGCAAGAACCCGGGGTGTCGCGTTTAGTCGCGGTCAATGTGGAATCTTGGCGCCGCGACGTCCTTTCCGAGGGGAATTCACCATGAACGAATGGCAGTGGGCCTTGACCGGCATGGGGCTTTTGCTCCTCGGGGGACTGCTTTTGGGGTATTGGCGACGACCGTCCCGGCCCTCCCCGCCGGAGGTGCGCCATGAACCGGATTTTCCCCCCTTGGCGCGGGAGTTACCGCCGCCGCCGATGCCGATTCTCGCGGCGCGGCAGGTCGATCCCAGCCCAGGGGAATCGGAACGCCTGGAGCTGCCCAAACCCGCCACCGCGTCGGGCACCCCCGCCCGCGATGCCCTCAAGCGGGCCATGGGCCAGGACTCCTCGGCGGCGGAATCGGTGGTGGAAGGGTCTCGGGGGGAAATCGACCGCCTGGCCCAGAAGCTGGGCGTCGCCCCCAAGGCCCGTCCCCAACGGGATGTGGTGGCCATTGTCCACGCGCCGCCGCAACAACTGTTTACGGGGGTCGCCATCCTGGAGCACGCCCACGCCCTCCAGCTGCGGCTCACGCAAAACGGCGTGCTGCATTTCCTCGTGGCGGGCGCCCAACAGCCGGAATGCGTGGTGCGCATCGGCCAAATCCACGCCCCGGGGAACTTTCAACTCGACAAAATCCGCGAGCTGCGCACTCCGGGGCTGCTGTTGCATCTGCCTCTGCCTGGGCCGCTGCCCGCTGTAGACAGCGTGGAACATTTCGCCCGTCTCGCCGACGCGTTTACCCAGCGCCTGGGCGGCATTCTGTGCGATGACCAGCAGCAGCCGGTGACGGATTTATCCTTATGGCTCAACGAGTTGCGCCACCAGGCCCTGGAATTCGATCGGGCCATGAGCGCGTGGAGACCGCCCGCGTGACGGTGCCCCATGACCCCCATGACGAGGCAATGGCCCTGGCGGCGGCGGTCGCGTCCCTGGTGACGACGCCGAATGGATCCCTCGACGCGGCCCAGGCGGCGACCCTCCACGCAGCCATCGCCCAGCAACTCGCCGTGTGGGATCAACGTTATTACCAAGGGGCCGAATCCGCGGTGCCCGACGACGAATACGATCGCTGGCGGCAGGCGCTTTTGCGGCTCGAAGCCCAGTTTCCCCCCCTGGTGACCGCCGACTCGCCCAGCCAGCGGGTGGGTTATTCCGGGGATCGGGCCTTCCAGCCGGTGCCCCACGAACCGCCGCTGCTCTCCCTGGACAACGCCTTCAGCGAGGGCGACGCGGTGGGCTTTGATGGGCGGCTGTGTCGCCATTTGGAAGTGGCCCAGGTGGAGTATCTGGCGGAACTCAAGCTCGACGGCCTCGCCGTGACCCTGCGCTACGAGGAGGGCGTTCTCGTGCAGGCGGCGACTCGGGGCGATGGTCTCACCGGCGAAGATGTCACCCACAACGTGCGCACGATTGCGACCATTCCCCCGCGACTGCGGCCGACGACGGGGCCGGTGCCCGCCCGCCTGGACGTACGCGGCGAGGTGTTTATGCCGTTGGCGGGGTTCCATGCCTTTAACGACGCGGCGCGGGCGGCGGGGGAACGGCCCTTTGCCAATCCCCGCAACGGCGCCGCCGGCAGCCTGCGCCAGCTGGACGCGACGCACACCGCCAAGCGCCCGTTGGATTTTTACGCCTACGGCGTGGGCCAGCTGGACGGCGTCGCCACCCACGGCGCGGTGCTGGAACGCCTGGCCGCTTGGGGGCTGCCGGTGTCTCCGTGGAATCGTCTTTGTGCGGGGATGGGGGCCTGTCTCGCCTATTACCAGGAGATCCAGGCCCAGCGGGACACCCTGCCCTTTGAGATCGACGGGGTGGTGTACAAGGTGAATCGCCTGGATCAACAGCGGGATTTGGGGGTGGCGTCGCGGTCGCCCCGCTGGGCCATCGCCCACAAATATCCCCCTCGGGAAGCAACCACCCGATTGGAAGCGGTGGTATGGCAGGTGGGCCGCACCGGCGCGATGACTCCGGTGGCCCAATTGGCGCCGGTGGCCGTGGCGGGGGTCACCGTGCGCCACGCCACGCTCCACAACGCCCAGGAGCTGCAGCGCAAGGATGTGCGGCTGGGCGACACGGTGACCGTGCGGCGGGCCGGGGATGTGATTCCGGAAATCGTGGGCGTGGTACTGGAACGCCGGTCGGCCGAGGCGTTGCCCCTGTCGCCGCCCACTCACTGTCCCGCCTGCGCCACGGCGCTGGTGCATCTCCACGGGGGCGGTTTGCTGCGTTGCCCGGCGGGCTGGGCCTGCTTGCCCCAACGGGAAGCGGCGGTGCGCCATTTCGCCAGCCGTCGCGCCATGGACATCACCGGCCTGGGGGAAAAGTTGGTGGCCGCCCTGGTGGCCGACCCGCGTTTCGACGACTTGGCCGCCCTGTATGCGCTGACGCCGACGGATTTGGCGGCCCTGCCCCGCCTGGGGGAAAAATCGGCGGCCAAGCTCCATCAGGCAATCCAAGCCAGCAAGGCCACCACCCTGGCGCGGCTGCTGTTTGCCTTGGGGATGCCGGAGGTGGGCGAAAACACCGCCAAGCGGTTGGCGACGGATTTGGGTTCCCTGGCGGCGGTCATGGCGGCGGATGAGGCGCGGTTGGCGGCGATTCCCGACATTGGCCCGTTGGTGGCCCAGGCCGTGGTGGCTTACTGGCAAGACCCGGCGAACCGCCAGCGGGTGGCGGCGTTGCAGGCCCAGGGGGTTCATTGGGACGAACAGATGGTCACCGACGCGACCACGGCGGCGACGCCCCTGGCGGGCTATCGCTTCGTGCTCACCGGCACCCTGGCTACCGCGAGCCGCGACGATGCCCGCGAACAGCTCATACGGCTGGGGGCCCAGGTCACCGGCAGCGTGTCGAAGAAAACCAGCGCCCTCATCGTGGGCGCCAATCCGGGGAGCAAATTGCAGGAGGCGGAAAAATACGGCGTGCCCTGCCTGGACGAGGCCGCCTTGCAACAACTGTTGGCGGGGGAACTGCCCGCCGCGTTGTTGCCGAGCGGCGCGTCACCCGCGTCACCCAATTAATCGGCGGTGCGGGCGTCGAGGGCCATTTGCTGGTCGGCGAGCCAGGCGCGGGCGGCGTCACAGGCCTGTTTGACCCGCACCGGCGCGGTGCCGCCCACCAAATCCCGCGCCGCCACCGAGCCTTCGAGGGTGAGCACGGGGAAGACATCGGCGGCGATGAGGGGCGAAAAACCCTGAAGCTCCTCGAGGGTGAGCTGGGCCAAATCCCGTTGGGTATCCACCCCCAACTTGACCGCGGCGCCGACGATTTCGTGGGCATCGCGAAAGGGAATGCCCTGGCGCACCAGGTAATCCGCCAAATCCGTGGCCGTGGCAAACCCCAAACGGGCCGACTCGCGCATCCGTTCTCGCTGAGGCCGCATGGCGGGAATGAGATCGCTAAACGCCCGAAGACAGCCGAGCACCGTATCCACCGTGTCGAAGAGCGGCTCTTTGTCCTCTTGATTGTCCTTGTTGTAGGCCAGGGGCTGGCCCTTCATGAGGGTGAGCAGTGCCACCAAATGGCCAATGACTCGCCCGCTTTTGCCGCGCACCAGCTCGGGGACATCGGGATTTTTCTTCTGGGGCATGATGCTCGACCCGGTACAAAAGCGGTCGGGCAGCGCGACAAAGTCGAATTGGGCCGACGACCACAAAATCATTTCCTCCGCCGCGCGGGACAGATGCACCAACACGATGCTGGCGGCGGCGCAGAACTCCAGGGCGAAGTCCCGATCCGCCACGGCGTCGAGGGAGTTCTGGCTGAGCCCATCGAACCCCAGTTGGGCGGCCACAAACGCCCGATCCAGGGGATAGCTGGTGCCGGCCAGGGCGGCAGACCCCAGGGGCAACACGTTAAGGCGTGCGCGACAGTCCAGCAGGCGGCCCGCATCCCGCTTGAGCATTTCAAACCAGGCCAAGAGATGGTGGCCAAAGGTCACCGGCTGGGCGACTTGCAGGTGGGTAAAGCCCGGGAGAATCGTGGCCGCCTCGGCGTCGGCGAGGGCGACGATGCCGGCTTGGCAGCGATAGAGCTGGCTCAAAATCGCGTCGATCTCGTCCCGCAAATAGAGACGAATGTCGGTAGCGACTTGGTCGTTGCGACTGCGGCCCGTGTGGAGCTTCTTGCCGGCGTCGCCGATGCGGGCGGTCAAGCGGGCCTCGATGTTCATGTGGACATCTTCGAGGGCCACCGCCCAGGTGAACTGGCCGCTGTCGATCTCGGCGCGAATCTGGTCGAGGCCCTGGCGGATGGCCGCGAGTTCGTCGGCCGTGAGCACGCCGATGCGGTGGAGCATGGTGGCGTGGGCGAGGGAACCGCGCAGGTCGTGGCGATAGAGCCGCTGGTCAAAGGTCACCGACGCGGTGAATTGTTGGACAAAGGCGTCGGTGGTTTCGGTGAAGCGACCGCCCCAGGTTTGGTGTTGGCTCATGTGATGAAGACTCGAAATGGCGAAATGCGCAGCAATTGTAGCGAGACGGCGCGGGCCGTCGGCGGGAGATCGGCGTGAATGAGCCCCGAGTGGATGGCTATCTCGTGCCGGCGGCGCCGTGCGAAACGGCAATCGTGGTGCACCGGAGCCGCTTTATCGCCACGGTGACCGCCGCCGCGAGTGTGGCGGCGGCCCAACAGCAGATTGGCCTGGTCAAACAGCGGTATTCGGACGCGACCCACCATTGTTTTGCCTATCGCGTGGGGCCGCCGACGGATTTATCGCGGATTGGCTGTAGCGACGCCGGCGAACCCAAGGGCACGGCGGGACGGCCCCTGTTGCACATCGTCACCCACAGTCCGGTGGGCGACTTATTGGTGGTGGTCACGCGCTACTTTGGGGGCGTGAAACTCGGCACCGGCGGCTTGCAGCGGGCCTACAGCGAGGCGGTGAAACAGGGTTTAGCGGCGGTCACCACCACGAGACACATGGTGCAGCGGCGGGTGCGCATCGCGGTGGATTACGGCCACTGGGGCCAGGTGGAACGCCGCATTGCCCAAGGGGGCCTAGTCGTGGAAGACAGCGCGTTTGGCGAACGGGTGGTGCTGGTGTTGCGGGGCAACGCGGAGCAGGTGGCTGCGTTTTGTGGAGATGTCAACCAGGTAGCGTTAGTGGTTCAGGCAGTGGCCGAATAGCCGCGACTAGGTTGCGGGGTCTTTCAAACCAACCAGGTACTAAGCAATGAAATGGTTACTGTTGATGGGCGTGATGGCGGTCGTGAGTCATGGGGCGTTGGCGCGGGAAGCGACGGGGGG